>WQSN01000082.1 GCA_009787835.1 Treponema sp.
TACAAATTTTTGCGGACATTTCACCTCTCCCTGATTGATTATTTAGTTAATTATACAATGACATGGTGAAATTTGTCCACTAAAATTTTAACTAAAAGTGTAAAAATTTTACACTCCCTGTTCTTGTGCGGTGACAAAATTCTCTGGTGTCGTTAGTTGCAAATATACGCTATATATGGGGTGAACAACAACTAAGTAAACATATAAATCTGATTTGTAGAAATTTATGATTAGTAACAGGCGGTCTGCGCAAATCCCTTTCAGGGGCATCAAGAGGGGAACCTTCGCCTGTCTGCGACAGGCTCGGTTGAGGTTTCGATGTGGATCACGTACAATTCCTGTTGTGTTAGCTACCGTACAGGAAAAGACTCAAATCCGGCTTCCCGTAAATCACTTATTGTGCGGTTAACGTCCGAGCCTGCGGGAACAACAACTGCCCACATTTCGCCATTGTTGGCATAACGCTGTTCCATAAACGGGGAGAAACCGGCTTGTCTTAATCCTGCGATTTGCGTCTGGGCGTTAGCCTGCCGGCTGAATAAACCGGTTTGCAGTTTTACAGAATCTGTCTGCGCCGCGTTAATTGCCGAAGAAGCCGCGGTTTTTTGTGATGTTTCAGAGACGGGAAATGATGCGGCGGATGGCGAAGATTCTATGCTGTTAATTAAAAGCCAGAACGGGCTGGGGCTGACAATTATTGAAGATGCGCCATACGCGGCGGCGCTTAAACCTGCTGCAAGGCGGCCTTCAGGGCTTTGAGGAAATTCCGCGATGAGACGCAGACGCCATCTTTCGGAAACAGTTCCTTCAGAGTAAATGCTCCGCGAAATTCTCCAAAGAAAAAAATAAATTTCACTTTTAAGTTCATTATACTCAGGGCCTTCGGCCATAGCGCTGAGAGCTGATATGTCACCTGACGAAATCGCCTTAATCGCGGTATTTAGAAAACGCGCGCGCGGGGATTTTGACAATAATGGATCAAGGGCGGTTCCTGCTCTTTCCCATTCGCCCATAACCGCAAGACAATAAGCGCACGATAAAAGAGCGTTGTCATCTACATCGCCTGGAATCGCGGCAGCAGCTTCCAGCCAGTTTCTTGCGGCGCCTTCTATATCACCTGATACCTGGCGCAGGTTCGCAAGACGAATTAAAGCTCCATGCCTCTCCTGCGCGGAAATATCAGATCTGGCGGCGGTTCTTTCATAACTTTGAATCTCCGCTTCCAGAGAGACGCCGGTCTGCGCGAATGCTGCTTCTCCTGAAAAAATACCTGCCGCCGCTATCATTGCGGTAAGTAAAAAGGATTTATTCATTGCCGCCTTTATTTCTTTTGGAGAAGAATCCTTCTCTTGCCGGGGCAGCGTCCTTGCCTGTTTGATCGCTGGCTTCGGAATCAGGATGTTCCTGCATCTCATCAGATTCCTTCTTCTTCCTAATGAATAAAGGTTTTCTTGTATTTTTTTTCTTTATGTGCATAACAAGAGGCAGAGCGCATAATAACCCCATTGCAAATGAAGCAAATACTGTAACAAATACCGGCACTTCATTAATTGAGAAAATGCCAAAACTGATGTCGCATTTATTTTCCAGGTTAAATGTAATAAATACGAGAAATACGCCAAAAATAGCGATAAAAATTATTAAACGCCAGGGCATGATTTTAACTCCTTTCCTTTTCCAGTGTGGCTGCGCGAAATGTGTTTCCCTTTAATGCACAAAGCGTTAACTTGCCAAAAGCGCCTATCAGCGATTTAGGGCCGGGAACCGCCACCATTTCGTCTTTTTCAGTCCTTGTTATTAATTCATCGGCATTTTTTCGCGAAATACCCTCTACTAAAACGATTTCTGAACTGCCAATTCTCTTCCTTAAAAGTTCCGATGTATGTTTCTTTTGCAAAGTAATAATCTGTGAAAGCCTTTCCCTTTTTACTTCTTCGCTTATTCTGTCCGGTAAATTAAAAGCCGCAGTTCCTTCGCGCGGATTGTAGTGATACATGTATGAATAGAGGAATTTTACCTCTTCCATTAACCGGAGCGTCTGTTTTACATCATCCTCTGTTTCACCGGGAAAGCCTACCAGAATATCTGTAGAAAGTGTAACTCCCGGCATGGCTGTCCGGATTTCCCTGACCAGTTCCAGGAAATTTTCTGAAGTGTATCCCCGGTTCATCGCTTTCAGTACGCTGTTGGAGCCATGCTGGACCGGCAGATGTATATGACGGCAAAACGATTTGTTAGCTGCCATTACTTCAATTGTGTCTGAAGAAAAATTGCCGGGATTTGCGGAAAGAAAGCGCAGCCATTTTACTCCGCTCTTATCCGCTTCTGCGGCGATTATTTTTAAAAGTCCCGGAAAATCTGTTTTATCAACAGGCCAATAATAGCTATTAACATTCTGCCCAAGCAAAGTAATTTCCTTTACTCCCATTCCGCCTGCAAGCCGTATCTCCTGCGCGATATTTTCAGGGTCGCGGGAAACTTCCCTGCCGCGGACATAAGGGACTATGCAATAAGAGCAAAAGTTATTACAGCCATGCATAATTGGCACAAAACTGCGGAATTGCCCTTCTTTAAAATGAGATTGCGAAAAAGAAAAAACAGGTTTTTCATTTAGATCAAAAACAGCCCTGGCGGAATTTTCTACTGCTTCCAGTATTAAAGGAAAATTTGAACGGGCGGAAGTGCCCATTACATAATCAATCTGCGGATACTTTTCAATTAATTTACTGCCCAATCTCTGCGCCATGCAGCCCGCGACTACCAGCGTTAGGTCAGGTTTATGCTTTTTTTTTATACCGGCGTAATGAGCGATACGCCCAAACGCCCTTCTTTCGGCGGTAAGCCGGACAGAACAAGTGTTAATCAGAACAATATCCGCTTTTTCACTGTCAGGAACTTCTTTCCAGCCCCGTTCCTTACAAACAAGAGCCAATGCCGCCGACTCAGCGCTGTTCATCTGACAGCCGTAGGTTTCAAAAAAGTAATTCATATAATCACAAGGAAAAATCAGAAATCAGGAATTAAATAAACGAATTCAGCATTAATAATCTGCTGCTATGAACGTTTTTTCAGACCAAGAAAAAATTTAACCCCATTCCAGACGCCCAATGCCAAAAGACCGACAGCGCCTATGGCCAAAAGTGCGGGAGCGATATGAGCGACTACCGGTAATTTGGAAAGAAGTACAAGCGCACCGACGCCTGTAATGATAGCGCCGGCTTTCTTGTCCGCTTTATCTTTCGACATAAGCGACATTATGCCCACCGCGCAGACGATAGCTCCTGCAATAAGCCCAAGCACCGGTATTTTTGACAAAGCGTTTAAAATCAAAATAAAGATTCCGCCTGCTGTGTAACTTATCGCGGTAATGCCCAGCTTTGATAAATTGGATGTTGAGGGAATATTATCCCTTTTTTCAATATCATTCATAATTATATTATAACCTTTTTTCGGCGGATTCGGCTACATTTTGCAGAAGCATGGCAATAGTCATTGGACCGACCCCGCCTGGTACAGGCGAGAAAAAAGCGGCCTTTTCAGCCACGGCGGGATCAACATCGCCGCAGAGAATGTAGCCTTTTTTCGACGCGGAATCCTGGACACGGTTTATTCCAACATCAATAACCGCCGCTCCTTCCCTTACCATTGCGGGAGTGATCAGGCCGGGTTTTCCTGCCGCCGCTATAATAATATCCGCCTGCTGAAGGAAACGCGCAAGATCCTTTGTGCCTGTGTGGCAGAGGGTAACAGTTGCGTTATATTCCTTTCGTATCAATAGATTCATAAGAGGCTTTCCTACAATGTTGGACCTGCCGGCCACAACTACATGAGAGCCGCAGACCGGGACATTATATTCACCTAACAGTACAAGAATCCCGTGAGGCGTACATGGTAAAAATGCCTGTCTTCCCAAAACCATATTCCCAACCGAAACAGGATGAAAGCAGTCCACATCCTTCCCGGGATCAATCGCGCTAGTAATTTTTTCCTCATTGATATGATCGGGTAACGGAAGCTGGACAAGTATGCCGTGAATTTTATCATCTTTATTCAAATCCGCGATGATTGAAAGAAGATCAGCCTCTTCGATGCCGTAAGGCAATCTTATATCGCGGCTGTCCATTCCCGCTTCCGTAAGAGCTTTTTCCTTGGAGTTAACATAAGACATACTGGCCGGATCTTCGCCTGCAAGCACCACTGCAAGGCACGGAATAATCCCCTTTTCACGTAACGATGCGCTTCTTGTTTTAACGCTTTCGCGTATCTTTTTTCCAAGAACCTTTCCATCCATTAATACCGCTGACACAATAACCTCTGTATTGAACTTTACGGACAACGATTGTTAGTTGTCACACAAGTCCTGTAAATTTTTTTCCAGTATAACCATAAACCGGCCGGCTTCCGCCTTTATTGAAAAATCACCATCTGACGCCACATTGCTTAAACCAAAAAAACCGCGATCCCAGGGAAGGCCTGAAAGCGGCCATTTTAATCCACTGCTCTGCGCTTCCCACGGACCGTTTCCAAGCGGGAATACTGACACACACGCGTTTTTCCCAGGTTTTAAGGATAATTTATTATGCGCGTTACAGGCGCTTATACAATGAATATCTTCGCCTCCTGTAATCCATCGGACAGGAAAAATATCCCTTTCAAAAAGAGATCTGATTCCAAACAGATGATCAATTCTACCCCCGCCTCCGCCTATTATCCATACAGTATCGCAGCCCTTTTCAACAGCAAGCGAAAACGCCAGTTCGGTATCCGTATAATCCTTGTCCTGCGGATAGCGTTTAACGCAATCTGGCGGATAGTATGCAAGACTCGATATGTCATTAATGGAATCCATGTCTCCAATAATCCAGTGAGGCCGCAGCCCCGCATTCTCCGCCACCTCAAGTCCCGAATCTGCCGCGATATAGATCACATTGTCTGCCATTGCGTCCTTGTCTATCGCCTGCCTTATAACCTGCGCGCAAGGCTTCCCGCCGCCTGTAAAAATAATACCTAACAAAACAATTCCTTTTTCATTGCAGAGACACAGACCGTGAACATACCTGATATATGTATTATACTTAAGGCCGGCAGGAAAATCAATTGAGAACAAGTATCCACCCGATCCTGAAAGAAATCGCCTCATTTTTTAATTCAAATAAAAAAGACATCTACCTTGTAGGCGGAGCGGTCAGAGACATGCTGAGAGGGGAAAAAATCCACGACTGGGATCTTGCGACAAACGCAATACCCGAAGAGGTAACGGCAATCGCAAGACGCGCGGGAGGAAAAGTTATTCCCACAGGAATTAAGCACGGAACTGTTACCGTTTTCTATAAAAAACACAGCGCGGAAATTACAACATTCAGAACTGAATCGGATTATTCGGACGGACGCAGGCCTGATCAGATTTATTATGCGGCAGCCATCGAAGAAGATTTATCGCGGCGCGATTTTACAATGAACGCTATTGCCCTGCGTCTTCCCAAAGGAGAAATAGTCGATCCTTTCAGCGGAGAAGCAGATATAAAAGCCGGTATCATCCGTTGTGTGGGAAACGCGGATGAACGTTTCAACGAAGACGGATTGCGGCCGATGCGCGCAGTACGTTTCGCATCTCAGCTTGGTTTCAATATTGAACAAGGCACATTAGACGCGATACCCGGTTCGCTGAAAAAAGCCGCAAATGTTTCCTGGGAGCGTGTACGCGATGAAATTGATAAAATACTCGCATCCTCTCCGCCTTTTGGCAAACCATCGCGCGGTTTCTTATTAATGGAAAAAACAGGTTTGCTCGATCTTTATCTTGGCGAACTTGCAGTCTGCCGCGGAGTTGAACAGAAAGGTTTTCATCAATTTGATGTACTCGATCATTTGTTATACTCCTGCGATTATGCCGCAGCGAACAATTATTCCCGTGAACTGCGCCTTGCTTCCCTTTTTCACGATGTTGGAAAACCCCAGGTGAGGAATCTGGAACCTCTGCCGCGCACTTTAAGCGGATCTTCCGGTGCAAAAACGTTATGTGAATATTCTCCTGTTGATAAAAGCGGCGGCGTACAGTCCGTTTGGACATTCTACCGTCACGAAGAAACCTCGGCCGTTATATGCCATAAAATCCTGAACCGCCTGCGCTACTCAGGCGCGATAATTAATAATGTCTGCCATTTGATAAAAGAGCACATGTTCCATTACACCGACGATTGGACAGACGCCGCTGTGCGCCGTTTCATCGCCCGTGTGGGAGAATCAAACCTTGAAAGCCTGTACCGCCTGCGCCGTGCGGACGCATACGCTTTCAGCGGCAAAGAAGCGGATTTACGTTCTTTAATGTTACTCGCAAAAAAAGTGCGCAGGGTATTGGACAGCAGCCGTGTTTTTACTGTAAAAGATCTTGCAGTATCAGGAACTGATTTAATGGCGGTTGGAATTGAACCCGGTAAAATAATGGGAATTATTTTAAATGAACTCCTTGAAACAACCCTCGACGATCCGCAGCAGAACACAAGGGAAAAACTGCTGGAGATAGCTGGGAAAATTTATAAAGAAAGAATTTAGGAAACCTTTAAAACCGGTTGCTTTCCGATCTCCAATACAGCTTCCCGCCTTTCAACCATAATTTATCAGTTAATTATTTTATGGATGGTTTCTGGAAAAATATATAACCATAATTGTCATTTTATATTTGCTCATCTATAATTTAACAATTACGGAGGATAGTATGCGATCATTGGTTACTATTCAAAAGGTAAGGGAAATATGTCCCCTGCCTGATTCAGATCATCTGGAGATTGCGCATGTCATGGGATGGCAGTGCGTTGTAAAAAAAGGCGAGTTTAAGGACAGCGATTTCGGCGTTTATTATGAAGTTGACAGTTTTCTTCCGATTGATGAACGCTATGAATTTTTACGCGTTTCCTCATACCGGAAAAATGCAGATAACGGAGAAGGTTTCAGAATACGCACAATAAAAATACGAGGACAGCTTTCACAGGGTCTTTTACTGCCGCTTGGAAAATTTCCCGAACTGGAAGGATTAAGCGAGGGAACCGATGTAACAGAAAAACTCAATATAAAAAAATGGTTCATTCCTGAAACAGCTACAGCAGGCGGAACAATTATCGGGGAACGTCCCCATGGAATACCAGCTTCCGATGAAATCAGGATACAATCCGCGCTTGAACTTCTGGAAGAGCTGAAAGGCAAACCGTATTATATCACCACAAAAATGGACGGCACTTCGGGAATTGTTTATCATATTGACGGAAAAACAGGATGCTGCAGCAGGAACAAGGAAATAAAAGACGAAAAAGAATCTCTATACTGGACGCCGGTATATAAATACGGTTTAAAAGAAAAACTAATAAAGCTCGGAAAAAACATTGTATTGACAGGCGAAATTTGCGGTCCCGGCATTCAGAAAAACAGACTGCGGTTAGCTGCAATTGAATGGTACATCTTCGACGTAAAAGACTGCGATACAGGAAGATACCTCCCCTACGATGAAGCTGTTAAATTATGCGCGGAGCTTGAAATTCCGGTTGTTCCGCTTGAAGAGCGCGGCGAACAGTTCGATTATTCCCTTGATACATTACTAGAAAAAGCAAGAGGCAAGTATCCAAGCGGTCTTGATAAAGAAGGTATAGTTGTGCGTGACATACAGTCTCCCAAAGCAGTTTCATTTAAAGTATTAAATAACGATGCGCTTCTAAAAGAGAAAGATTAAATACACATTACCTTTAAAGAGCTTCTTTGCAATGCCAAAAATGAATAAAAAAAGAGCCGCGCAAAAGGCAGCTCTATGTAAGAAAAACAAAAAAAATTGGCAGCGACCTACTTTCCCACGCTTTAGAAACGTAGTATCATCGGCGCAGAAGGGCTTGACTTCCGTGTTCGGAAAGGGAACGGGTATAACACCTTCGC
>WQSN01000083.1 GCA_009787835.1 Treponema sp.
CAGCTTTTAGCTTTTACCCGCACGCTTATTTCCAACCCGCGGATTTTAATTCTTGATGAAGCGACAAGCAGCATCGACACAGGGACTGAACAGCTTGTGCAGCAGGGAATTCAAACCTTAATGAATGGGCGCACTTCATTCATAATCGCGCACCGCCTTTCCACGATCCGCAACTGCACAAAAATTATGTTCATAAGCGACGGGCAAATCACGGAAAGCGGAACGCACGAAGAATTAATGGCGCTTAAAGGCAGATACTACGAACTTTGCCTTGCGCAGTATAAAGCTTGATGTTTATATATTAAAAGAAAAGGGAATTATGTATGTTATTTCGCTCATATTTACAGATCTATGCCAAATTCTTTCGCGTCATCCATTACCATGACTTCCCAATTGCGGTAACCGAACATCTTTGAAGCGTAATACGACTGCTTCAAAAGCCCGGAACACTCATCATTGTTTCCAAGATAATATAGACAATGAGCTTTATACGCGGTTACCAAAGGCAAAAGGCGGTTTTTGAAGGGAAAATGCACTAGTTGACAAAATCAAATTTTTGGTATATCCTTAACATATATTATTTTAAGGAGATTGAACATGATTAGAAAGTTGTTATTGTCATTGTTGTTGTTCTTGTTAGTGGTTCTTTTTGGATCATTTTCCAGTATTACGATTTCTGGCGGATTTCCTATGTAATTACCATTTCTACAAAGGTGATTTTTGGCAGCTTGACTGTAGCCCAAAATTTAGATAAAATCGGGCTTTCTGCTTTTATCGCAGACGTTGCTTTAGAAGCAGGAACATTTTGGGTGTTCTTAATTTATCTTTTGTTCTCTAAAGTAGACCGGCTGCACAAGTATAGTATGCCGTTGTTGGGTTTTATCGCAGGTTCGCTTGTTTCAGGATAATACCTTAATTCGACTCTGCGGATTTTTACAGTTCCAAACCAAGATGAATTTTGGCGAAATTTTTTATCTTATCGCTCCAGTTGTGGAAATCGAACATCTTTGAAGCATAATACGACTGCTTCGCAAGCTCAATACACTCAGGCATCACACGCTCAAGGCACCCCTCTTTTTCTCCCCAATTAAACATATTTTGAGACTTATAAGCAATTATCAAAGGCAAAAGGCGGAAAACCCCTGTTTCCTTGCATACTTCCGCCGCGCGGTCGCACATATCAAGAGCTTCCTTATATCTTTTGGCATAGGCAAGAAGCGTAGCAAGAGCGTAGACAACGCTGGCGTAATATTCCCCTTTGGATTCCTTGTCAATGTTGGTTTCCTCGAAGTTCTTTTTTAAAAGGCTCAGTACCTCGATACCGTCTTCAAGACGCCCGTTATCACGGTAGACCATCGCGGTAAGATTTATTATGCGCACATCCTGCTTGGAAAGATAATATTTATCTATGTCTTTTTCATTATATTCAGGGATACTGATTTTCATCGCTTCCATAAGCATTTCATGCACGCTTTGCAGATCTTCTTTTTTGTGTAAAGCGCACATCGCTTTATTTAATAAAATATACTGCCTGTTAACGCGCTCCGCCATAAATTCGCTGTCTGCTTCCAGCGTTTTAATTATCGCTTCAGCTTTTTCGGTCCTTTCAGCCTGATCTTCATATATGCTTTCTGTTTTTATTAAAGCGTAAAGTTCATCCATCGTTTTATGGATATCTGCGGTTCTTTTATCAACGGCGATATCGATATTGCCGGGGTTATACCCAAGCCTTTCAAGCAGCATCTCGGTTGTGCTTTTATTAGGCGTAGTCTGCCCGTTTTCTATCCTTGACAATGTTGACTGTTCAATCACAGGATACGCAAGTTCCTCCTGCGTTATCCCCTGCTGAATACGGAGTTTTTTTATTAGTGTTCCAATATTTACAAGCGGCATTTAATTTAATACACCATCGCGGTGAGTACGGCGTCTATCCAGACATTCGCTTCGTCAGGATACTGCGATCTGAATGAAAGAAATACGATTAAAGCCTCCCTGTAATTCGCGGTATAATATAGAGCCTGGCCAAGATAGAACCGGGCGCGCGCTTCAATTTCTTTTGACCTTGGCAGTGAAAGGTAATGCTGCAGGCTGACGCGCGCGGTTTCCCATTCAAACTTTAAAAAATATTCCATTACAATCTGAATCAGCGCCGAATCTTCGCCGCCTGCCGGAGCCGCAAGATCAACTGTGAAGACTCGCGGATTTTTTAGAACAAGCGGCGCTTTTACAGGTATTTGCGTATTACGCAGCGTTTCGGAAGTCTGCGCGCTTAAAGGCGTATGATTGGGAATATCCGCGATAAATAGCCCGCCGGAAATTGTATCACGTAACGTAAGGATTGGAAGCGGTATCGGACGAATCGCTCTTTCCTGATCCTGCCCGCTGATCGTTACAGCCGATACAGTCGCATTAATACCGGGCTTTATTCCCATGTTTCCGCTTGCGATGTCGTCTTCAAAAATAATCGCGTAATACCATGAAATGCCGGGAACGGGAAAATCAACAAATGGAGAAACAATTCCCGACTGTACAATGACGGCGTTAAGCAAATCCTGCGGACTTTGAACAGGCTGAGTACTGCGGTAAAGAATCGCGTTTCTTGCGGCTGCGCCCGATGAATCAAAAGTAATAACCGCTCTCTCCCCTTCCATTACAGCTTTTAAATTGTAAATCCCACTGACAGAATCCGCAGGCAGGGAATCAGAAGCCAAATAAAACCTTTCTTCATCTTCGTTTCCATTGATCAAACCGGGTATTAAACTTGCGCTATTAACGCGGGGAATTATATTATCATACCATTGTCCCCGAAGATCGCTTGCCGCGATAAAGTAATAAAGATTTTCCATATCGTCAGCGTCGTCGATGTAATACTGCTCCCCGTAATTTACAACCACAGGCCGGATATTCGCAGGAACCGATCCGCCGAAAGGACGCGCGGATCTGAAAATATAGACAGGGCCCTTCGCGTCAGGCGAGTCAACCCATGTAATCCTGATTAAATTGGAACGCGCTTCAACGTTTATTTGCGTAACATGCGGCGCGTATTCAATATTCTGCGCCCAAATGCCGGCGCTGAAACCGGAAAAAAGAGAAAAAATGAGCAGAAAAAACAACTTTCTCATTCTACTATTATTTTAATTACAAAATTATGAAAATTCCAGTGAAAATTCGATAAATAAATATCGATAAAAAAACGTGAAAAACATCAGGATCGCCTTTGATGATAAATGACTATGCTTTACCTTCTTTCTGAGAGAGCCATTAAAGCCAGAACATAATCAATATCCGCCTGAGTTGTAGCGGCTGCAGCTCTTTGCGCTGGATCATTTGATTGAAACGCCGATCGAATTTCCGAAGAAGGTATTGGCTGGATCAGCGCCTGCTGCCTTGCTGTAAGTTCCGCGTTAAATTGAGCCTGTGTTCTTTCACGTTCATATTTAATTTCTTCATTGATTTCGTTGAACATTCCGGCAATTACCTGCTGCGTTCTTGTTTCAGGCAGAAGGCCTACAATATCATAAATGTACTTTGCGACCAGCTGATCCCAAACCAGGGAATCGCAGGCATAAACAATCCAGTAACTGTATACACGGTTTGTTCTGCGGTCATTCCCTGTAGTTTCTATTAACTGCCAAAAATCTGTCAGCCTTTCCTGTCCGGCTATAGTTACCTGCGTCTGGGTAGCGGCATTGTTTACAAGATCAAATTCACCGTCACTGCCAAGGCTGACAGCAGCGCGCGAAAGAACCGACTGCCGCAGCTGAGAAGCAAGCCTTGCCGCGTATTGCACTTCCGCTATTGTCTGCGCTCCGTTCAGCGTTGCATGGCGCGCGACGCCTATTTTTAAAACCTTATCCTGACTTACAGGCCAGTCGTTTTTAAATACATTCCAGTTCCCGCGCACCGCGGGAAGAAGCCAATCTGGGCTTGCGGTTTCTCCTATACTGCGATCCTTCCAGTCCACAATTCGGTAACTGTCGGCAGTCAGTTCAGCCTGCGCGGAAATTTCCGCGGATGGTGTCTTTGCCGTTCCGCATGCTGCAAGGCTGCCAATAACAGTAATTATAAGTGCCGCACAAACAATCATCACAATTTTTCTCGTATTCATAAAATCTCCTTTTATTTTTTCCGCGCGTAACACGGATAAATTACAATTTAAAATTAAGGCGTAAGTGAAAAGTTTTCCCTTACACTGTCCGCCAATGACTGATACGCTCTGCGTTTGGCGACATCAGAAGTTACTGCGCTTGCTCTTTCGCCTTCCGCGCTGAACGTAAATAATACCCCCGCGCTGCCTGTTATTACCGCCCGCAGCGACGGATGATAAAATATCCCCAAATCGCGCTGCTGCATTCCTTCGCTGATTGTCACACGGCAGACAGCGCCGGCAGCGCCCGCGTTATTTGTCACCGGAAACCCAAGCGCGCTGAACCGCGAGGCAAAGGCGCTTAAAACAAGGTTTTCAAAATCGCCCGGGCAGTCAATATAAACAACCGCGTTTCGTTTGGCGGCGTCCAGAAGCTGCGGAATAGAGGCGATTTTTTCACGTACGTTTTCAAATTCAATATTCATGCGCCGGGGATGAAGAATCTGGCCAAAAAGGCTTGCGCCTGAAAATTCATCGCTTCGCGCGTATGCATCCGCCGCCATAAAACGCAGAGCTTTTCTGAATTGATCCTGATCCTGATTCGCCGCGTCAAAAAGCGCGTTAAATGACTGCGCCTGTTGTAAAAAACCCGGACTGTAAACCGCCCACGCTTCATCGCGCTCTATCCACGCTACGGTGCGCCATTCTCTTAAATCCCTGCGGTAATACGCGTCATGCGCGTAACGGATGCCAAAAAGATTTATCTGGCTTTTTACATACGCTTCATCAAAAGTATTAATTGTCTGCGCCGCGTTATTAGCTGTAATTTGATAGCCCCTGTTCGCGCTTATCTGGCTTGCGAAAAACCTTGAAAGCTCCGCCGCCGCGGCAGCCTCCGCCGCGGCCTTTGTTGCTCCTGTTCCCCTTTGCGCGATATATTCGCTGTCAGGAAATATCTGCCTTAACGCAGCCGGCGATGCGTCCCACGGCGCAGGGTCTGTGGGCAGGGAGGCGCAGGAAGAGAGAATGAGCACGGAGAAAAAAGGAATGATATACAAATATTGTTTAGAAAATAAATTCATCATTTTTATCTCCTATAGTAAAACGCATTTAATAATGTTATATTGTTTGCATGACCGCAGAAGATATTGCTCAGTTTGTTCATGATTCTTCATTACGCTGGACAAATCATATTCTGGAAAGACTCTTTCAAAGGAACATTTGTATAGATGATGTAAAAAGCGTATTATTAAATGGTGAAATAATTGAGTTGTATCCAAATGATTATCCTTTTCCAAGTTGTCTGGTATTGGGAAATACAATAACAGGGCGAACATTACATGTAGTCTGCGGTTCAAACGGAATGGAATTGTGGTTAATTACCGCATATTTTCCTAACAAGGATGAATGGACAGAAGATTTTAGGCAAAGGAGAATAAAATGATTTGTTTTATGTGTAAAGGTTCCATGCAGAATGGAATTTCTAATTTTACCGCCGATTTGGGTAAATGCATTATTATTGTAAAAAACGTGCCGTCTCAAATCTGTAATCAATGCGGCGAAGTAAGTTTTAACGATGATACCGCAAAACGCCTTGAAGATATTGTTCATACTCTTACAGAACCTGTCAGCGCTGAAATTGCCGTTGTCAGTTATACCGAAAAAGCTGCATAATGATTCAACAATGTTTGTTGTTCTCATTTGAATTAATAATATTCCTCTACGGCTTTTTCTCTTTTACTTAAAAGTCTTTTTGCTTCACTGACCACCTGTGTAACATCAATAAAATCGCCGTCATAACCTAATGCTTTTTTATTATCAGGATCATTCAAAATATCTTTAATAATATCTTTTGGCACTATGCAATCATGTTTACCTGCAGCATCTATAATATCAGCAGTCAATTTTACCCGTTCGCTATTTCCCATCTTTTTCTCTCCTTGCTTTCGTTATTCAAAACAAGCTGACAGCCTGCTTGTAAAAAAATTACCTCAATGTATATGTATATGGTTCAATAGCAGTTTGAACTACGCTTGGTAGACTCGCAGTACGCACAGGAATAATATCAGAACCTTGCCTATTTAAAGTAAAATTGTTACCTGACATGTTAGGAGGTAAAGGTCTAAATTCATATATTGAATCTATTTTTATGTGCAGCACATCAGTAAAATCATTAATTTTTACTGTAAAAAGCCCTTCCAAGAAGTATGAGGCATAATATTTTGGAGCACGCGAGTTACTATAATTATCAAAATCAATTCCATTAAACCTAGTTAAAAATTCTCCCCGAAAATCTGTTGGAAGCGTACCCCTAATTATATGTATATAATTAGGTTGACCCCTGCTAATTTCATACCCATGAGAACCTATTACTTTGCCTTGATCGTTTATTAATGAGGCTGAGTACAGATAAAACAGAAGATCGCTTGGCTGTAAATAAACATTATAAGAAGGTACATTTAATCTCCAATCATTATTTCTTCCTG
The DNA here is from genome assembly GCA_009787835.1 of Treponema sp. GTDB lineage: Bacteria > Spirochaetota > Spirochaetia > Treponematales > Breznakiellaceae > WQXQ01. The sequence continues at coordinate 6,574 of WQSN01000083.1, forward strand.
TAGCATTAAGTCCCGCTCTTATTTCTGCTTCCAGCCTTTTATGCGGGTAAAAATACTCATCAGGAATTGCGGGACGAGAGATTTGAGCAGTATATCTTAATTGGATCGTATCATTTTGATAATTCACGCTGCCTATCCTGATCTCAGGATCATAAATTAATTCTGTATAAATAAAATCAGGTTTCAGGTAATTATTATACCAATTTATATATTCCTGTATAATATTACGCCATTCGTTGCGCCACGCGATATCGTTTCTGATGTTTTCTATCCAGCTTCCTGTTCTGATTGTCGCGGATAATGTACTTGCTCGGCTTACGGCTTCGTCGATGGAAGAATCATAATTGCCGGCTTCATAAAAAAGAGCAAGGGACTCAATTGTATGCCCGCCTCTTTGGGCGATAATTCCCTGCGCAAGGGCTGTTTGCGCGCTTACATTATTCGCCTCCGCGGCTGCGTTTAACTCCTGTCTTGCGGTTTCTGTCAGGTTTACTCCCATTTGGGTTAAAAGTTCAAGGGATGCCTTGCGGATGCCTGTAAAATTGTCAAACTCAGCAATTGTGCAGCTGCCGGAATACGATGCCCTTGTTACGCCGATATTTTCACTTCCTGTTCCGACAACCTGTATCTGCATCGCGTAACCTGTATTTGTCCTTGTAATGCTTCCTGTAAGCGCGTAATCCACATTGGCGATTTCACCTAACTGCCCGTAATCGGCTTCGTTCTTGTAAATGCCGCTTTCGGTTTCCCTTAATACGGTTTCCAGCCTCATCCTGTCCAGTACGGACATTGCAGAATATTTTGAAAGGTCTCCTACAAGAACGCCCTGCACCAATGTGGGAAGGTAGTTCTGCTCCGCGCCAAGTCCGCTGGAGCCCGGAACAAGAACGGCAAGTCTGATTCCGCCGCCGCCGTCCCCTGAATAATAAACGGGTGCAGGCGGGGTTGCAGGTTGTATAGGCGCTGGCTGAGATGATGCGGTTTGCTGCTGACCAGTATTTGCCTGCCACATTGAAGAAGTTCCCTGGCTTACAGGCGCGCTGCCTGCGCATGTGTACAGAACCAAGGCCGTAAAAAGAATGGAAACCGCTGTTAAAAAGTTTTTACCGCGGATCATGGGATTCTCCTTTGTTTTGTTCTTGAGGTATTTAATTTTTTAGGAATAAATGTTAATTGTTCAGGTTCAAATTGATTGTATTGGGGGGGGGGG
>WQSN01000084.1 GCA_009787835.1 Treponema sp.
TCCATGCGAAGGGCGTCTATCATTGTAGCGCGAATGTAGCGCGTAAGCGATCCAAGGCTTGTAAATACCATAACGCTGATGGGCAGAACCATATGTTTAGCCTTGTCAAGGAATGATGCCCATCCGCTCATTTGCATTCCTGGCGTATATGCGCCGCCTATCGGCAGCCATCCAAGCAGAACAGAAAAAATTATAATAGCAGCAAGGGAGATAATAAATGAAGGAAGGCTTAACCCCAGAATTGTAATTACCTGAACGGAGTTATCGTAGATTGTGCCTTTTTTTACCGCTGTCGTTATTCCAAGCGGAATGGTTATCATAAAAACGAACAGCATTGTTATCGCTTCAAGGCGTAATGTATTAGCCATTGGCGCTTTAATGATTTCTATAACCGGTTGTCTGTATACCAAAGACCGGCCAAAATCGCCGGTGAGCATTCTGCCCATCCATTTTAAATATTGAATAACGAGAGGCTGATCAAGACCCAGCATCACCCTGATCTGTTCCTGATAACGTTCATAATCAGCTGGCCGCATGTCATTCTTTAAACCTTCGGTATACATCCTGACAGGATCGGACGGTGACAGTTTAAACAGGGTGAACATAATAACGGAGACAATTAAAAACACGAAGATGATGTATAAAATACGCCGTAAGATATAATTTAGCACTATTGTATGCCTTTGTCTGACCGCCTGTTTTTTACAGACGGTCAGACGGATATTTTAACTGCGTTTATTCAGAAACCCATGCCTCAACGATAGCGGATGTCCACGGATAGAGCGCATTATGATTGTAGCCCTGAAGCTTGTTGTTAAAGATATCATAATACTGATCCGAGTAGAGCGGAAGGTCAGGCAGATTTTTGTTAAAATGCAGAACGAATTCCATCCAGCTCCTTGAGAAAGACGCATAATCGCCAGGCGTGGTATTTCTCATATTTTGAGTGTATCTGTTAAGATCATGATCTATCAGGAAGTTGCCGTTCCATGAGCCGAACATTTCCGGATCCGGCTGATAATAATACCACGGTGAATCAATTATCGCGAAACCGGAACCGCCGTTGATCATGTTATAGCGTTTGCCTATTCCGTCAAGAGCGTTATAGAAGGCTGTTACATCGCCGAAATCCTGATTTATCTGCATACCAATGCTGGCAGCGTTGGCGGTTACGAAGGTAGCGAGCATTTCACCTACAGTGTTTAAATTATTGGAGAACCATTCGACAATAAGCGGCATAAGGGTGCCGTCAGACAATCTTTTATAGCGCACGCCTGTAGTGTAAGCGCCGCCCTGCGCGTTAAGAGTCCATCCGTCAGCGACAAGTTCTTCCGCCGCCTTTTGAAGGTTAAGAGTATAAACCGTTAAATCCCTTTCAAGAGCTGTTTTATTTTCTGCGTACATCCATTGAGCAAGACCGATGCGGCTATGCACTATAACGCCGTAACCGCCTGTATACTGCCTGACAAATTCCTCGCGATCCATACTGTACGCGATAGCGCGGCGGACTGCCGGAAACTGCGCCGGTCCCCAGTCGCACTGGAACCAGATGCAGCCATAACCGTTTCGCGCGTAGTTAATCTCTTTGTATCTGCCGGTATCAACAAGATCAAGTCCCGGATTGATATTTCTCGCACCAGATAACTGGACAAGAAGATCAATCGTGCCGGAACCCAACATATCCATCTGTGTCGAATCTTCTGTCATTTGCAAAACAAGAGTTTTAATCATTGGTTTTATCCTGTCGGAACCTAAACCTAGATACCTTTCATTAGCTTCAAGGATAGTAGTGTTATTACTCACATCGTAGCTGACAAATTTATAAGGAGCGGCGGTGACATAGGGGGTATACCGGTAACCTCTGGAACCATTGTCAATTGTGGATTGAAGTAGTTCAAGCGTAAATGGACCTGTAATTTCTGCGCCGGTACCTCTGTCTACAACATCGCAACCAGGCGCTAATACATGCAGCGGAAACGGGGTGACATCTGCGTAAGTTATCTCATACCAGAACGGGAAAAGCGGGTCGCCGTAACTGTCTTCATGAGCTATTCTGACAGAGAATTCATAATTCCCTAAAAGACGAACACCGCTGAATATATTGGTATCACCTTCATTGTAGGCTTCAAAACCATAATAAGTATCCATACTAACCCATCTGTTAGTGCCTAATTCCCTGATCAGCGGATTGCCGTCAAGCAGCAATGCAAACACATAGTCTTTGGCTGTAATGGGGGTGCCGTCATTCCATGTCAGGTTGTTGTTGATTTCGAAGGTATAGGTCTTGCCGCCGTCAGCGTTTTCTGTGGTGTTCATTGATTTGACAACAACGGGGTCTACAATAAACCTGTCATCATCGGTGTATATAATTGTCTTGTAACCATTGATGAGCAGTTTAATATCGGCATTTCCCCCAAGGTTATCCCAGCCGTCGAACATATTGCCGTTCATGGCGTTTACGCCGATTACGAGCCTGCCCTGAGGGGCGGTTGGTTTACCTGTAGCGCCGCCGCCAGCAGCGGTTTCGCTCTTCTTACATCCTATGATTACAGAGCCTGCAAGCAGTATTATCAGCGATAAAGTGATAATTCTTCTTAAATTTTTCATGTTTTTCCTCCTTGGATAGATAATTTACATTTTTGATGCAAAACTGGTTTTGTACATAATCATTTTATTTTTGATTTTTATAAAAGTCAACATATTGTAATCACTCATGTAGAATATTCAATAATTATTACAAGGCGTGCAGCGCAAATCCCCGTCAGTGTCATATACGGCCGTGGCCTTCTACAACGCACGCTTTGGCGTGGCATTGTAGGTGATCCACGCCGAATGACCCTGCCGGAGATTTGCGCTGCCCGCCTAACACTAATTATTGATTTCTACAGATCAGATTTATATTTAAAAGTTTGCTTGGCTTTTACTCACCCCGCATATAGCGTACATTAACAGTTAACGATACCGGAGGAGTTGGGTGAATGTAACTGTTGCGTCTCTTTATCTCCCGTTACCGCTCAATGCCCTTTCCGCGAACATTCGTTCGACGCTCACTCCGTTCGCTACGGCCCTGCCGCTTCCTGCGGCAGGCGGGCATTTCGCGTAACGGTACTTATCCTTGCCTTGTTCCTTGAGCCTGCAAAAACTAGGGGCGGACAACACGGAAGCCGAGAGCGCTGCTCCCGTAGTTCGGAGAGTAGTCGATCCGGGAGGCTGAGCGGAGGGCCTGCTCATAGTAGTTCCAACTCCCGCCGCGTACCACACGGTAAGCGCCGGAAGTCGCTCCCCTGGGATCTGTCTGCGCCGCACTACCATAGCTCCCATACCAATCCCAGCACCATTCCATTACATTTCCGTGCATATCGTACAATCCCCACGCATTCGTTGATTTTAATCCTACTTCATGGGTTCTGCTCCCGCTGTTATTACTATTCCAGCCCGTGTTGTCTGTTATTGTTTCCCCTGTATTGTACGCTGTTGTAGTCCCTGCGCGGCAGGAGTGTTCCCATTCAGCCTCTGTCGGTAAACGGTAACCATTTGCGTTCCAATTAATTGTTACTGTCGCGCCTATTATCGGATACCCGCTTGAAGGACTCCTTCCCGTTATCGTATAGGCTGGCGTCAGCCCTTCCTGCTCACTCAGCTTATTACAGAACTCTACTGCGTCATACCATGTTACCTGTTCTACAGGACGCCTCTGTTGTACTTCACCGCTTGCAGGACTACTGGAAAAGCTGCTAGGATTTACTCCTGTTACCGCCTGGTACTGTTCCTGTGTTACTTCATACTTTCCCATGTAAAAGCCTTTTGTCAATGTTACCTGATGCGGCGGACTTGCTCCATAATCATCACTGTTATTACTGCCTCTTGTATATGTACCGGGATTTATTAATACCATTTCTATACTGTTTGAATGTTGCAATCCATAAATAAAATCATAGCTAAAATAACTCTCCAGGTTTTCATAAATGTGCATGTAGTCCACCCTGCCTATCGGGCGTTCTCCGCCTGTCATGGAGAAGGTTACCTTGTAATAACCTGTGTTCAGTGTTAAAGGAGATGAACTGTTGTTTTTTGAATCTCCGCCAGTAAAATTAATTGTCTGCTGAGGGCTTCCGTTTGATGTATTCAAAGGTGTTATAACCATGCTGGCGGAAGTTACATCAGCAGGATAATTGATATTCCAGATAAAGTATCCAGTTTGATTAAATACCATAACAGGCTGAAGCTGAACGGTTGTGCTTGTGGTTTGCCCGGAAGATACGACTATACCATTTACGCTTCCGTTCACCATAATATTTTGCCTATTCGCGTCACTGTACCCAATTAAGGTTAAATCCCAGGAACCGGGAGATAGTTCGATACTGACAGTGCTACCTGACCAGTCCCTTTCTACCCTTTTACCCAGAGCTGTTAAAACCAAAGAGAAATAATTGCATTGAATATTGGCGTTTTTTGGCAGTATTGTTCTGGTTTCGTTGGGATCGCCCATGTTTATGGTTAGAATGCCATTTTCGCTGTTCTGCGGCGAATTAAGTTCTGCGGAATTCGGACACCCTGTGGACAATGCCAAAGCGGCTACTGCCAGAATTATCAGTGTTTTTTGAATTTTTATGTTCATTTTCTGTCTCCCCCAATAATTATACTTTTTAATGATAAAATAATCAGGAATGTTTGTCTATAAAAACAGAAACAGGATATACGCTAAAGTATTTAAAACATCTTGACAAAATCTGAAAATTTGTAAATATTAGAGCTATGACAAATATGTAAATATATGTCATGATAAAACTATGGCAATTGAAATTATTGGAACAGGAAGAGCTGTACCGCCGAAAAGGGTCAGCAATGATGAATTGGCCGCTAAAATTGATACGAGCGATGAGTGGATCAGGTCCCACACCGGGATTGGATACCGCCATATTGCGGATGAATCTACAGCGTGCAGCGATTTGGGGTTAGAGGCGGCAAAAAACGCCCTTGCTATGACAGCCGGTTATTGCGGAGATGATCCTGAGGAAAGGAACAGAGCCGCATCTGAAGCCGCGCTGACCATTGATATGATTATTTTAGCGACGGTTTCGCCTGATTTTTACGGAGTCCCTTCCACGGCATGTATCGTACAGGATAAACTTGGGGCAAAAAAAGCCGGAGCGATGGATTTATCAGCCGCCTGCACAGGTTTTATTTACGGTCTTGAGACAGCAGCCGGACTTCTTACTGTCAGCTCCAGGCGCAAACGCGCATTAGTAATCGGCGCTGAAACGATTAGCAAGATGATCAACTGGGAGGACAGGGGAACCTGCGTCCTGTTTGGAGACGGCGCAGGGGCGGCGGTTCTTGAAAAAACCGGTGCGGAAAACAGGGGCATTCTGCAGACGCTTTTATTCGCAGATGGTTCCGGCAATGAGAGCCTTTTAATGCGCAGGGGCGGAACGCGCTATCCCTTTAAGAAAGGCGAAGTTATTGATACATCAATTTGCGTTGAAATGAACGGGCAGGAAGTCTACAACTTCGCGGTTGGAGCCATTTTTAGTACGATAAAAATGCTTGCTGAAAACGGTAATATCAATATTGATGATGTCGCAATGATTGTTCCGCATCAGGCAAACGCAAGGATAATCAATGCCGCAAGAAGAAGGCTGCATATTCCGGCTGAAAAATTCTATTTAAATATTGAAGAATACGCAAACACTTCTTCCGCCTCTATTCCAATCGCGCTGGATGAACTAAACCGGAGCGGACAGATAAAAAAAGGCGATTTAATCATGACTGTAGGGTTTGGCGGCGGCCTGACATACGGCGGAAATTTAATTATTTGGTAATTGAGGTATAAAAATGAACAAAAAAAATGTCGCATATCTATTTCCCGGACAGGGCGCGCAATACTCCGGTATGGCGATGGATTTGCTTTCGTCAGACGCTGTAAAATCGCTTTTTGACACGGCATCGGAAATTTTCGGGAAGAATATAAAAGAACTTCTCCAGTCTGACGCGGAAATTCTGAAACGAACAGACGTTTCCCAGCCTGTCATAACTGTTGCCAGTCTTGCGGCGGCGTCTTTTCTTACTGAGCAGGGTTACAGTCCGGCGGCATGCGCGGGTTTCAGTCTTGGCGAATATTCCGCGCTTGTTTGCTCAGGTATTCTTGAAGTTTCAGACTGTCTGCGCCTGGTTAAAATCAGGGGAGAAGTAATGCAAAAAGCCTCTGACCGTCTGCGCGAGGCAAGCGGCGCAGGCGCTTCTCCCGGTATGGCGGCTATTGTAGGGCTTGACCCGCAGCAGCTGACGGATTTAATCGCGCAATGGACTGCCGCAGGGCTTAAGGATCTGTACGCAGCCAACTTTAATTCCCGCAAACAGTCTGTAGTCAGCGGAACTGCAGCGGCGTTGGCAGAAGCGGAGACGCGCTTTAAGGAAGCGGGAGCAAAGCGGGTTTTACGTTTACAGGTAGCAGGTCCTTTTCATTCGCCGCTCATGGCAGATGCGGCGGACGCTTTCCGCTCCACGCTCAATGAAATTACATTCCGCGATCCGGTTATACCGGTGTTTTCCAATGTTACAGGCAAATTAATATCTTCAGGCGAAGAAGCGAAAAAACTTGCCCTGATGCAGATAACAAGCCCTGTTCACTGGATAGAGGAAGAAGCCTCTGCAGCGGAGTCCGGTATTGAAGCGTGTCTTGAAGTAGGTCCCGGCAGGGTTTTACAGGGTCTGTGGAAAGATTCAGGAAGCGAAATACCTGTTTTTGCCGCCGGAACCTCGGAAGATATATTGAAAATCGGAATTAATTCATAAGGAGTAATACCGTGGAGTTAAACGGAAAAAAAGCATTAATAACAGGCGCGGCGCGCGGGATAGGCAAGGCTATTGCTGACCGTTTTCTTGCGGCAGGCGCTGAAGTATGGGGATTGGACATCAGGGAACCGGATGATTTAAACAAGCGGATTGAACAGGCTGCGGGTAAATTAAACTGGGTCAGCGCGGATTTAAGCAAACTCGGCGAAGTGGACGTGGTTATAGAAAAAATTATTAAAGACGCGGATGGTTTTGATATATTGGTTAACAACGCCGGTATTACCAAAGACAATCTTTCATTCAGGATGTCTCTTGAAGACTGGCAAAAGGTCTTAGACATAAATCTTTCGGCGGCTTTTTTCATTTCACGCACTGTAGCCAGAGACATGATCAAAAGACGCTGCGGATCCATTATCAATATGGCAAGCGTTGTCGGCATTCACGGCAACGGAGGACAGGCAAATTATTCGGCAAGCAAGGCAGGTTTAATCGGCGTAACGAAGAGCCTTGCGAATGAAGTCGCAAGCCGCGGAGTGAGGGTAAACGCCCTTGCGCCCGGTTTTATTGAGTCTGATATGACAGCCGCTGTTCCCCAGGAAGCAAAAGAAAAAATGATAGGCAGTATTCCGATGAAACGCATCGGAAAACCGGAAGATGTCGCAGAAGCCGCATTGTTTTTGGCGTCTGGCTCTTCTTCATATATTACCGGGCAGGTATTGCCCGTGGACGGTGGAATGTTTTTTTAAGGAGGATATATGAACAAAAAAATAGTCATTACCGGAATGGGAGTTATTTCACCCATCGGCAATTCAGTTGAAGATTTTTGCGCGTCGCTTAAGGCCGGAAAAAGCGGAATTGGGCCTATTACCTCTTTTGATACAACTGAATTTGACGTAAAGATCGCCGGAGAGAT
>WQSN01000085.1 GCA_009787835.1 Treponema sp.
GGAATAATATTTCTGCCAAGACGGTCAGCGCATAACACAATGCCGTTTCCAAAATTATGATAATATGTAAAACGAAAAAATCCTTCATCTTCTGTTGAAGATCAGTATGTATCATCACTGAAGCCGCCAAGACCTTTTTTCTTTAAGTTTAAATATATGAAACTAAGCTCATCTTTATCCGGCAGTCTCCATCCGGTTATTCCGTTGATATTCAATAACTTACTCATGCTCATTTCGGAATTCCAGTTTGTTTCATATTCAAATTCAGGAGGAGCGGCTTCCAAATACCGCCAGCCTTCGGCATCACCTCCATTATCAAAAAATATAATGTCTCCAGCAGGGCCCGTATCCCCTACTTTATAAGAATGGTTTTCTTGCGTGTAGCTTGCCGGAACTGAAGCATAGATTATGAAAAGGAATGTCAAAAAGATCAATAACATTGTTCTTTTCATTTTTTGAGTATCCTTAAAAATATACAGATTGTCAACAATGTGTGTTTAGGAGGTATTTGTTATTACTTGTTTTTAACATACTACTCTATAAATTGCGGATTATTTGAATGAGTGCTCATTACAACCATAACCGATTCTTTTTGACAAACATTTTTTTCCGTGTTACAATTACCCTTAAGGAAATAAAAAGCTGGTTCCGAACCCTTTCGGCGTAAGTTTAAATGAACCCGCCGGCTGGGTCGTTAGGCTGCAGGGGTAACCTGGCCGCCCGCCATTTTGCAAAGGAGCCTGACTTCTTAATTATGCCTCTTACTGCGCATGATTTGTTTTTCTGCAGAGGGTGTAATCAGGCGGTCAGGTTTTTATTTGCCTGAAGGAGGATGTGTCCTGGCGATAAAATCGAAATTTTACCTTTTGCCTATGCCGGATAATTATATTTTCCCTCCTGAAGGAGCTATAGAAACTTTCTATGGCTTTATTGTTCACTCATATACTGATCTAAAGCGGAACAGGCTTTATATGCTGGGCCGGCTTGAAGACGGCCGCTCATTTGCCGCAATCGAAGAAACATGGAGGCCGTACTTTCACATCTCTGAAAATGACCGTTCCCGCGCCATGCCGTTGTTACGCGCATTTAAAATTGAAGAGATTAACGCGCTTGATTCATTTTCCGGCGGTAATAAATTATTGTGTCTTAAATTTTTTAATTACAGTGACCGCACCCGCGCTGCCTCAATTCTTGAAGAAGCGCATATTCAAAGCCCGGATGCTGATATAAAACCTGCCGACCTTTTCCTGATCGAAAAACAGATACGCGGTNCTGTACAGATAAAAGGCTGCGCTCAANAAGGAAAAAGGNTCGATATCGTTATACGCAATCCTGATATTTGCGAGCCGCGGCAGCCTGTAACATCTCCGTTGCGAATTGCATCAATAGATATAGAAACGGATGTCGAAACTTCCGTTATACGCGCAATAAGTATCGCCTGGACTGATACTCTGAGTAATATAATTATTGATAATAAAATAAATGGAAAGGTAAGAGTAGTTGTAAGAGAATACTGCGAAGGCAATGATGGGTGGAGAATGGAGGATGAAAAGTCGCTGCTTCGCTCTTTTATTGAAGACATCCGCGCTATTGATCCTGATGTTCTTACAGGATGGAGTTTTATTGATTTTGATTTTCCCCGGCTCGCGGATCGTTTTCAAAAATTGAACCTGCCTTTTACATTGGGAAGGTCCGCTGACAGCGCGAAATTTTTTCCGGGTGATGATGACGGATCATGGAGAAGGCGATCAGCGTCNGCTGTGGTTCCCGGAAGGCAGGTGATTGATGCGTTACGTGTCATGCGGGCCGGAATGAAGGACAGGGCGGTAGGGCAGGGNTTTTCCCTTGAAGAAATCGCGCAGCAGGTTTTGGGCGAGGGAAAGATAATTAATGAAACAGGAGATGAAAAAATCGCGGNNCTTGACCGTCTTTATTCAGAAGATCCAAAACAGTTCGGCGAATACTGCCTGCGNGACGCGCAGCTTGTGCTGAAGATNCTTGCAAAAACAGGACTTTTCCGCCTGACCATGGAACGGGCGCAGCTTACAGGCGTTACGCTGGATAAGGCATGGACAAGCGTGGTAAGTTTTGAGCGCATTTACGGAATGGAACTGCGAAGACGCGGAATTGCTGTGCCTCCTACAAATAATGAAGCGGACACAAGCGGAGCGGCAGGCGGGACAGTGCTTGATCCGCAGCCCGGGCTTTTCAGCAATGTGGCAGTCTTCGATTTCCGCAGCCTGTACCCGACAATTATGCGAACATTTAACATCGATCCTCTATCCAACGCAAGGGCGAACAGGGAAAAGAAGCAGAATATTGTTGCGCCTAACGGAGCCATGTTTTCGCGAAACAGCGGACTTCTTCCCGCTCTTATTGCGAATTATTTCGCGACTCGCCGTGTTGCGCTTGAAAACGGCGATTCAACCGCGGCGCAGGTGTATAAAATATTGATGAACAGTTTCTACGGCGTTCTTGGAACATCCGCCTGCCGTTACGGGAAGAGTGAGCTTGCCGGAGCGATTACATCCTTTGCGCGAAAATGGCTCTTTTTCTCACGGGACTGGTTCAATTCTCGTGGGCTTCGCGTGCTTTACGGCGACACAGATTCCCTCTTTGTTGAAACCGGTCTTAAAGACAGCGTACCGTTAGTTGAATTTGAAAGCCGCTGCGCCGCTCTTGCGAAAGAACTCAATTCACTTATAACAGAAACTGTTAAAAAGGAATATGATTTGGAATCTTTTATTGAACTTCGTTTTGAAAAAGCCTACCGTCGTTTTTTAATACCGCCTTTAAGGAATCTTCACGCGAATGAAGATTCTACCGAAAGCAGGGGAAGAGCGAAAGGTTATGGCGGCTATATAATGCACGAAGACGGAAACTTTACAGTGGAAGTAAAAGGCATGGAAGCGGTGCGAAGCGATACCACGCCCCTTGCGCGCAGGCTTCAGCTTGAACTGCTGGAACTGGTCTTTTCAGGATGTACAGAAAATGAATTCCGCGAAAGGGTAGGGCAGGCAATTTATTCGTTACGAAGCGGCGCTATCGATCATGAACTTGTCTACCGAAAACGCCTCACGCGTTTTCCTGAAACCTACACATCTTCCACGCCGCCTCAGGTAAAAGCCGCACGCGCGCTGGGCTGGAAAAAAAAACGCGGCACTGTTGAATACATGTGGACTGTAAACGGCCCTGAACCGACGGCGCTTCCCCACGGTAAACCTGATTATGATCATTATGTAGAAACACAGATTTTTCCTTTAGTCCGCTCAATCGCCTCCGCCGCGCATTGGGACGCGTCATTCTTTGTTATGCGCAAAGGCGGTGCAGAAATGCAGTACGAGCTAAATTTTGACGGTTAGGAGAAATAATATACATTTCTGTAAGCGCGTGTTATTAATTCCACGCTTCATATTGTCCGTCTGTATCTTCCTGCGGCATTTCAAATTCGCCAAGATAAAACAGATTTTTACTTAAAGTCATTTTTAAAAAAAATTTTTCTTTTTTATAATAACCGAATAAAATAATGTATGAATTCACTTTTTCAAGTTTTGGATATTTTTCCTTACAAACATCCAGAACTTCTGCGGCGTCTATTGGCAGAGTGGAAAGTATATCGTGTAAAGATTGATTTTTTTTATAAAATTTCCAGAATAGACTGTCTGTAATGTCAGCGGCTTCTTCATACATGAATCCGTTATCAGAACAAAAAGCGCAGCCAAGTCCGTATTCCTCTGGAGGTTCGTCAAAGTTGTCTTCACCTAACAAATGTCCGTAATACTCCCATTCGTATTCACTGTTGTCTGCGTACTCGTCCAGGTCTTTTTTTGATTTAAAATTACCTAACCAGACATGAACTGTTAACGGGACTTCTTTCCTCTTTTTTATATTGGTCGTTTTTTTATTCTTATTTAGCTGTATATCAGGATTAGGATAATTGATTTCGTCTAACGCAACAATGGAACCGAATTCTTTCCATCCTTCCGCTTGCCTGTATTCCTGCAGTGACTGTTCGGGAACGCGCAATACCGCTTTTGACAAATCGTTATTGTAGAAATGATATTTGTTAATTATTTGAGGTTTTACGCTCCTGTTGATTACTACGCTGATATCCGCCATTTCACCTGGACGGTTATCCTTGCGAAAGGCGAATTTACCTATAATTTTTACATTTTTTCCTATATCGATCCTGTTCAGTTTTTCGCAATGTGCAAAAGCGCATTTGCCGATGGCGGTTATATTATCGCCCAATAAAAAGGATGTATGGGTTCTGTCTCTTGCGAACTGCCAGTCCGCAACTTCTGTCCATACATCAAAGATAATAAATTCCTTTTCTGTAATTTCCGAAGGGATTGATCGAGGTTTTTCTTTTTGCTCTTTCGTGCTGTATTCACGTAACAGATCTGCTTTTTTCCTGAGATTTTCAATTTGTTCAGGCGTAAAATATTCTTCAATTTGCTTTTTTTCTTCAGCGGAAAAATCGGGATCTTCCCTGTAATTTATTATAGGAGCAATCAATTCCATGGGCGTTACAGCGATGTCATTTAAATATGATAGCGCGTTGGGATCCGCTCCGGCATCGAGCAGGGATTTTAGTATCGCAATGCTGCCGTTTGCGAAACACTGGTTTCCAAGCGGAGTTAATTTTTCACCGGATGGCTTATTAATATCCGCGCCATGATTAACCAGCCAGCGCAGCATCTTTTGCGGATCTTTCATCGTTCCCCATATTAAATTCATGGACGCGTAAAATAGCGGCGTTGGCTGAAATGGCCTGAAACACACGGGAGATATATCGTTTATCGGCAGCTTTTCCTGCGCATAACGCTCCAACTGTTCATAATCTTCTTCGCGCACCAGTATACATGCAAGGATTGTCCGCTCTTCTTTTGGGATAAGCTTTTTAATGGATTTATTTTTATGCTCATAAAGGCGGGCGCGCAGACTTGTAAAAAACGGATAACCGTCTTCAATGATGGATTGTAATGTATCAAGCGGTTCAAGTATTTTTCGCGTTTTAACAGCGTATTCGAATCTGATCGTCCGAGATTGGCAGGATATTGCGCCTTCCCTGACAATAACTTCGCTGTTATTGAACAGGTCCTTTGATAATTTATCATTAATTGCATTTAACAGAATGAACTGATAAGGGCGGCGGCGGAAAAGCGCGTTTGCGGCGCCGGAATAAAGAATTTCAGGTTCTGCCGGCTCTTTTTCAAAATCTTTTTCGTCAATAATGATTACTGGAATATCTGATGTGTTATACGAAATGGTATAATTATCGATTGCTATAAAAAATGGCGATTCACATAACACTGTGAATATTTTACCCCAAAAATTGTGCTGCAAGCTGGGCGATATTCGCGCCGCTTCCTGCGAACATTGTGCCGCCTGTGACATATAAAACGTATTTTACCCATGAGGGCGCTTTATCCTCCAAAACTTTAGCGGCAATTAACGCTATTATAGCGGTTCCAGTTGTTCCGCCGATACGGAATCCTGCAGCGCTGCCAAAAATATTTCCTATTTTGGCAATATAGCCGATTATCCTGTTTATCCAAACGGATACCGTACTTTTTGCGCCATGAAACGCGCTGGAAGTTTGTGTTGAGCCTGTTTCCTGAGCTACGGCGGCAGTTTCGGTTTTTTCCTGAATTTCCTCTTCCTGCGCGTAAAGCGGCAAAAATGCGAAAAGAATAAATACGCCGAATATCACGGCGATTAATCTTCTTCCTGTCATAATTTATCTCCTTTAAAATATATTGCGTTTAACATCAACCTGTTTACTCACAGGCAGACTCTGTCGAGCAAAGCCATATCGCGCCATTCCTGCTCCGGATTAATTAATGTATTCATGTAACGTTCGTATATTCCTTTAAGATTACAGTTATTATCCTATATAACATCGGCTTCTGAAAGAAGAGTGTTCCTTACGGCTCATATTCGGCGTTGTCAAGATTTATTTCCAGAAAAATATCATTGGGAGTAGAATTATCATTATAAAGACGGAACCTTCTTGCGGTCATATCCTGAAAAGTAAAGAATGATTGCCTGTTACCATCGGTCCATCCGCTTCTTACTGCGGTGAAATTTCTGGAAGGGCGGTCAAGATCCTGAATTTTTGCGTATCGGGTATATGCGGTATTCGCGTTCCAAACGCCGCCTCTGTCTCCTGTCGCTACAGTGGTCAGATATATCGTGAGATAACCGCTTCGCACTTCTATTCTGTCAAGGTAAGCGTCAAGATCAACTCCGGCTTTCATCGCACGGGGACGGGGAAAGAAAAAATATTTTCCGTTTTGTATTGGCTGTAATGTTATTTGTCTTGCTGGCGCAGCAGGCGGGAACCCTGGTTCAAACAACGCGTTATCAAGGTTGATCTCTTCAAAAATATCATTAGGATTGGAGTTGTCATTGTATAGTCTGAATTTTTTGCATTCAATATTCTCAAATGAAAAAAATGATTGCCTGTTACCATCAGTCCAGCCGCTTGTAATAGCCGCGTAATTTCTGGAAGGGCGGTCAAGATCCTGAATTTTTGCGTATCGGGTGTATGCAGGATTTGCGTTCCAGACACCGCCCCTTTCTCCTGTAGCTACAGTAGTCAGATACACGATGAAATAACCGTCCCGCACTACGATTTTGTCCAAATAAGCGTCAATGTCAACTCCGGCTTTCATCGCGCGCGGCCGGGGGAAAAATGTATAAGTACCATAGGCTATAGCAGGCGGCTGTACAACAGGCTGCGCAGTTGTGCCGCCAGAAGCCGTTGCGGCAGCTGCGGTTGTTGTCTGTCCTCCCGCGGCGGTTGCCGCTGCGCCGCTTGCTGTTGTCGTTTGTCTTCCAGCCGCCGCTGCCGCTGTTCCGCCTCCACCGCTCTGCATTAGTGCGACAATGGTTTCCCCTGCCGCTATATTTTTGTTGAACTGAGCCTGCACTTTAGCAGTTTCCACATCAAGAGCGCGCACTGTTATTCTGTAACGGCTGCCCAAAGTACTTACCGATCCTGTTACAATTGACTGCGCGCCGATAAAACGGCCTATTGATAATGCCTGGTCATCGTCTACCTCTCCTGATGTCTGAAAGTTCTGTTCCTTTCGTATTTCATCAAGACGCTGGCGATCCACAACGGAAAAATTTTTATCATTCACAGCATTGGCGATTAGCTCATCGATAATATAATCAGATAACGCTGCAGAACCGGATTGAATATTTAAAATGACAATAAAATTTCCGGCGGGTATATTGTTGTTAATATAGTCCGACGCTTCACGGATAGTTTCGTCTAACTCATCCGATCCTAACGCAGCTGCCGGAGCTGCCGCTGACCTGCTGGTTGTTGTTGTGGTGGTTGCGGGAACGCCGGAGCATCCTGCTAGCACGATTAACATGGTTAATAAAATACCTGTTAATTTAAAATTTTTCATTTTATTCTCCTTTTATAATTTTTTCTCACGGCTCATACTCAGCTTCGTCAAGGTTGATTTCTTCGAAAACACGAGCAACGCTGGGATCTGTACTGCCTTGTGGCCTATACGTGAGGCTAAAACGTCTTCCTGTCATTTTGTTTTCAAAGCTGAGTAT
>WQSN01000086.1 GCA_009787835.1 Treponema sp.
AACGGCGCTATGTCGGGTTACATTGAAGCCGTGGAATATCCTTTTCCGATTAATTACAAGCCTGTTTATACGAATCTGTACGCGACATTAAGATACAATTCNCACGATTTCTGGAATGTGGATTTCGACCGCTTTTCNGCACGTTTTCAAAACAACTCAGGTTCAATGGAATCATTCAGTTTTTCGGGGATTGCCGATCAGGACGGTGCCAGTTTCAGAAATATAATCCTAAACGATCACTTCGGCATACTCGCAGGAAGCATGGATTTTATATGGGACAGCAATTTTACATATCTTGAATGTCTTGCCCGCCTGACGGACGGCCATGAAGCGGGGGAAAATTACATTCTGGAAGGCAGTTANATAGACGGNAATACCTCGTTACATGCNTCCTTTACAAATATTATACTTGANCGTTTTACGGGAAATAACACNTCAATCCGCCTCAGCGCGGATGTAAACGCCTCATGGGAATCAATCGAGTCGTTCAGCGCGGATATCAATCTTTTATCGTTTAGCGCAAGACTGCAAAACGAACCTTTAAACGCCTCATTAAATATGCATATTTCCCACGATGAACTTACGGTGCAGAATCTGCGGCTTGTGTATTCAGGCGTACAGGCAGTTGTACCGCAGCTCGATCTCAACTTGGCTCACGGCGTTATGCAGACAAGCGCTGATATTAACGGCGATGTTTTTAAAAGATATTTTTCAAGCAATATATCGCTGGAAGCGGACTTCGAGGGGATAGATTCGTGGCTTAATATAAAAAATGTGTTTAATCGTTTCAGCGGGGCGCTCAGAATTCGCAATGTACGTTACGGAGATCATGAGCAGGATCATTTAACATTCAATTTTTCATCTAACGAAGGTTCAGTATCGGTATCAGGCGGGATCAGAGATATGCTCAGGATCGATTTGGATAATGAGGGTAATTTATTCGCGGGTCTTTCAGCGCCGTTTCCAATCAGGGGATCATTTTCAGGAACGTACATTAACGGCATCTTAAACGCCGGTACCAATAACGTTTACATCGATTTAGCGGCTTTGTGGTCGCTTTTCGTGTCGATACCGGATTTTAGTATTCCGGGCGGATATATAACGGGTGCAATCGACATAAGGGGAGACATCATAAATCCCGAATTTTTTGGGAACGTAAGAGGAACAAGCATAAGATTAAGCGTCCCTGGTTATGTAAGCGAAGATATCAGGATTGTCCCTTTCAACGCTGTTTTACAAGGTTATGAAATGACATTCTCCAATGTAATTGCCGCGTCAGGAAGCGGATACGCAACCGCGGACGGCTGGTTCATTTTTAATAACTGGGTTCCGCTGACAATGGGTTTTGACATAAACATTCCGAGGGAAAATCCCATTCCATACGGGATGAATATAGCCGGGTTTCTTGCCAACGGAAACGCGTCAGGATATCTGTACATCATGGTAGACTCGATTAATCAATTCATGGAATATAACGGGTCGCTTCTTGTGAACAACACGGAACTCGGTCTTAATATGGACGTAATGAGAGCGGCGGGCGGCACAGCGCCGTTTGAAAATATGGATTTTAATACAGCCGCCAACTTTGAAATTACCCTNGGTCCTTCAGTTGAGTTTTTATGGCCTAATGTAAGCCCGGTGTTAAGNGCAAACCCGGAAATGGGNAGCGTAATACACGTTTCACTTGATACGCAATCAGGGCAATATTCGATAAACAGCGATATAAGAATACGAGCCGGAGAGCTTTATTACTTTGACAGGAGTTTTTATATCCGGCAGGGTAATATAGTTTTCAGGGAAAATGAAAGCCGGTTCGATCCCCGCATAAGCGCAAGAGCGGAATTGCGCGACCGCTCTGACTCGGGACCTGTGACAATAGCCATGATCATCAATAACCAGCCTCTGTTGAATATGGATTACGGTTTTGAACCGCGTTTTGAGGCGAGTCCCGCTTTAACACAGCTTGAAATTTATTCTATTTTAGGGCAGAATTTAAGCAGCGTTCAGGGGTACGATAATGCGGAGTCAGCGCAGCGGTTTTTGATTTCCTCAACTACCGACATTGTTACGCAAATCGCCGCCTCCTCTGATTTTTTCTCGCAATTTGTTTTTTTAAGGCAGTTTGAGAGGCAGGCCAGAGAATTCCTGCGGCTGGATATGTTCAGCTTAAGGACAAGATTTTTACAAAACGCGTTAATTTCCGGAACATCGGCTTTACAAACCCCTGTTGACAGGAATAACCGCGTAGGTAACTATTTTGATAACACAACTGTTTCTATAGGTAGATATATCGGACAATTTATGATTGTACAGGGAATGCTTACATTGAAATATGATGAGAGCAGTATTGTTTTCGGCGGTATACGGTTTGAACCTGACATCGGAATCGAATTACAAAGCCCTTTTGTAAATATCCGCTGGGATTTTTTCCCAAGCCACCCGGAAAACTGGTGGGTGAACGATAATTCAATTACTCTAAGCTGGAGTAAATCATTTTAAGCCGGAAGTTCCGGTTTTAGGAGTTTTAATGAGATTTTGGGTAGTTGTAATTCTTCTTTTTTTTACAGCGGTTTTGGGATTCTCACAGGAGGAAGGCTCCGCGTTAAGCGACGACTGGTATCAAGGTAAACCGATACGCGAGATTCAGTTTGCCGGGCTTCGTAATGTACAACATAGCGAACTGGAAGCGCTGATGAACCCCTACAGGGGGCGCATTTTTACCGATGCGGTTTTCTGGGATATACAGGGCAGGCTTTACGCTCTTGAGTATTTCGACCGCATTGAACCATCTACAAGACCCGCAAACGCTTCCGGCGATGAGGTAATAATCAGGTTTAACGTCACAGAACGCCCGGTAATCGGCAGGATAAATTTNATCGGGAACAGCAATTTACGCCGCAGCGAATTATTGGATGTAATAACATCGGGAATAAGCGATATATTCAATCAGGCGAAAGTACGCCTTGATATAGACGCGATAATCAATAAATACCTTGAAAAAGGATTTACAAATGTCAGAGTAACATCCTCNGAAACAAATACAGGCGATTCAAGCGTCACCCTTAACTTTCACATAACGGAAGGGGAGCAAATTTCAATTTCCAGAATCGAGTTTCAGGGAAACACAAGGTTTACCGCCAGCACGTTAAGAAGCCAGCTCTCTCTTAAAGCAAAATCTCTTTTAAATAACGGCGCGTTCCAGGAAGCTCGTCTTATCGCAGACAGGGAAACAATTACAAGGTATTACCACGATCGCGGATATATAGACGCAATTGTAAGGGATGTGACGCGGACAACGGAAACAACGGAACGCGGTTCAAGCCTCGTGCTTACCTTTTTAATAGACGAGGGGAGCGAGTTCAGGTTTGGCGGCATTACTTTCAGCGGCAATTCGCTTTTCTCTTCCGATCAGCTCCAAAGGCTTGTTTCTTCCAGAACAGGCGATATTATCAACAGGGCAAAACTCGAAGCCGATATGCAGCGCGTAGCGGATCTTTATTACGAGAACGGATATATTTTTAATTCATTCTCGAGAGTCGAAGCCAGAAACACAGAAACAAATACAATATCGTTTGCCATCACAATTACCGAAAGAAGCAGGGCGTACATCGAAAGCATTACAATCGTCGGAAACCAAAGGACTAACGACAATGTAATTCTGAGAGAAATACCGCTAGAACCAGGCGATGTTTTTTCCAGAACTAAAATCATGGAAGCAATGCGCAATTTGTACAACCTTCAATATTTTTCTATGGTCATACCGGAAACCCTTCCCGGTTCCACAGAAAACCTCATGGATTTGGTGTTTACGTTTGAAGAACAAATGACGACCGATCTCCAGTTCGGCCTTACTTTTTCAGGCGTAGCCGATCCTGACACGTTCCCGATATCGGGGCTTTTTAAATGGACAGACCGCAATCTTGCCGGAACCGGTAATGAACTGGGCGCCGAAATAAACACATCAGTTATAGACACGTCAACTTTTTCCATAAACTACCTTCACCGCTGGCTGTTAGGAATGCCTTTCTCGCTTGGCGTGGATTTTTCCGCTAACTACAATAACCGGCTTGCATTAATGGATAACCAGCCTCCGTTTTTCTACGGCGATGAAGACTATGCCTTCCCGGACGGTTTTACATCCCGTGAAGAATATGAAGACACCGGAATCCCGACAAGGGATTACCTTATGAATTACGAGCAATGGTATATTTCAACAGGAATCTCAAGCGGGTACAGGTGGATGACACCCCTTGGCATTTTTGGACTTAACGGCGGGATGCGTTTTGGTATTGTTCAGAATATCTACAAAAATGATTTATACAGGCCTTTCGATCCGGCGTTAAGAGCCGGAAACAATACATGGATGCCCAAAAACTCATTGTGGTTATCGCTTTCTCTGGATCAACGCGATATTTTTTATGATCCCTCAAATGGTTATTACCTGTACGAAAGGCTCGGTCTTTACGGCATTTTAAATAACGAGCGCGAACATTATATGAGAAGCGATACAAAAGTCCAGTACTTCCTTACGCTGTTTAATTTTCAAGTAACAGAAAGCTGGAGTTTTAAAAGCGTATTGGCGCTGCATATGGGAGTATCGTTTTTATTCAGCCAGCCCTTCCGCCCGGATGCGCTTACTGTCGAAGAGTCCAATAAACTCGCTGTAGACGGTATGTTCAACGCAAGAGGGTGGAGAAGCGAATACCGTTCCAGAAAAGGCTTCATGCTCTTTGACAGCTGGATTGAACTGCGCTTCCCGATTGTGCAGAATTTCATCGCTCTCGATCTTTTCTTTGACGCAGCCGGCGTTGAAACAAAACAAGGAGACTATTTTTGGGGCGGCAACTTTACAGAAGAGAATCTGCGTTTCAGTTTCGGCGGAAGTTTAAGGCTTGCATTACCGCAGTTTCCGATACGCCTCAGCCTCGCAAAGCGTTTCCGCATTGAAGACGGGCAGGTTTTATGGCAGGCAGGGGATCTTTTCCATGACTCGACAAGACCGACATCAGGTATGGATCTTGTATTCTCAATTGTTATGTCATATTAGAGGTATTGAAGATGTTTAAAAAAACCATTATAACCGCGCTATTTTTCGTTTTTTTAGCAGGAATTGCGTACAGCCAGCAGATAACGCGTTTTGCCGTGGTTGACCTTCCGAGTGTTTATACCGCCTTTTTTATGGATTCGCGGGCTGTAAGGGAATTTGAGGAACGAAGCGCAAGAACTCAAAGCGATATTGACAGGATGTCAAGGGAAATTCAGGATTTAAGATCAAGGATGGCAGACGCGATTCTTGCAGAAAATCAAACTGAAATACTGAGACTTGAGAATCTGATAAGCAGGAGACAGGAATATCTTCGCGAATTTTACCAGACAAGAACAGCGGAACTTGAAAGACAGCGGGCGCAGTTAATGCAGTCTTCATCTTTTTTGAATCAAGTTCATGATGAAATCCGCTATATCGCGGAAAGCGAAGGGTACAGTATGGTGTTGAATTTAAGGGATAATCCAAGCATACTCTGGTACTCGCCTTCTGTTGATATTACAGACAGATTGATAAGAAGCCTGCAAACAAGAGCAAGAAGAAATTAAGCCTGAAGGGTAAAGACATGGATGTGTCAAGAACCACCCCGATGATGGAACAGTACAGGCGCATAAAAAAACAACACGAAGGAAGCATACTTTTTTTCCGTCTTGGGGATTTTTATGAAATGTTCTCCCAGGACGCTGTTGAAGTTTCCGCTCTTATCAATCTTACTTTAACCAGCCGGAACGGGCTTCCGATGTGCGGTATTCCGTATCATGCCGCAAAATCATACATTGCGCGGCTTTTAAAACTCGGAAAAAAAATCGCCATCTGCGAGCAATTAACGCAGCCCGGAAAGGGAACCAAGATAGTTGACCGCGACGTGGTAGAAATTATCACTCCCGGAACAACTGTTGATGATGATTTTCTCGATAAGGGAAGTTCCAATTATCTCGGCTGCCTTACTTCCGTAAAAGATGTTTTATCATTTTCGTATATTGATTTATCAACAGGCGATTTTTTTACTACGGTGTTTGCGAAAGAAGGGGAGATCCTCGCTCAGGAACTAGAAAGGCTTCAATTAAAAGAACTGTTGATTCAGGAATCGCTTCTTGAAGAAAATAATTATATCGCTTCCTGTATATATAACCGTCCTTCTCTTGTTTTAAACAGGCTTGCGGACTGGATATTTGATCCGGCGCAGGCAAAAGCAAGGCTGGAAAAACAGTTTGGTTTTGTTAACTTAAAAAGTTTCGGGCTTAACGAAAACAGCGCCCACATTGTATCGGCGGGCGCGCTCCTTGATTATCTTGACACTACTTCTAAAAGCAGACTTGTTCATATTAGAACGCTTAATGTTTATAAAGACAGCGAGTATCTTGGTCTTGATGAAGCTACCCAGCGCAACCTCGAATTAACCTGCAATCAAAGAGACGCTGATGTTCGTTTTTCGCTGTTAGAGGTAATGGATGAGACACGCTGTTCGATGGGGCGGCGGCTTTTAAAAAGACGCCTTCTTCATCCGCTTATGAGTATAGATAAAATTAACCGCCGCCTTGATATAACAGAGTACCTTTACCGCGATCAAGGGCGTTTGAGCAAACTGCGCGAATTACTGGGTAGAACACCCGACCTCGAACGGCTCTGTTCCAGACTCGCAATGGACAAGGCTCACGGGCGTGATATGCTCGCTATTAAAAACGCCGTTGCTTCATTTATCGAGATTAATTCTGTTCTAGCTGCCGCGAACCAACACGAATCGGGGGATTTGGCCGCTAACCAACACGAACAATTTGAACATGAAAATGCGGATTTTGATTGTTTAATCTCTGTCCGTGAACTGTTGGAAAAAAGCATTTGCGATGAACCTTCAATCGTTATAAATGAAGGCGATCTAATAAAAGACAGATATAACAAAGAGCTGGATGCGCTAAAGGCGGTTAAGGATAATTCCAGGCAGATACTCGAAAATTATCTTGAAGAAGAAAAACAAGCAACCGGGATTACCAGCTTAAAAATCCGTTACAATAGGTTAATCGGTTATTTTTTTGAAGTTACAAAAACGCATCTTTCAAGAGTTCCGTCTCATTTTATAAAAAGGCAGGGCATTATAGGCGGTGAACGCTATACCACAGACCGGCTTGCCTCGCTTGAATCGGACATAAACGGAGCCGCGGATAAAATCGTGGAACTTGAAAAGAAACTTTTTCTTGAAATACGCGATAAAGTAAAATTGAACCTCCCGGAGCTTACCGCGGCCGCCCGCCGTCTTGCAGAGATTGATACAGCGCAGTCGCTTGCGAAAGCCGCCTCTGTCAGAAACTGGACAAGACCATTACTGGATGACAGCGGCGTACTGGAAATAACGGGAGGACGCCATCC
>WQSN01000087.1 GCA_009787835.1 Treponema sp.
AGAGGTTGTTCTGCCTACGGAAAAATCCTCTAACGCCAGCCCGTAGCCGCCTCCCGGCGTTACGCTTTCCGCCGTAACGGTTAAATCAAATGAGTTTGGAACATTCGGCAAAGCCAGCGTGGCGATACGCCACTGTCCGCCTTCCGGCCTTACAACCGCCATCAGCCGGTATTGACCGGGTCTTACGGTTTCCGGCACAAAGCCGCGTATTGTTCCCAGGTACCCTTCCCTGTCGGCGATTCCTATTACTTCCACAATTACATTGTTATTGTCCACTAACGCCAACCCAAACTGGCCGCCTGAAAATTCCGTACCGACATTTCTGAAGCTTGGCGTAACGGTTAATAATTCGTTTTGCGACACTGTAGTTTGACTCACTCTAAAAGCCGATAACGCCTGCCCGTAACCGCCTGAGTTCGCAAGCCCCGCGGTAACGGTGACAGGTATAGCGTTAGAGATGTTAACCGGGGATATTGTAACAATTTTCCATTCGCCGCCTGTCTGTCTGGTGACAGTCACCAGCCGGTATTGTCCGGGTCTTACGGTATCAGGTATGAAACAATTTATAGTTTGACCTGATGAAGAAGCGGACAGGGATTCTCCCGGACGGCGGCTTTCTTGATTCTCTGTTCCTATAACCGCAATCAGAGATTGCGCTGTAACAGCGCCGCTTGCATTAACCAGCGCCACCCCGACCTGACCGCCGGTGAAAAAACCGAAGCTTGTTACATTGGCGGTAACCGTAAACAATTCATTTTGCTGTACAGAAAGCTGCGCTGTAAGTACGCCGGCTTTGTTTGCGGTAAAATTGCGCAGCCCCATTTCATGACTGCCGGTACTGCCCCGATTGGGTCTGATATTGATGATTACGCTGTGATCGCGGTTGTAGTTTCTGTCCGGACTGGGGACTAATTCGTTCAGGTAATACCATCCGTCCCTGCTGCCCCCCCATCCCCAGTTGACATGAAACCTGCGGGCGCTGTCATATCCGTCAACAATAAAGGCGTGGCCGCCGCCCTGCCTGTCTGCCGAATAGTAAACCGGTAAACCCGCGTCCAACTGCGATCTTATTAGCGCTTCCCAATCGGCATCGTTGTAATATACGCGCTCATGTGTTTGAATACTTCTGTCGTAATCAAAATTATCGGTTAATACGAGGAATTGATTTCTCTGCGCGCCCGCTGCCAGGGCTTTATGATACATTAATGTAGCTACAGCGTTCCGCTGCCGTTCATTGCTGTTTACGCCGTCACTGCGGTAGCTGTTAATCATATTATCCCAATCATACGCTACGTTTAAATTTTCGGACGGCACTCTGCTGATATCGGCGGCGAAGCCGGGGCCAATCATCGCGCTTTGCCCCCGCCCCCGTACCGGATGCCGGTGGAACGCCATAATCTGCGCCCACGCTGTATTGGTGCAATTGGTAACAATCCGCCCGTTAGCTGCGGCTCTTCTATCATTGGGAAAATGAGGAAACAAATTATTATACGGAGGACCCTGATTCCACTTTGTCTGTATTAATGGACGGACTACAGCTTGAGGATTCAGCGGTTCCCTAAGCAGCGATTCAAGTTCGTCATCACCGGGTATTATCGGGGAATCGCTTTCATCTGCCGGCTGCGCTGTGCCGGAGCTTGCCGTCTGCTGCGTAACAGCCGCCGCGCCGCTGTCTCGAACGCTTACCATATAACTGCCGTCTCCTCTATCGCGGATAAGCCCCGAAAAGAAGGTAACATGTTCTCCCGCGCTTAAATTCCGCGTAAAACGGTAATTACGATTTTGCCCGCCGTTATCGTTTATATTCCTTGTGCCGATCACCGCCGAAAACGCAACCGGATCAAGCGTTCCGTTGTTTGTAGATTCAAAAATGTAAGTCCCCGCCGCAGGCGCGGTAAAACTCAACAGTACTCTCTGCCCGCCGTTTATTGTAACGGTTGCCGGAACGTTTGCCGCAAGTGATACTGACGGGATAGTTGAGGTATTAACGCTTACCGTATAACTGCCTGTTCCCGCGTTGCCGACAACACCCGCAAAGAAAGTGAAAATTTCCCCTGCGTTTAAATGCCGCAAAAAGCGGAAATTGTAGCCTTGCCCGCTGTCATCGTCAATAGTGTTCGAGCTAGACGAGCTGGTCGCCGACGAATACGCAACCGGGTCAAGCGTTCCGTTATTTGAAGACTCAAAATTGTAAGCCCCAGCCGCAGGCGCGGTAAAACTCACCTGCACTCTCTGCCCGCTGTTTATTGTGACGGTTGCCGGAACGTTTGCAGCGAGCGTCTGCGCCGCCGCTTGCAGCGATGCTTGCTGCGATGACTGCTGTGCGTACAGAATGCCCGCGGACAGAACGAAAATTATTAAAATGGCAATAGAGATATATTTCGATTTAATATGCTTCTCCTTTTTTTTTATTGCTCATTGCGTTAAATCCTTATTGCATAAGAAATTAACTTAACAATACATTCTGTCATATGTATAGGACAGAACACTAGTTCATGCTATATTAGTAACATGACCATAACCCAAACCATAGAAATTCCAGCTGATCGCCGCATTATTGTTCCCCTCGAAGTGCCTACGGGGAGGACGATTATCGCTTTTACTCCAACGGCGGAAACAGATGCTATTGTCGATAAACTAAACAGCTATTACAAGAACCATAGCTCCCGCCTTGATGATGATTTAAAATCCGCTTCATACCGGATGCTTGCCGAGGTAGAGTGGTAAATGGTCCGAGGAGAAATATGGTGGGCAAATCTCCCTGTCCCTGATGGTTCAAAACCGGGAAAACGCCGTCCGGTATTAATAATCCAGAGCAATGAATTCAACCGCAGCAACATCAATACAATTATTTGCGCGGCAATCACATCAAATACAGACTTGGCGTCTTTACCCGGTAATTTATTATTGGAAAAAGCCGTATCCGGTTTAGACAAAACATCGGCTATTAATTTTTCACAAATTACGACTATAGATAAAGATGACTTAACGGAACAGGTATCAATGCTGCCAAAATATATACTAGAAAAAATTGACGGCTGTCTAAAAATTATTCTGGAAATTTTATAATTCATCACTCCTCACTGCTAACTGGCGGCATGGATGCCGCTGTCAAAATACAACGCTGGAGTTTTTGCATCGCAAAAACTCCGTACTAAAAATCAACATGGAAGTTGATTTTTAGTATCACCACGCCCTAATCCACCCTCTGTTCGCCCCGTTCGTGTACGAAATGCCAAGAACGCCGTTCTGATTTTGCCATGCTGCTGTACCGCCTGATGATACAGTCAAATGAGTATTCGCGCCTGCGGTGTAGTTTAACGTGCCGCGGGAAGCTTCGCTGGAGGTACCAGCAGGGCGGTTCCACGCGATTACTATGGCGTTGTTTGGCGCGCCGTTGTTGAGGTTATAGGCGCTGTTGACAACATTGGTGAGCGCTGAGCCCGTTCCGGCAACTACGCCGCCGTTTAAGTTGAAAGTTCCGCCGGCTCTGCGCACGCCGCTGCCGTTAGGGGCGTTATTGCCAATAATTTCGCCGCCAATCATGTTGATGGTCGCGTTGCTCCACATAGCTATACCGCCGCCGTTAATATTAAATACACTGTTGCTGCCGGATACGCTCGCTCCGCCGCCGCCTAGACTGGCTGTGTTGCCGCTGATTCTTCCGTCCCGCATGGTGAACGTGCCGCCCGATAATCTTATGCCGCCGCCGTCTCTGCCGGTATTGCCGCTTATCTCGCCGCCGTTTAAGTTGAATGTACTGCCTGCGTTCGTTACCAAAAGACCGCCGCCGTCGTTGTTTGCGGTATTACCGCTTATCGTACCGCCGTTCATGGTGAAAACAGCGGAGTTGGTTACAATTACGCCGCCGCCGTTACGGAAGACGCTGTTGCCGCTTATCGTTCCGCCGTTCATGGTGAATGTTCCGGTTCCTGTTACGGCTACAGCTCCTCCGTCGGCGTTATTTACCATATTCATGTTGTTGCGCAGCGCCGTGCCCGCGTTCATGGTGAATGCGCCGCCGCCGTTTACGCGCACAAGCGTTCCGCCGCCGTTATCTGCAAATGCGCCGCTTCCGCCGGATGTGCCGCCGCCGTCAATGATGATGTCTCTGAAAATGACCGAAGCGCCGCTTGCAATTGTAAACAAGTTGCCGCTGGCACCCCGCGTCAGCGTAACGAGTCTTGCGGGGTTCGCGCTGCGGATAGTAAGTGCCGCTCCGTCTGTCCACGGAGCATCAATGCTTATAAGCTGGTCGAGCGTAAAATTTTCATTAACGACAATTTCCATATTTTCGGCTGCCCATCTGTAAGATAAAACGCCGAAGTAAAAATCATTATAAGGAGTTCTGACAATTGAGGTATCGCTGACTCCGGACAAATCGATTCCTATAGGCCATTCCCTGATCGCGTTTTTAATTTGCCTTAACATCGCGGGACGATCGATTTGTTCCCAATTAGGCGGCACGTAATTCATCAGCAGCGCCCAGGTAAAACCGTCCGAGTCTCTCTGCAGCAACGCCCAATTAGCGTAACCCAGATTGCCTGAATGAGAATGAATGCGTATCCGCGGCGTATCGTTTCTCAAAATATCAGGTACATTAGAAAAAGTATCTACATGAGCCATAAATTTCAAAAGCTCAACAGGACTTGCGATCCACCCCCCTGCGGGACCCAGAGCATAAGGCAAAGACGGATTTCCGGCTAAATTATGTATAACATTAATATATTCAACTTCATCAGGACCTGATCTATCCGCGCCAATTCTCATTCCGTCTATTCCGCAAGGCCTGAGTATATGTTCCTGGACATATTTTTCATACAGCATTCCGGTTACTACTTCAACTATTCTGCCAAGGACATTATAACCAAAATTTGAATAGAAATATTCCGCGCCGGGTAAACTCCTCAGCGGGGTTTCAACGTGTAATCTTGTTACAGGAGAACTGTATTCGAAGTCTCTATTAAAGCCTGATCTATGTTCCAAAAGCTGCCTTACAGTTATATCAACAGGTCTTCCGTTAAAGACAGGCATGCCGTACGCGTTTCTAAAAATGCCGTTTGTCCCAAAAACATTACCGTCAAGAGACAACCTTCCTTCCTCAGATAATTTTGATATCGCGATAGATGTTATAGGCTTTGACACGGAACCTATCCTCATTTTATGCTGAGGCGTTAACCTTACAGTATGGTTACGGTCCGCGAAACCGACGGCTCCTGTATAAACAAGCCTTTCGCGACGGGAAATGGCAAGAGAAATCCCTCCGCGAAGCTGATGTCTGTCATAAAATTCCTGTAGGATTCTGTCGATTGCTCTTTCGGTATCGTTTCTACTGCCTGTGCCTCCAGCGAAGCTTGTCTGCGCCTGCGCGGCTGCCGTCGAAAATATGAGCATAAAACAAATAATGATCGTTTTAGAAAACGAGAAAAATTTAAATTTTTCTTTCATAATGTTTTAATTAAAATTAATTCCCGATACCGGGAATGTGTATGTTGTTTTACTCATATTTAAAGAGTAATTCCAAAATTTTTTGCGTCATCCTCTATCATTGAAACCCAATTGTGGTAACCAAACATTTTTGAAGCGTAATACGACTGCTTTAAAAGTTCGGAGCACTCATCCTTATTTCCAAGATGATATAAACAGTGGACTTTATACGCGGTTACCAAAGGCAAAAGGCGAAAAACCCCTGTTTCTATGCATATTTCCGCCGCGCGATCGCACATCTTTAAGGCTTCCTCATATCTGTTCGCGTAAGTAAGAAGCGTAGCGAGAGCGTAAACAACGCTGGCGTAATATTCTCCTCTGGATTCCTTATCAATGTTGGTTTCCTCAAAGTTCTTTTTTAAAAGTATTAATACATTGATACCGTCATCTAAACGCCCATTGTCGCGGTACACCATCGTTGTTAAGTTGATAATACGCACATCCTGTTTAGAAAGATAATATTTATCAATTTCTTTTTCGTTGTACTCAGGAATGCTGATTTTCATGGCTTCCATTAGCATCCCATGCACGCTGTTTAAGTTTTCTTTCCTGTGCAGCGCGCACATAGCTTTATTTAACAGGATATATTGACGATTTACGCGCTCCGCCATAAACTCGGCGTCCTCTTCCAGCGATTTAATTATCGCTTCCGCCCTTTTAGTTTTATCTTCCTGATCATCATATATACTTTCTGTTTTTAACAATCCATACAGCTCATCCATAGTCTTATGTATATCCGCGGTTTTTTTGTCAATGATTATGTCAATATTACCCGGATTGTACCCGAGCCTTTCCAGCAGCATTTCCGTTGTGCTTTTGTTAGGCATAGTCTGCCCGTTTTCAATCCTTGACAATGTGGATTGCTCAATAATCGGATAAGCGAGATCCTCCTGCGTCATTCCCTGTTGAATACGAAGCTTTTTTATCAATGTCCCTATGTTTAAAAGCGGCATAATCTACATTATACAGGAAATAACAACATTATGGTAAGAGATTACACATTTTCGAAGTTTTTCGCGATAAATTTCAGAGTAAACGCGAAAAAAATTAAAATTTTAGGTATTTATTAAACAAATTTTCATTATTAATTTTAAATTCTTTGTCTATAATTTTTTCATGTATCCCATAATCGATTATATACATAAAAGTACACCCCGCTTCAATCCGGTTAGAAAAATGATACAAATTCCATAAATAAGCCTGAACAGAAGGCGAAGCGCATGTTCTGTCAATTTCATATCTTATAACGTTAAATTCGTTAAAACTCAGATTTTTAATAAAACGCAGGTAACAGATAAAATCAAAATATGAAAGCAGTTTATCGATCCGGTATCCTGAATCAGAATAGCTTTTATGAAAATCTTCGGTGTACCAATTTGGATTATTGTCTATCATGTGCATGGTTCTTGCCATATTTTCATCAAACCAGAGTTTATTAATAATTTCATCCAAAAATTCGGTTCTTCTGATTTTAATGGAAGAATTCCATTGAAACAGAGCGAAAATACTTCCTATCGCCATTACGATAATAAGCAACAGAGTTAAATAATTATCAACTGTCCAATTAAAAAAAATACCCATTTATAAAAACTTGACCCTGCTTTAAGTATAAAAGATGAAATCCTTTTGTCAAATGAGCTTTTTTCACATTTAACAACTTCTTAACAACTTTTTAACATTGTATAATAGCTAAAATATAACATAAGACTAAATCTAAGGTAGCTGTTCCAAAAACTGAAGTTTTGGAACAGCCACTAATTTCAAATGAAATTCATTTCATAATCGTGGAGGAAGCCGTTGATCACAATCATGGTCGTTGAAGACGATCTTAAACTCAACAAAATAGTCTGTTCCAGCCTTGATGCGCATGGCTACCGTTCTGT
>WQSN01000088.1 GCA_009787835.1 Treponema sp.
GCCGGCGAAAAAAATATTCAGGTAACGGAAGTAAAGAAAACATCAGATAAAGGCAGAATACTTTTCGGTAATAACAAGGAAAATGTATGGTAGCCGCGTTTTACGATGTCGCCGTTATCGGCGCAGGTCCTGCCGGACTTGCCGCGGCTCTTGCGGCGGACGGACGCGGCGCGAAAACTTTACTCGTTGAACGGGAAGCGCGTCCCGGCGGAATTTTAAAACAGTGTATTCACGACGGTTTCGGCCTTGTCAGGTTCGGCGAAAAATTGACAGGTCCTGAGTACGCTTACAGATTCATTAAAGAACTGGAAAACAGCAGTATTCATTCCGAGATGCTCACATTTGTTACCAAAATAGAAAAGCAGTCTTTTGGCTATGTGCTGACGCTGGTTAATAAAAACGGTATTTCAAAAACGGCGTGCAAGGGCATTGTGTTCGCCTGCGGCTGCCGCGAGCGCACATCACGCCAGATTGGAATTCACGGAAGACACTCGGCAGGAGTGCTGACAGCCGGAACGGCGCAGTACTACACAAACATTCTCGGCAAGATGCCGGCAAGGAGATGCGTAATTCTCGGTTCCGGCGATATCGGGCTTATCATGGCAAGGCGGCTAAAACTGGAAGGCGCAGAAGTTCTTGGAGTTTACGAAGCGAAACAAACCGCAAGCGGNCTNTTACGCAATGTCTACCAGTGCCTTGAAGATTATGACATTCCGCTTTTTACAGGCAAGACTGTTACGCGCATTTTCGGCGAAGGCAGGCTGGAAGCTGTTGAAATATCTTCTGTTGATAAAAACATGGAACCAATCGGCGGGACGGAGGAAATTATCAAGTGCGATTCANTGATACTTTCNGTNGGATTAATCCCCGAAAACGAACTAGCCGAAAGCTTGGGTATTCAGCTTGATGCCCGCACAAAAGGACCTGTTACAGATCAAAAATGCATGACAATGTTAGACGGCGTTTTCTGCTGCGGCAACGCGCTGCATGTAAACGATCTTGTCGATTATGTTACGGAAAGCGGCGAGATCGCGGGCTGGGCGGCGGCGCGGTGGGCGGCGGCGGGCTGGGTTGCCGCGCTGAAGGGAAAGGAAGAAAAATCCGCCGGAATAAATAAAAAAGAACNNGGNAATTTCTCGAATCACGCCGATGTTACNATGGATGACAGCCTTATGTATGTAGTTCCGCAGAAACTTAATATTGATGAACTTGCAACGCCTGTAATTTTCTATTACCGTTCAAAGTACGAGATGGGNAAAACNCTTTTGACAGTAAATCTTGACGGGATAGAGGTATATAGAAAAATNTATCCGCGCCTCCGCCCTCCCGAGATGGAAAGAATTGAACTCGCTCTGGATGATNTGAGTATCAANCACGGGAGTAAAGTGATGTTCTCGCTTACTGAGGTAAAATGAGTCAAAATCAAAAACGGGAAATTACATGCATTATATGTCCTATCGGCTGCCGTATAACTATCGAACCTAAACTCGGTTTAAGGTGGCCGGATATTGAAACCTCATTTATTAATTTAGATGATATGTATATTCACTCAGGAAACAAATGCTATAAAGGCGGGCAGTTTGCTGTCACCGAAATGGCGGCTCCTGTCCGTACGCTGACTACCACAGTTAGAACGATTTTCCCGGATAAACCTGTTCTGCCCGTAAAAACAAACAACGATGTGCCAAAGGAAAAAATTATCAAGATAATCAGGGAATTATCAGGTATAATGNTAACTGANAAAATCGGCATAGGCGAAACAATCTGCGCGAATATTTTAGGAACCGGCTGCGATATTATCGCGTCCAGCAATTTGTTAAAGGAGTAATAAATGGAAAACGCAAACACTGTTGTGAATCCGCTTGTCCTGACTATCGATTTGGGAACCCAAAGCATAAGAGCGCTTCTGATTGATAAGAACGGCAATATTCTTCATAAGGCATCGCACAAATATGAAAAGCCGTACTACTCGCAGCATCCCGGTTGGGCAGAGCAGAAACCGGAAGTATACTGGGACGCGGCATGCGCTGTTACAAACCGCGTAAAGACAGACGCAAAAGAATTATGGAACAATCTCACCGCCGTTACTTTGACAACAATCCGCGACACTTGTTTGTGCGTGAATAAAGACGGGAAGCCGTTAAGGGATGTAATTGTCTGGCTTGATAAACGCATGGCGAAAGCTGAAAAACCTCTGCCGCCTCATCTTGCCGCGGTTTATAATATGATCGGTATGACTGATACTGTCGAACTGCAAAGAAAAGTATCGGCATGCAACTGGATTATTGAAAATGAACCTGAGATATGGGAGAGGACGCATAAATTTATTTTTATATCAGGCTATCTTACGTTTTTACTGACAGGACGTCTTGCCGATTCAACNGCGAACATGATCGGGCATATTCCTTTTAGCAGNAAGACGCGCAAGTGGATGAGCAAGATGGATTTGAACCGTCCGATTTTCGANGTACCGCTGGATAAACTGACAGAACTTCTTGAACCCGGAAAAACGATGGGTTATATAACAGAAGATGCCGCNGCNGTGACNGGAATACCGAAGGGGCTTCCTTTGATTACNACTGGTTCCGACATCGGCTGTTCAACTCTCGGACTCTCCTGTCTTAAGCCGGACAGCGCCGCACTTAACTTTGGAACAACCGCGACTATTCAATTTACGATTGATAAATACATGGAACCGCTGCCGTTTATTCCGGCGTACCCCGCCGTACTGGAAGGGCATTATAACCCCGAGGTGCAGGTGTANCGCGGCTACTGGCTTATATCGTGGTTTAAAAAAGANTTCGCCGCGAAGGAAGTTGAACGCGCCGCGGAAATCGGCGTNCANCCGGAAGCGATCCTTGAAAAAATGCTGAAGAAAATTCCCCCGGGCTGCGACGGTCTTGTTTTCCAGCCGTATTTTACCCCCGGNGTTGTTATGCCCAAATCGAAAGGATCGATTGTCGGTTTTTCGGACATTCATACGCGGGCGCATTTATACCGCGCGATCATCGAAGGAATTAATTTCGCACTGATGGACGGGCTTTATACCATGGAAAANCGCGGAANAGTAAAAATNAAAAAATTATTCCTTGCCGGCGGCGGCTCTCAAAGCGACACGATATGTCAGATAACGGCAAATATGTTCGGNCTTCCCGCTTACAGGATTCAAACTTTCGAAGCCACAGGACTTGGAAGCGCGATGGTAGCGTTCGTGGCGACAGGAGTACACAAGGACATCCATGAAGCCGCGGCGAAAATGGTGCGCGTTAAGGATGAATTTTTACCCGACATGAAAGAACACGAAATATATAAACTGCTTTTTAAAGATGTTTTCAGCAAGGTGTTTGAAAAACTGCTGCCGTTATATAAGACATATGAGGAGCATATAAATGTCAAAGCCGTATAAAGGTTTTGAACCGAAATGGGTAAGAGGCGAATACCCGCTTAATTCGTGGAGATCGATTTTTAAATGGGGTTCACCGTTTGAAATAAAAGCCCCAAAAGAATCGCTGTATAAAATTTTAAAGAAAACATTTGAACTTGACGATCAATTTTTTAACGAGTACAAGGAAGATCCCGGTTTTGACGAAGTAAAACTTGATATCCCCTGCAAACTGCCCGATGAAGACATCGGCGAATTTAAAAAAATATTAGGTGACGAGTTTGTAAAAACCGATGATTATTCGCGCCTTTCTGTCGCGTACGGAAAAACGATGTACGACATCATGCGGCTTCGCAGAAAACGCGTCGACAATGTTCCCGATGCCGTGCTTTACCCCGACACAAAGGAACAGGTTGAACAAATTGTCGCGTACTGCGCTAAAAAGAAAATTCCTGTTTACGTTTACGGCGGAGGATCTTCCGTTAC
This sequence comes from Treponema sp., assembly GCA_009787835.1. Taxonomy (GTDB): domain Bacteria; phylum Spirochaetota; class Spirochaetia; order Treponematales; family Breznakiellaceae; genus WQXQ01. The sequence continues at coordinate 3,869 of WQSN01000088.1, forward strand.
GCGCGGCGTTGAATGTATTAAAGGCGGCGTGTCGCTTGATATGCGCCTTAGGTTTAACAAGGTTATCAATTTTAACGAGACCGACCAGATTATAACAGTTCAGGCGGGAATGAGCGGGCCTAAGCTGGAAGAAGTTTTGAATAACGCTGTAAAACTTTTCAGCGCGAAACGTGCGTACACAAGCGGCCATTTCCCGCAGAGTTACGAATATTCATCAGTCGGAGGATGGGTCGTAACGCGCGGCGCCGGGCAGAACTCGACATATTACGGAGTAATTTCTGACATTGTCGCCGGGCAGGAATACGCGACACCTATCGGCGTTATAAAAACTGATCAGTATACGCGAAAAGCGACAGGCCCAGACATCGGCGGCATCATGATGGGCAGCGAAGGAACATTCGGCGTATTGACGCATATCGCGTTACGTTTTTTCCGCCACACGCCGAAAACGATAAAACGTTTTTCGTATATGTTCGCAAGCTGGGAAATCGGGCAGCAGGCAGCGAGAGAAATTATGCAGTCCGAAGCCGGATATCCGTCGGTATTCCGTCTTTCAGACCCCGAAGAAACCGGTTTAATGATGAGAATGTACAATATTGATGAAAGCCCGTTACGCCATCTTTTTAAAATGAAAGGTTTTAAAGATAACGAGATGTGTTTGTATCTGGGCTTCACCAACGGCGAAAAAGGTTTTTCAAAAAATTGCGCGAAAAATGTACGCAGAATCTGCAAAAAGTTCGGCGGCATGAGCTTAACAGGCATTGTTACAAAAGCCTGGGAGAAAGGCCGTTTTAACGATCCGTATTTGCGTGACACGATGCATGATTTCGGCATAATCACCGACACAATGGAATGCAGCGTTAACTGGAGCAACATGAGCCAGGTGCACCGCGATGTGCGCGCGTATTGCAAATCAAGACCGAAAACAATCTGCATGACACATATGTCGCACGTTTACCCGCAAGGCGCAAACCTGTACTGGATTTTCATTGTGCACATGACAGACCCCGAAGAGTTCCGCAAATTCCACGCCGGCATTCTCGACGCAATCCAAAAATCCGGCGCATCAATGAGCCACCATCACGGAATAGGAAAAATGTTCGCCCCCTGGCTTGAAGGCTCGCTCGGCAAAAACCAGTACGACATTTTAAGAGCGCTTAAAAAACATTTCGATCCTGATAACATCATGAACCCCGGCGGAACGCTTGGGTTTGATCTTGCGGAAGAGGAGAAGAGATTTTTGGGGTGTGTGGTTTGATTGTTGATTGAAAAATGTATTGATTTGATACTAAAATGAGTTAAATTTCATTATCTTACCCAAATGTAAAATATTATTTTTACATCAAGTCGCTATCGGATAAAATCGAATTGCAGCCGTTTGATTGCTCTATTGCTGAATATAATAATTATCTTTTTAAAGATACGCTTCGTACAAAAAAAGATCACATTGCGCTTACTTGGTTACTTATCGACCGCCAGAATGATAAAATCGCAGCTTATATGTCATTAATAATGACATATATAATTTTAATACAGGTGCTTTGCAATCATCTAAGGGTCAAAAATTATATAAAAGTATTAAAGAGCATAATTTAACTGCATTTGAGGATATTTGAGATAAAATAAATGCAATAATGAATATACAAAAAACATTAATATTTTCCTTTCTAAACCATTAAGTTCTCAAAAATACTGGCATTATCCATGTATAAGATAATTCAAGTGGCATAAAACACCGGATAAAAGAAAGATAGCATTACTTATTTATTAAGGAGGGTGGCATGGATTTACCTAATCCTAATCAAGCATTGTATACATGCGCAGTGAATTGTATTTTAAATCGTCGTAATGGTAAATGCAAGAATCAATGGGATAGTATGGCTTGCAATGATTGCCGCTTATACATCAAGAGATATATTGATGTCGATCCTATGCAGGCTGAATTATATATGATTCAAGCACAAGATCAAGTTGAGCTTGACTATCCTAGGTTTAGACTGATTAACCCGTTATCTATTTTTATAGTTCTTAGTATTGCAGCAATTGTTGGGTGGTGGCACTATTCAAATTACCTGACTGATAAGCGTATTGCAGATTACAGGCTAGAGCAACAGGGCAAACAAGTACAACAGACACAGCAACAGTCAGCTAATATAGTGCCTGCATTAAATACTACGATGCAATATGTTTATGCTGCTATGGATAATGTTGAGAGAAGATTACATGCAGAAGAAGATATTAACCATGATGGCCTGGTTAATTGTATTGATGCTGCAATATTCTTTTATCAAGTCTATCCAGTGAAGAGCGATGTAGCTATTATAGTTAATAGAAATACAGTAACAGGTTTTCATCATTTGTTTAATTCTGTAAATTTCAATGGCACATGGAGAGCAATCGAGCCACAGGCTAGATACTCTCGGCAGAATAGCATTTGGATGGAAGATGTTTGGCCAAATAAGTACAATGCGGCATTGAATCGAGTTGTCACTGATGAGTATTTGAGGTATTCAAGATAATGTTATTCGTAAAACAGGAGGTCATTAATTATGTTGGAATATAAAGGTGCTTCTACCGTTAATGTCGGAAGTGACTGCGGGATATTGGAATATGATTTCTTTTCATAATTTGATAGATCCATCTGAAACATTAATATTGCCTTCGTATGCGATTATCGAAGATAACACGGCGCTTGATGAATATATTATAAACACAATTCGAGGAAATAATATAACAGTTTGTATCACATTATTTTCTAATATTTTTAGCGGATTTACTTATATAGTTAATTATAGTTTTGATAATTTTAAAATATTTGGTTTTATTTCTATGGATTCTATAGTGTATGTGTCTCCTTCAAACAGTCCGGAAACGCCTTCATCCGCAATAAGCATTACGTCAGTTTTTGTTGTTGTTACAGGAAAAGCTTTTTTACCAAGTATAACAGAAGAGGAGTTGATAAAAAGAATAAATCTTCAAGGTTATAACGAACTTATTCACTGGCTGAGTTATGGCAGTATTAATATTGTAGAATCATCCGGTGTTTCATTTGACAGACTTGCAAATGTGTTAGTTAATAATTTTAGACACGATCGAAATACCGCGGAAAATACAATCAGGAGCATTGGAAACAATTCTCAATATCATTGGCTTATGGATTTAAACGGATGTATTACGGAGTGGATTGTTTATTTTTGGGAGATATGAGACGGTATTTGACAAATTCATTAAATATGATATAATTTAGAAATATCCTAGTATATTAAGGTTTAATATGGATTATAGAACATTAGTAGGTAAAATTACTGAGTCCTTACATATATGTACATTTTCATTATCAGGGTGGTTGGAAAGCATA
>WQSN01000089.1 GCA_009787835.1 Treponema sp.
ACTGGGTTTGCTTGGCGCTTTTTTATTCACGGAAGAATACCCCGGGCTAAAAGAAAAAATTGGCATGGTAATAAACTTTGACGCAAGGGGTAACAGCGGAGTCCTGACAATGTTTGAAACTTCACCTAACGCGTATAATTTTGTCAATGTTTATAAAAAATCAGGCGCATGGCTATACGGTTTTTCCGCTTCAACAAAATTGTATAACATGATGCCAAAAATGCCCGGCACGGATTTTATTGCGTTTTTACATGAGAATTATAAAGGGTTGAACTTCGCAATAATTGAAGGCGTGAATGCTTATCACTATTACAACATAATACCGGATTCATATGAAAACTTAAACCGCAATACCGCATGGCATCACCTTCAAGTAAGTCTTTCCCTTGCAAATTACACCGCGAATAATTCTATGGATAATTTACTAAAGCCATCGCGTGACGCTGTATTCTTCCCGTTTCTGCCCGGTAAAATTGTGCTTATGACAGATATTGTATCTCATATATTATACGCTCTTGCCTGCGTTCTTGCGTTAGCTGTCATTACTTTAAGCATTATTAGAAAACGTTTTAAACTGTCTTTATCAATGATTCTAATGTGCTTTCTTATCCCGCTTTCAATAATTTGCGCGGTATTTTTTGCTGCCGCAAGCTATCTTTTTTATATACCGCTTCTGCTTCTTGCGCTTACTTCGTTAATAAAAAAATTGCAAATATTCCATCTTGCCGCTAAAATGGTATCAGGCGTTATTACATTGATGCTTTGGATTCCAATAATTATTACAATATGGTGGGCAATAATAATGCCGATGATTATATAAACGGAGATTAACTAATGAAAATTGACCGAAAAGCTGTAATTGAAAGGCATAATCCGCATTATAAAAACATTAATAAAAACGCGCCTTTATCTGTCGGGAACGGAACTTTTTGTTTTACCGCCGATTTCACGGGCGTTCAAGCCTTTTTTGACGAATACGCAAAAGCGGATGACGCCTTCCCGTTATGCACAATGGCTGAATGGGGCTGGCATTCATATACGCAGCCGGATGACGACAACGACAACCTGCGCCTTACGCCGTTTGATACATACGGGCGCACTGTTTATTACGCGGCGGACAGCTCAGGCCAGGAAGAACTTTTTAAAAGAATCAGGGTTAACGCGCATAAGTTTCACCTTGGAAAAATCGGTTTTGAATACGAAGGCAAATCATTAAAAATTGAAGACTGCAAGCCTGTTAGCCAAAGACTGTCAATGTGGGAAGGGATTTTATTCTCGGAATTTTTAATTGGAGGCATTATAGTTAATACAGAAACCTTTGTTCACCCGAACGAAGATACCTTGTATTTAAAAATTAATTCGCCGCTTTTGAAAAACGGTAAATTGCGCGTAACGCTTGATTTTCCATACGGAAGCCATAAAAAATCCGCGGCGGATTTTGAAAGTCCGCATTTGCATTTAACAACCCTGATTGAACAGAAACCGGAAGCCGCTTCTTTGAACGGATTAAAACAAATTATTATAAAAAGAAAACTTGATAGCACATCGTATAATGTTATTGTAAGCGCCAAAGGCGCTGATTTTGATATAAACGAAAAAAATCACCAATTAAAACTAACGCCTTTATCAGATGCGGTTGAACTTGGGATTAGATTCCAGCCTGTAGAAATTCCCTGCTTGTCAAAAATTGGAATAACATTTAAAGAACCAGAAAGCAGGCAAATCGATTCATTTGACGCCGCGAAGGCAAAATGTAAAACATTCATGGAACAATACTGGCTGTCAGGCGGTTTTATTGATTTTTCAGGCTCGAAGGATTCCCGCGCGGCGGAACTTGAACGCAGGGCTGTATTGTCGCAGTATTTATTCGCGATACAAAGCAGGGGCGTAATTCCGCCCGCGGAAACTGGTCTTTCATGCAACAGCTGGTACGGAAAGTTTCACCTGGAGATGCACTTCTGGCATCACGCGTATTACGCGCTTTGGAACAGAGTTGACGATCTAAAACGATCGCTTGAATACTATAAAAAAATTCTTTCAACCGCGAAAAAGATCGCAGCATCGCAGGGGTTTGAAGGAGCGCGCTGGCCCAAAATGTGCGACCCGTCAGGTGAAAACACTCCGTCTTCAGTCGCGGTTTTACTTTTATGGCAGCAGCCGCATCCAATAATGTACGCGCATCTTGTTTACCGCGCCATTTGCCGGGACGATCGCGGCGGAGAAAAAAGCGAAGAAATTCTGCGCGAATACCGCGAAATTGTCGTCGAAACAGCGGAGTTCATGAAAAGTTTTGTTCACTGGGAACAAAAAACAAACCTGACTGATAAAGCTTCCGGTTCTGAAGGCCGTTATGTACTAGGCCCGCCTTATATTCCGGTGCAGGAACGCCACGATCCGAAAATCGTGTTAAACGCAGCCTTTGAACTTGAATACTTCCGCTGGGCTTTTAAAACCGCAGACGACTGGCTTTTAAAGCTCGGCGAAAAAGAGCGTTACGGTGAAATAATAAAAAACTTAGGCCTTCCGGCTGTAAAAGACGGCGTGTATCTGTCTCATGAAAACTGCCCCGGCACTTTTACAAAACTTCCGTTTTATACAGATCATCCGTCGATGCTGCAGATGTACGGCGTTCTGGAAAGCGAAAAAGTTGACATCAATATAATGTCCGCGACATTGGATAAAGTAAACGAAGTGTGGGACAAAAAAACTTTTTACGGCTGGGACTTCCCCGTTATGGCGATGACAGCCTGCCGCCTTGGAAGATTTAAGGAAGCAGTCGATTATCTTTTAATGGACAGCCCGAAAAACACATACATGGAAAACGGCCATAACCGCATGACAGGCGACGACGCGCTGCCCGCTTACATGCCCGGAAACGGCGGCCTGTTACTCGCCATCGCGATGCTGGCTTCAGGTTACGGCGGCAAAAAAGGCTCATCGTTCCCCGAAGGTTTTACCGTAAAGACTGAAGGGATTATTCCCTATATTTAACTACCAAATAGTAGACGGACCGCGGACAACGCGGAAACCGTTAACCCATTCGGCCTTACCTGGTTCCTGACTGTTGCGGACAACGCTGCGCACATTGTTTGCAGTATTGCCCCAGGCGCCGCCGCGCCTTACACGTTCCGTTAATGGGTTAGAACTGCTATCACCTGAAGGACCTCTGGGATTATTAATGCCTGCTGAAGTAGAATAATAAGGGTTTTTATACGAATCAAACAAATCCCAGACCCATTCGGAAACGTTTCCGCTCATGTCGTAGATGCCCAGAGCGTTCGGCTGTTTCCCTCCCACCTCTTGAGTTGCGCCGCCTACAGCAGGAGGCTTCCCGACAGTATTGTTATACCACGCCACAGCATCAGCATTATTGCTTCCAGCGTAAATAAAACCGCCGGACGAGCCGTTTCCTCCCCTTGCCGCGTATTCCCATTCAGCCTCAGTGGGCAGACGGAAGCCGATTCTGTTCCATGTCGCCGTTACAGCTGCACTGGTTATCGGGTATCCGGTCAAAGGAGTACGTGCGCTCATCGAATATACATTACTGCCAAATCCTAACGTTTGCTCAGTAAGCTTCATACAATATTCAATCGCGTCATACCAGGATACTCTATCTACCGGGCGGGTAATAGTCCCGGTAAACTGGCTCGGATTATTTCCCATTACTTCATAATATCCTTTAATTGTAAGATTCGATAATGGAAGAGCATTAACCTGCGTTACCTCATACTTGCTTATGTAGAAACCGTCCACTGTTACGCGGCGCGTCGGATAAGCGTGATACGCCGCGGGGCTTCCCGAAACGCCTGAGTCGCCCATTATAAAACTTCCCCGCGGAACCCATACCATGTCCGGCACAGGCGGAACCCACTTTGCATAAAGGTTTAAAACTTTAACACTACCTTCTGTCAGAAGCGGGGCTGAACCTACAGCCATATTGAAATTATACGAATGAAGAGAATTCCGAAAGCTTGCGTTATTTATATTACTCACATCGCTTGCGCTGGGGAAAATGGGAACAACATACCACCCTTCAAAAGACCAGCCGTTAGGATCTGTGTTCGCAGGCATAAAGGGTTCAACTACCCTGTCGCTGGAAGCTTTATAACTCTGTTCAAGATACGGCCTTCCCGCCGGCGTGCCCCATTGAGGTATTAATCCCGCTGCGGAGCTCCCCGCACCGGTACCCAGATAAAATCTGACAGTGTATAGTGGAGGCGACCACCTGGCAGTCAAGGTCATGGTTCGGGTTACCCCTGCATCGAAGTTCCATGCTGCACCGGCATCGCTGTACCATCCGTCGAAAGCCTGCGCAACCCCTGATACTGTCGGGGGGTTCATGACGTCGGGCGGGGTAGCCCTGTCGCCGTGTTTAACTTCCTGCTGCGCAGGAGCCGGTGTTCCGCCCGCAGGGTTAAATGTCACATAATAGATGTTGGTTTCCCATCTGGCGTCAAGATAAAACGGCTCACTCCTTGGTATCGGCACTCCATTGTCAACGTGTGCAGCAATGTCGTGTCCATATACTTTGTTTAAAGTAAAGTCCCATAAAACGCCTTCATCTGTGTACCAGCCGGCAAAGGTATACCCTTCCCTCACAAGCGGCCCCGGATCAATAATTTTGCCGCCGAGTGTGCCGCCTGTTCCTGTATATATGGTAAAATTAACGCGCGTCAGTTCTGTAACGCCGTCTGGCCGTTTTCCGCCGTTTACTTGTAAATGCACCGTGCGTGTTGATGATTCCCACCTGGCGTAGAGAGTTATATCGGCGGTAACTGTTCTATCGGTGAAGTCCCAGCGTTCACCCCAATCTTTGCCCTGCCCCCAATCATCACTCCCGGAATAATCACCATTCTTGGTAAACCAGCCGACCAAACCATATTCGTTTCCTGTCGGTATAACAGGCGGTTCAACAACTCTGCCGTTGTGAACAATTCTTTGTGTGTCCACTGTTAAAGGGGTGCCATCCTGTCTTTTTGGCTGATTAGCCACGTCAGGCTGGAAATGGCCAAAGTTCGGAATGAATGTTATGGTATAAATATTTGTCGTCCAGCGGGCTGTAAGGACAATAATACCATTGCCGTCCGCGTCGTCTTCGCGTTTTACAGCCCTCGTTTCCATGTTCCATAAATTGCCGCGTTCATCTATCCAGCCTGCAAAACCCAATGAGACATCAGGGTGAGTTATTGGACGGACTCTAGGAATTTTGTTGTCGTAGAGTACCCTGAACGGCTCCATCGTGCTCTTTAAACCCGGAGTTCCGCCCGCTGTCTGCCCCCCGTTCAAATCCATATACACAACAGCGAAATTAGCTCCGCTTTGTTCAGGCGGCGTCTTGGGCGCAGCTTGATCCCACCAAGTGTCCATTATCGGGTTATAACAAGCTAAAAGACTTAAACCTGTGAATAATATTAAGCAAAATATGAGTATTTTACTTGATAAATGTACTTTCATAATAAATTTCCATTAAAATAATATTCTCTCATAATTAAATTATAATGGATAATCTAAAATAGTCAAAAAAAAATTTTAATTCGCTCTAATAATGCGTAAATATGTCAATAATAACCAAATATAATTACAATTTTGGCATTTTAGATGGATATTAAAACAATTTTTTCTTTGTAACCTTCAATGCCCTGTATGGTTGTATAGTCAGCAGACTAATGTGGTTTCATGTTCCTCCTATTCTCCTTTCCCCGGAGTTACTCCTTTCTCCGGGGTTTTTTTTTGCCCGTAACAAATCCATTTTAACAAGCCTTGACATTTTTAAAAAAATTATATAAGGTTTTACAAGTCGACCTTGAATAAGGACTAATCGGGGGGTGTACCTGCCCCACGTAAAAGAACTTCTTGTTTGGGGCAATCCCCTGTAGCTCAGCTGGCAGAGCAAGTGGCTGTTAACCACTGGGTCCGTGGTCCGAATCCGCGCGGGGGAGTAATAAAAAGAGGCTGTCCTTACGGACAGCCTCTTTTTATTTTACAAAAAGCACTCTGTGCTTTCTGCCCACTTGGTTATAATAAAACTGAACATTTATTTTGCGGATTCGGAACGGAGCGTCGCTGTAAAAAAGTAAGGCGAATGCCTTATATGTGAAAAAGCTTCCGTCTCTTTAAGCGTAAACTTGACGGACGGGAGCTTTTTTATGTCCGCATTCTTGATGTTGAAAGTCAACAGTGATAGGGCGCAGAAACTTTATTGTATGCAATATACAGGATATTATCAAACACATTAAAAACAAATGCGATGCGTCTTTGTTTAATAACGTATTGAAAATGAAAAACAATTCCACCAGTCATCTTTCAAGACGCCGTTAATATGAAGTTTTGATTCATCAACCAGTAAAACAAATTCCTTTACTTTAAGTAAATCGGGAATACTATCCATTGGAAGAACAGGTGAAGCTGGATTTAAAAATTGATTACCTGATTTTGTTTTATCGCCGGCTATTATATCAAATTGGTCATTATTATCATAACTGAAACTGCCGGTATACTGCGTTCCTTCACCGGAATTTTGATCAATTTTATAAATAATATTGTCTATTCTGATTCCTTTAATTGAAAACCTCATTAAAGAAGATTGTTCAGAATTATTTTGCAAATATACTCTTGCTCTATTTATACCATCTATATCATACCAGCCGCCGTTATTATGTGAGCTTGGAGGAAAACCAATTATCCAAGCGGAACCATTACCGCTGTCATGACCGAACAGNAGGTTTGATACGAAAAATTCGACCCTAGCTCCTGAAACNCTTGCAGCGGCACGCGCGTTATTACCTGATTGAAAATATGTTTGCATTCCACTAAGTGTTCCGATAATTGTACCCATCATATCACATGTTGTAAAAGCAAAAGAAATAAGAGCCAATAAAACTATAATAAAAAATTTCTTTATTTTCATCTTGTATTCCTCCTTAATAATTAAAATGAAAAGCCAGCGCCAATACCGGGGAAAGCAAGAAATTCGCCGCCAGAGCCAAAATTGTATACAGCTAATACACGTGCATAAGCATGCCATTTTTCGTTAAACTTATAGATAAAATCAATAACCGTACCAATACCAAGATTTATCTTAA
>WQSN01000090.1 GCA_009787835.1 Treponema sp.
ATATAAAAAAATACTAAATAACGAAAGTCCTTTTTATGAAGGTTCCAGTCCTGTTTACATTAATGATTTAAACATAAGACAGTTCGCCCTTGTTGACATGGACGGAGACAATATACCGGAACTTGTTTTAAATGATACCTCTAATGGCGATTCCTTCGTTTTGGCTCCTGACGGCGCTGGCGTATACGGGAAAAAGTATAGTTACAGAGCAATGANAAACTTAAAAAAAGACGGCACNTTTGATTGGTCTAACAGCGCGTTTGACTCTGGAACCGGCAGGCTGCATCTTTCCGGTNCGTATCAGAGAATGATTAGCATAGCTGATCTTCAAGACACAAAGGAAGATGTTGTCTGGCATGAGTTAACAATTGAGAATATAAATAACTTAAGCGCGCTGTATAATACAATCGAAGACAGTATTGTTATTGTCGAGACAGAAGAAAAAATAATATACTAATAATAAATAACTTAAAGGAGAGATTATGTTTGGTATAAGAATTTTTCGGCTGCATTTTTTGTTTGTTCTTGTTTTAATCTTTTTGATTATATCTTGTAATAAAAATGAAGTTAATAATGCAAATGAAAATATGGATTTAAAATCAAACTCAACAGAAGACGAAAAATCAAACCCTGTTTATGCGGAAATTTACGAAAATGAAACTATTGCCGGTCGGGAATTTATTTCTGCCGAAAAACAGCAATACTTTATTCGTTCAAATACCGATCTTGAAGGTTATGAAATGGAAATATTAAAATTAGATACAAATCCTTATACTTCAATTGAAATGATAGGATGGTCAAATAATGGTTTATTCGCGTATAGAACCAGATATTTGCATGACAGCGGTATGTGGGGCGGCTGGATTTATTCATTGGTAATAATAAATTCTGTTACTGATGAAATAATTGAGAGAGAGTTATTTATAGCCGGTGATACAGAAAACTATGAATATTATCAAGATGTCGCAAAAAATCTGGACGCAACATTATTACCGGAAGAAATACATAATGAAATATCCAGAGAGCATATAGCAAAATGGAATGCAATACTTAGAAACTATAAAATTTCAGGAGATGTCGGTAATCCAATTGCGGGCGATTTTGTAAATAATTTATTAGAATTCCCCATAAATAAATATTATTGCTGGTTCGATGATCTTGAAAGTGCGGCTGATAAAGATGCTTATAAATGGATGTTATTAATCGGCAATGATATTATTCAGAAAACAATCAGCGAAGGAAAAGATAATCTTTACACAAACATGCACAACATAAACGGAAGAAAAATACTTGGATATTATAAAAGCCCTTATGAAAACCGGATAATTGTTGTAACAATTTACTATGATTGGATTGCTTTTTCAGGCGGTTATCATACTGTCGAACTGGATTTATTTGGATGTAATATGAATGTTGGATTAAGTCAATAAAATTACGGGCTCTAAAGGAATACATTTAATGAAAACACGAAAACAAATTACTTTCATTGTCATTTGTGCAGTTTTATCCGTTGTTCTAACAGCCTGTTCCGGCATACAAACATACTCTACAAATGAGAATATAAATAACTTAGCCTCGCTGAATAATATACCGGAAGTTCCCTCATTTCCTCCCACTGTGGATTATTTTCAATATATTAATTTTGAACCCGATTACAATCACTCTGATCTCAGATTGTGGGGATGGTCAAAAAACTCCAATGTCGCGTATACCATTAAAAGGAACTTAGATCCAATGGACGGAAATATTATTACCGCTGTCATTTTTAACACAATCGATAATACTATAGTTTGGCAGGACTTGCTAAATTCTAATGACTATAATGAAAATGAGTATAACGCGGCCTTTAACAATTTTATCAAAAGTTTTATAAGCAGAGCAGGGCAAAACGGAATTGAATTTACGCAGGAAGCTTCGCCGCAAGGACAGGCGGATTTTAAAGGTCTTCCGGTAAGACATAACAATCAGATTGTAAACATTACAGTAGAAACTGGCAGGAGGATAGACGATTGGCACGAAGTTTACGGAAGTATCGGCAGTTATAGAATTATCGCAGAGAGAGACGGAAGACGAAAAACAATATACGAAAAAATTCTTGAAAGACCTGTCATGGATATAATAAGCTGCGGATATATTATCAATCCTTTTGATAACATGGCGTTAATTGTAATCGGTGAATATTTTTGGGCATTTGAAGGATACGATGTAAGATATGTTTTAACCGGCTGCCATTTATCAACCGGGTTCAGGTAGAAAAAATTAATTAAACAAGTTTACATTTTTAATTTTTCTAAAAGAAGTTCTTTAAATTTTACGGCTGATTCGTTACTTGGTTCAAGGGCAAGAGAGTTTTCGCAGTCCGCGAGTCCCTGCGGATAATCTCCGATGTGGTAATAGGCCTGCCCGCGCCTGAAAAGACAGAACGGCTGATACGGATGAATTTTTAATGAAAGCGAATAATCATCAATTGCTTTAGGGTAATTCTTCGTTACAGAATAAACAACGCCCCTGTAATAAGCTGCCTTATATGAATCATTGTCAAGAGCGATGGAATTTGAAAAGTCTTCAATTGCCTTATCATAACGGCAGCAGGCAAAATTCGCCATTCCCCTGTGTTTATATATTATTGAACAAATTATCTTGTCCGGATTAAGGTCTAGAATTTTTGTGTACTGGGATATCGCTTCGTTAAAACGGTTCTGGTTATGCGAAGTAAGGGCTTCGATTAATAAATCGTCGATGTTCGCGTTGGAACTGTCAAAGGAACCGTTTAAATTATTCGCCGCGGAAGATTTTTCTTCATTAAAATACGGCGCGTTGTTTCCCGCGCGCGCATTAGCTGAATCTGATTCGATTGTAAATAAAAGTTCATCTGTCGATTCTTCGATTTTCTGGAAAAAGCTTTCGCGCCTTTTTCCCATTTCCCTTGTGTATTTTCTCTGATGGCTTCGTATTTCCTGAAATATTATATCAGCCAAAGAAAGGCTCGCGTTTACGGCCGCCAGTTTTCTTTTCATTGGCTCGTCAAAAGGACTGAATTCCGCCTTGTAAACAAGCTCGTGTTCAACTTCCGCCCACGCGTCTTGAAGGATTGTGCGTATCTGTACCTCTGCCAAATCAGTGCCGGGGCTTCCGTGTTTTTTTATTATTGACTTCGGGATTTTTATTAAAAGGTGAGTTGATTCATAACCGAATTCACGGAATGTAAAATGCCCCTTGGTTTCTCTTTCTGCGATTTTAAAATTCTTGCAGATTAAATCTTCCGCCGCTTCCAAATCTTCAATGAAAGGGCAAATAATTCTTACGCCCAAAAGGTCGTTTATAAGCGGCGGATTCATTCCTGTTTTTAAAAGGCGGATATATTTAGAAAAATAACTGTCAAAATTCTTTATTCTGCCGCTTAATACCGGATTTGAATCAAGGACACTGAGGATGTTTTCCATCTTTTCCTTTAAGTCTGTGACAACAAGATGGCGGATATCAGTGTATTTTTCAAACTCGCTTCGCAAGTAGTTTTGTTCCGGTGCCGAAATCATATATCCCTTTAAGATGTTCAATGCCAAAAAAAAATGCTGCCTGAAAACATCTGTTTCCAGGCAGCGCTTTGGAGTAAAGAAACCTGAGGTTCTTTACGTTAAACTATGGCTGCTGCCGGTTAGGGCCAAACGGAACTTCAGTAGCCTGTCTTTGCAGTTCAAGGTAACGAAGCACCTGGTTATGTCCAAACTGCTCCATTTCCCATACTTTGCGGGCTTCTTCGCGTGTCTGGATTATACCCCATGTCGCTTCATCGTTGATGTCGCGGTTGGTATCAAGAACAGCTTTATCATAAATTACCGATACATCTTTGAAATAGGTTACGAAATCGCCGCCGATACGGCCTGCGTCACGATGGATTACGAATCCGCCGAACTTAATAAAAGGAGTATTAAACGGATACAGAGGGACAATTCTCATGTCGCGGTTTCTTACTTCTGTAAGGTAGGCGGGGTTTCTCCAAATCAGTTCTCCCCAGCCGTCAAATTCAAGGTAACCCATGAAAATGCTTCTTTCGTTGCCCTGGCTGTCAATAAGAATTGTTGAAAGACCGTGCGGGAAATTAAGACCGTATACGCGGACAGCAAGTTCCCTGATCACGCCTACATTCTTTATGACGCCGTAAGCGGGCGCTCCGTCTTCCTGCGATTCAAAACGGGTTTTTATGCTTGTAATGCCGTCGCTTCCGTCCATCGGCTCAATTGTGCCGCTGTCGTTGACAGTTGTTGTTTCGTATGCGGGGATTTCAAACGGCGGTTTAATTGTCGCGTGTGAGTTAAACGGTTCAATCGGGAAACGCACCCTGACACCCATTACAGTGCCGAATTCCCTTGAAGTAGCTTCCCTTGTGAAGCTTAAGGATACATTTTCAACTGTCCTTGAGGAGGAGGTAAGTATTACTTCCCAGTTAACAATGGCCAGTGATGTCTTCATCAGATCTCTTTGCTGGGCTGTGAAACTGCCGCCCGCAACATGAGAGAAATCCATCAATGTCTGACGGTTCTGGTTAAGATCATTGTTAGGGTCGTCCGGACCTAATTTGACATTTATATCCGCCGTGAGGAGGGAGAAGTCGATAAGAACACCTTCTTCGGCAAACAGCGGACCCGTTAGCATCGCAATTACGACTAGAATGAGCATCTTTTTCATGTAAAGCTCCTTTAAAACACTTCTTAAAAAAAATTTTCTTACTTTCATTTTAATCAAATAATAATGTTTTGTCAACGAAAAAACATTAAATTTTCTCTTTTTGTCTGACAGTATCGCAAAGGNACTGTTATACCCCCGAAAAACCGTCTGTTTCATCCTGTATATCCTGCTGAAAATCATAGGAAAATACAGAATTTCCTTCGATAAAAAAACGCACGTCATTTACGTATGAAAAATTACGCAAAATGCTGTCGTGGAAGGTCAGGAAATTATCTTTTGTGTTTCCTCCTTCTAAAGGCGGTAAAGCTGCGCTTTGTGAAAAATTCGCGTAAACCACCCCGTCGCGGAACAATAACGATATAAGTTTGGTCCCTTTTGTAATAATCGGAAGCAAATCCGGAGAAACAGGCCCTAAAAGAGTCTCTTCCACATACTGGATTATGTTATCTTCCTGAGACCTTGAATGTTTTAACATTCTGTCTTCTACCGTAATAATCCCGNCACTTAAAGTATAAAATACAAAAGTTCTCCTTGCAAGCCCCAAATAAAAATACTCGGCGACTGCCAAAAGCGANAGCAGAAATATAAGGAAAAAAGAGACTTTTACNGGGGAAGTAAAAAATCCGGCAACAGCTTTAAAAACTACTTTAAATATATTCTTCATTAACGTTCAAAAATACTGATGAAATTTGTTATTCCATTGTACAATGAAGTTATGAATTTTTGCAAGTCGTCTTCCCTTGTCATAAGAAGAGCGTCCTGCTGATTAGAAACAAAACCAAGCTCGACAAGAACCGCGGGCATCCGGCTGTTTCTTACAACAAACCAGTCGTTGGCTTTTCGCCCCCTTGAAGGCAGCGACGATCCAAAGACGTTTTCAAAACCCTGAAGAATCGAATCTGCAAGAAGGATGCTTTCTGTGGTATACGCTTCTTCAAGCATCGCGTTTAATATTGCGGCGATATCTGACGAATAATTGCCTGCCGACGTGCCAAGCAGGGAGCGGCGGTGTCCTGACGTTATGTGCCAGACTTCATATCCCCTGGCGCTTGAATTTAACGCGGCGTTTGCGTGAATCGATATAAAAATTACGGCTTCATTTTCTCTGACTGTTACGGCGTTTGCGATGTCCGCGCGCTGTTCAAGGCTGATGTATACGTCGGTATCCCTTGTCATCAGAATCCTTTTATCGGGATAAACGGCTTTAAGCCTGTCTCTTAGCGCAAGGGCTGTTTTTAAGGTGATGTCCTTTTCCAGAACCTGAACGCTTTTNCCGTTAGCTGTAATTGTTCCGACNGCGCCTGANTCTCTGCCGCCGTGCCCCGGATCAATTACGATTGCGGCAATGCGGAACTGCGACATTTCATCTTCGTAATACCGCCTGAATGAATTATCAAGAATATTAACAAATGAATCGGGGAAAACAAGCGCGCCGCCTGTGTAATAAGGAAGACTTACATTAAAAAGTTCGCGGTTATTGAATAAAAGGTATCCTGTTTCGCCTTCCGATGAAGCGACTGAAAAAGCCCCCGAATGACTGCCTATATTGAACACNCCGTCCCTGAACAGGGGATCCCACCGGAANTGAACAGTCCTGTCCGAAGATATTGCAGATAACACGCCGATTGTTTCGTCAAGGGTTAGGGCGGATAATGAATGAGAAAAAGGCATTAAAAGATAGATAAAAAATATTAACTGAACGATACTTCTTTTCATTTTGCTCCCGGCGAATCAATATAGTATGCCGCCCCCTGATATGAGCCGCGGATTAACGCAGCCCAGAAAGACCTGCCAAGCATTACCGCATTTTGCGGCGTTTCTATATTTTCGGCATTTTCAGCGGACACCGGAAGCGAAAAACCCGTAATTTTACGGACAGCATCGAGTGTTTCCTGCACAGTCCTGCCCATGTAATCGCGCAGCCCTGATGACTGAAACGCCGGAAAGGGATGAATGATGAACGTTGAATGAAGAATGTTGAGCGGGGAATGCGGGGCGTCAGGCAGATTATTTAATTCATTTCTTAACGCATCCGTTATATTAAATGCGTCCGGCGGAAAATTTGTTTTAGTTTCTAAAAATGCCGCTGTTTGCGTATCATTTGGATTAAGGCGGATTAAAACAGAGCGGGCGGCGTTCTCCGCGGCGAAAACGGCTGTTTCTCTTTCGCCTGCGCTTGCGATAATATTACCGCATTTTGTTACGTTATTTTCAGGGAATGAAACCTTGCTTCCTTCTTCGATGCGCATAAAAAAGTTATTAACATTTTCCGGTAATTTTTTATTATCGATAGTTAAGTCATC
>WQSN01000091.1 GCA_009787835.1 Treponema sp.
TCGCAGTGAATTTCGGAAAATGTTTTCCCATACCGGCTTGCGCCGCTCCTTTCAGATTGTTTACTGGGTATTCACATAAAAATGACAATAATGTAACGATTTTTTTAATGTAAATACCCAGTAAACTCATAACGAAGATGTGAGCGCAAAGCCTCACCGGCGACCTCGGTGTGGATCGCCTGCCAAGCCATGACCAATGAATAGACAATTAATGCTCTAGGATAAAATAGAAAGACAATTATATTAAAAATTGAAAATTTCATTGGTCATGCGTTAACAAAGGCCACAGCCGCCCGGAGCCGGTGAGGTTTTCCGCTCACGTTTTCGTTATTAATCTATGGGGTAATACATTACAGATTATAGTTCCGTCATGTAAATACCCATATTTATTTAATTGACAATTAGGAAAACATGGTGTAAACTATTTCTGTGGTTTAACGTTAAACCAAAAATCTATTTAAAGAGGAGGAGGAACTAATGAATAAGTTTCTCAAAGTAGGATTAAGTTTATTAGTAATGCTTTGCGTCGCTTCGATGGTCTTCGCAGGCGGCAACAGAAATCAGAGTTCCGATAGCGGAGCTACGTTGAGGCTTGGTATTTACCCGGAAGCCGATCAAGGCAGTGAAATTACGATGCACAGGGAATTTCTCCAGAAATTCAATGAAAAATGGCCGAATGTAACAGTCCAGCCGGCGCATTTCCGTTATCAGCTGGATACATTTATGCCTTTAGCGCAATCAGGTAGAGTTCCCACCATATTTGAAACATGGTTCACAGAAATAGACAGCTTGCTCAGCGGTCCGTATGTAAGGGACATTACCGCAGAATTAAAAGCTATGGGTTGGGATACAAAGATGAACACGGGAATTCGCGATCTTTTAACCAGAAACGGTAAAATTTACGGTCTTCCCCGTGATGGATATGTTTTAGGTCTTCATGTTAACGCGGCTCTTTTCCGCCAGGCAGGACTTGTTGACTCCAGAGGCATCCCGCAATATCCAAAAACATGGGCCGAGCTTGCGCAGGTCGCAGTCCAGATTAAACAAAGAACAGGCCAAGCCGGTATCTGTATCCTTGCAAAAGATAACGCCGGCGGCTGGCATTTCTCAAATATCGCGTGGAATTTCGGCGCGACTTTTTCAAGGCTTCAGGGCGGTAAATATGTAGCGAACCTTAATTCAACCGAAGTAATCGAAGCTCTCCAGTATATAAAAGACCTTAAATGGGTGCATGATGTACTTACAGCTGATCCGACAAACGAAGACTGGGGAACCGGATGGGCGCAAATTGGTACGGGAATGGCGGCTATGTTAATCGGCGCGGCTGACGGCGTTAATCAGCCGACAGAAGTTTACGGCATGCCGGTCAGTGATTATATGATAGCTCCGATGCCCGCAGGCCCGAGAGGTCAGCAGTTCTCGCTTCTTGGCGGAACTTTTTTCGCGTTCGGATCAACAGCTACATCCGCTGAAGTTACCGCGGCTCTTAACTATCTTTCAATAATGGGCAGGGTTCCTGAAGTAAACAGTGATACTCTTGTAGGTCTTATGAGAGACGCAAGACGCAGAAAAGAAGCCGGAATCCCCGTAATTCCCGATTTCCCGGCATGGACATATCAGCCATATCTTGACGCAAAACAGGAAGCGATTGACAGCTTTGCGAATGTCGATCAGAGAATGTTTGCTGATTATTACACTACAATCGCGAAAAGCGGAAATGTCAGACCGGAAGAAGTTCAGGCGCAGGATTTATATGGGGAATTAGCAAAATGCCTTCAGGCTGTAATTACCGACAGAAACGCAGACCCAAGGGCTCTTCTTGAAACTGCCAACCGTAATTATCAGGCATTGCTTGATCAGGGTGTTAATAAAGGCAAGTAAAAGATAATCATTATGGTTAACGGCGGTTCATTACAGCGCATTAAAACTGGTTTTAATAAAAATATTTCCGGTTGGCTTTTAATGCTGCCGCCGTTGATCCTTTTCGTTTTCTTTATCTGGGCTCCTTTGATACAAGCTATATCATTGTCACTATACCGTACTAACGGAGTGATTCTGATAGAGTTTGTCGGATTTCAAAATTATTCTGAAGTATTCAGGCATCCCGATTTTCTGCCCGCTTTAAAAAATACATTTACATATACTATATGGTCTTTAGTTATTGGTTTTTTAGTTCCCATTATTCTTGCGATTATTATTAACGAAGTAAGACGCGGCAGATCTTTTATAAAAATGGCAGTATATCTTCCGAATATTCTGCCGGGTTTAGCGATGGTATTTCTGTGGGGTTTTATTTTTAAGCCCGGAGAAACCGGAATCCTGAATATTTTATTAAGCAAAGTTGGGATTGGCTCTCAGCAATGGCTGTCAAATCCGCAGTGGACAATTCCTTTAATTATCATGGTTCTTACATGGAAAGCGGCCGGAGCGACAACTTTACTGTATATTGCGGGTCTTCAGGGGATAGATTCCGAACTTTATGAAGCCGCGATTATTGACGGCGCGAATATTTTTAAACGGCTTCGTTTTATCACCATTCCATGTATTTTTAACCTTGCGCGCACTCTTTTAATTTTGCAGATAATAGCCGTATTCCAGATTCTTTACGAGCCTTTAGTTATGACTAACGGCGGTCCTAATAACGCTTCAATATCGATCATGCAGCTGGTTTTCAGATTCGCATTCGAAAGATTCGATTACGCGAAGGCATCGGCTGTTTCGGTTATTATCAGCGTTATTTTAGTAATCCTTACCCTTGCGTATTTTAAGATCAGTAAACCGAAGGAAATGTAATATGGCAGAAAAAATACAATATAACGGTTTAATCCGTGATTTTGATTTTAAATCGCCTTCCGTTAAAATCGGATACATACTGATTTTCATTTTCGGTCTTTTAGTTTCTTTCCTTGGAATTGCTCCGTTAATTTGGATGATCCTCTCCGGCTTTAAAAATATCCGCGAATTTATGGCCGGTGTTAAAATACTTCCCGAATCATGGGATTTCGCGTCCTATATAGCGACATGGAATCAGCTTGGATTTTTGCATTATTATTTCAATTCATTTTTATCTGTATCAGGAAGCGTTGTATGCGCCGTGTTTTTCAACGGCCTTTTAGGTTATGTGCTTTCAAAAGTAAAGCCTGCGGGATCAAAGATAGTATACGGACTTATTTTATGGAGTCTTCTGATACCTGCTACCACAAGCCTTGTTCCGCTTTTTATCAATATTGTAAGATTAAAGCTTGTCGGCACTTTTATCCCTCTTTGGCTTTCAATCGGAGCGAACGCTTTTTTCGTGGTTTTATTTAAAAACTTTTTTGACGATTTGCCGCAGTCTCTTATAGAAGCCGCTCAGATTGACGGCGCAAAAAACTTTACCATCTTTATGAGGATTGCCGTTCCCTTGAGTAAACCGATAATTGTTGTTATTATAATATACGCTATAAACGCGGCGTGGTCGGACTTCCTTCTGCCGTATTTAGTGCTTGGAGGCTCGGAATTTGAAACAGTAATGGTCAGATTATTTTCGTTCCGCATGAGCAGGTCTAATGAAGTCGCTATTATCCGGGCTCTTGTGTTTTCGATTATACCTCCCATAATTCTGTTTTTAATTTTCCAGAAGCAAATTGCGGGTATGGCGTTACATTCAGGTATAAAGGGATAATTTCTAAAAATGACAAAAAGCGCGGATACATATCTCGTTTGCGACCCCTGGCAAATTATAGAGGAGGGCTGGAACCGCGAACGAAACCTTGTTTCAGAATCGGTCTTTTCTCTCGGCAATGAGCATATGGGAGTGCGCGGTTACGCCGAAGAGGGTATAAGCGCGCAGACTTTGCAGGGAAGTTACTTTAACGGCATTTACGAAGAAGAGGATTTAAATAAAAGTTATAAAGGCATTATTACAAAAACCCACTTTATGATTAATTCCGTGGACTGGCTGTACACGGAGATTAGAGCAGACGATGAACTCCTTGATATTGCTTCCAGCAAAATTGAAAATTTCAGGCGCGTATTGGATATGCGGGACGGAACATTAAAAAGAAGTTTTAACTGGCATACCGCAGGCGGCCCTGTAGTTCATCTTGATTTTGTCAGATTCCTGTGCATGGATTCGCCTGATACAGCGTATCAGAAAATCTTTTTTTCCGTTACAGGAGGAGACGTAAGCCTGACTGTTGTAACAGCTAATAATTTTAATACCAGCCACGGATGGAATAAAAAAAATTATTGGAACATGACTCACCGGGAATGGCTTTCGGACGGGGCGGCTATACAGGGAGAAACAATACGCACAGGACAGCAGGTGTTTTCCGGTTTTAAATTTAAGACAAATATCAGTGTTCAATGCGGTAAAAAAGTAGCGGATAAATTCGCGGGTTTTGAAATCATCCTAACGCTTAAAAACGGCGAGAACGCGTGGATCGAAAAATGTATATACAACTATATATCAAAAGATAGAAACCGCGCGCCAAACTCAGGCGATCCTGTCTGGCAAAAAAGCTGGGAAACAATTAAAGGCGATATGGCTGATTTTGACTCTGCGCTTGTATGTCAGAAAAAATATTGGGATGCGTTCTGGAAAAACGCGGATATCAGAATTGAAGGCGATCCTTTAAATCAGCAGGGAATAAGATTCTGTATTTTTCAGATGCAGCAGACATATAACGGCTATGATCCTGCCAACAATATAGGAGCGAAAGGACTGACAGGCGAGGCGTATAACGGCCATGCCTTTTGGGATACTGAAACATACTGTCTTCCTTTTTATCTTTTTTCCAATATCAGGGCGGCGCGGAATCTTCTTTCGTTCCGTTATGCGACACTGGACGCGGCAAGGGACAGGGCGCGTCAGCTGGACTGCGCTGGCGCGTGTTACCCGATAGCTACATTGAACGGAGAGGAAGCTTGCAGCCTTTGGCAGCACGCAAGTCTTCAGTTTCATCCAAGCACCGCGGTTGCTTACGGCATAAGGCACTATGTCAGACTGTCGCGGGATAATGAATTCCTTTACGAACAGGGCATTGAAATGCTCGTAGAAATCAGCCGCTTTCTCGCGTCCCGCGGCAGCTGGAACAATGACGGAACAGGTTTTGGTTTTTACGCTGTAATGGGCCCCGATGAGTTTCACATGATGGTGAATCACAACAGCTATACAAATTATATGGCGAAGAAAACATTTGAATATACCGAACAGGTATTACAGGTAATGGAAAAAGAGCAGCCTAAAATATATACAGCGTTTTGTAAAAAACTCAAACTTTCGCAGAATGAGAGAATGAACTTTGTTCTTTGCGCGGACAAGATGATCATCTTATATGATGAAAAAACAAAACTTTTTGAACAGCACGAAGGCTATTACACTCTTCCCCGCATTGAAATTTCAAAAATTCCCGTTACCGATTTTCCGCTGTATCATAACTGGTCATACGACCGCATTTACCGCACAAGCATGATTAAACAGCCCGATGTTCTTATGTTCCTGTTTTTATTCAATCAGGAATTTTCGCGCGACATTAAAAAAGCAAACTATGATTATTATGAGCCTAATACAATTCATGAATCATCTCTTTCGCCTTCGATACATTCAATATTCGCGGCTGAACTGGGTAAAAAAGAAGAAGCGTTCCGTTTTTTCGGCTTCGCGACGCGGATGGATCTTGATAACTACAATCGCAATACCGCAGAAGGGCTTCACACGACAAGCATAGCCGCCGCGTGGATGAACATTGTTTACGGTTTCGCCGGGCTTCGCAGCGACGGCGATCATCTCGCCCTCAACCCGGTACTCCCCGAACAGTGGACAGAGTACGAGTTCGGCATCCTATACCGTGATGTGCACATCCGCGTCAAAGTAACCGCGAAAGAGCTGGTATTGTCAACTAACGATACAGTAAATGAACCTATACCGCTTAAAATTTTCGGAGAATTGCATAATTTTAATTCAACGGGTTTAACGGTTTTATTGACATCGAAACGGGAATAATAATTATTCTATGTACAAGTTAAACGATTGGCATATAAGCGATGACGGTTTAAGCGAAGATGATGTTCTGCAGAACGGCAACAGGCTTTTAACAGGAAACGGTTACCTTGGCAGGAGGGGAGTAGTTGATGAAGCTCCGCCCTCTGATATGCCGGCTGTCATTCTTTCCGGCATTTATGACAAGCGCGGCGATTTATGGAGAGAGCCCGTTAATTCTCCCGATCCGCTTTATACTTTGGTCTGCGTTGACGGGAAACCTTTAACAGCCGGAGATGAGCGCACCGTTTCACACGAGCAGGCGCTTGATTTCCGCTGCGGAATATATTCGCGGAGCACCAGCTGGAATGCAGACGGAAATAATGTGACAGTAAAGGCGCAGCGTTATGCGCACATGGAGGACGTTCATCTTCTGTGCATGCGTTATGTGATAAGCGCGGGCAGTGCCTGTAAAATCAGCGTAAAGCAGGGGATTAACTGCGCTGTAAGAGATCTTAACGGCCCGCACCTTGGGGATTTCGTTTTTCTTGAAAAACCGCAGCGGATAAAGGGGCTTTCCTGCGAAACGCTTGAAAAAAAAATACCGTTATCTGTTTTTTCCGCGTTTGTTAATGATAAGATGCAATATATCAAAGAAGAAAAAATTAGTAATTCAGATGACGGTATTTTTTCTTGTTTAACATTTGATATTATTAATGATACTGAAATAGAATTAATTATTTACGGGGC
>WQSN01000092.1 GCA_009787835.1 Treponema sp.
CAAGTATCACTACTAAAGAAGAAATTTATTATTAATATCCTGCATATAAATATGTTTCAGAAATTAATTACTCCTAAGGCGTGTGTGTGAAACTCTGCCGGTGACATTGGCGTGGATCACCCATAATGCCATGCCAAAGCATGCGTTGTAGATGGCCACTCTTAAAATTAACCGCGTAAGCGGTTTTCCTTTCCGGAGCCGGTAGAGTTTTACGCGCACGCCTTAGGAGTGACTTTTCTGTAGGTTAAGTTTAGCCAAAAGCGCGTGGTATTAAACCTCTCAGCATGAAAAAAAAATTATAAAAAAATAAAAAACGCTTGACAAAAAAGTTAGGATAGACTAACTTTTAGTTAGATACAACTAACTTAAAACAGACAGGATAAACGGATTATGGTACAGACACTTAAAGAAACAAAACCCGGCAAAACCATACGGGTATTAAAAATCAGGGGAGAAGGGCCTGTTAAGCGCCGTATTATGGAGATGGGCGTTACAAAAGGCGTCGAGATCTATGTTCGAAAAATCGCTCCTTTAGGCGATCCATTGGAAGTTACAGTGCGCGGTTACGAACTTTCCTTGCGGAAGGCGGATGCAGAATTAATCGAAGTAGAACCTGCCGCCGGGCATTTGATATAGTTTAACATTTGTTATCTCATCAATATTTATCAGGAGGAGATTGTGCCGATAAAAATAGCGCTTGCGGGAAATCCCAACAGCGGCAAGACAACTTTATTTAACGCCCTTACAGGATCAAATCAATATGTGGGTAACTGGCCGGGCGTAACGGTAGAAAAGGTTGAAGGCAGATTGAAAGGCAGCAAAGACATAATCGTAACGGATCTGCCGGGCATTTATTCGCTTTCGCCTTACACGCTGGAAGAAGTAGTTGCGCGTAACTATCTGATTGATGAACAGCCTGATGTCATAATGAATATCATTGACGGTACAAATCTTGAACGCAACCTGTTTCTGACAACTCAGCTAACAGAGCTTGGGATTCCGGTTGTAGCTGTCATCAACATGATGGATGTGGTTCAAAGGAACGGGGATAAAATTAACTCAGAAAGGCTTGCCAGGGAACTCGCGTGCCAGGTTGTTGAAATTTCAGCGTTAAAGGAGACGGGCATTACAGAAGCGGCTGACGCCGCAGTCAGGGCGGCGGGCGGAGCGAAAACAATTCCGCAGCACAGCTTTTCGGGCAAAGTGGAACATACGCTCGCGCATATTGAAGAAGCAGTACTGCATAATATGCCTCAGGAACTGCAGCGTTTTTATTCAATCAAACTGTTTGAGCGTGATAAAAAAATTATTGATAAGCTCAAACTTACCGCAGAACAAATCGCGCATATTGAAGATGATATAAAATGCGGAGAAGCGGATATGGATGATGACAGCGAAAGCATTATCATCGCCGAACGTTATCTGTATATCGATTCAATTATCAATGAATGTGTGAAAATAAAAAACAAGAAGAGGCTTTCGGCTTCGGATAAAATAGATTTAGTTGTCACTAACAGAATTTTGGCGCTTCCCATTTTCGCGGCTGTAATGTTTATTGTTTACTTTGTTTCTGTCACGACTATTGGCGGATTTGCTGTCGAATGGGCAAACAACGGCCTGTTCGGCGAAGGCTGGAATTTTTTCGGATTATGGGTGCCGGGTGTTCCTGTCGCTCTTGGAAATTTTCTTGAAGCGATAAATTGCGCGCCCTGGCTGCACAGTTTAGTACTGGACGGCATTGTAGCCGGCGTCGGCTCGGTTCTCGGTTTTGTACCGCAATTATTGATTCTGTTTATTTTTCTCGCGTTCCTTGAAGCCTGCGGTTATATGTCGCGTATCGCGTTTATCATGGACAGAATTTTCCGCCGTTTTGGTTTATCGGGCAAATCATTCATTCCCATTTTAATCGGTACAGGCTGCGGAGTTCCCGGCATAATGGCGGCAAGAACAATTGAAAATGATCGCGACAGGAAAATGACCATTATTACAACTACTTTTATTCCGTGTGCGGCAAAACTGCCCGTTATTGCGTTGATAGCCGGAGCTTTATTTGACGGAGCGTGGTGGGTCGCTCCAAGCGCGTACTTTACAGGAATCGCCGCGATTATTCTGTCTGGAATAATATTGAAAAAGACAAAATTATTCGCTGGAAACGCCGCGCCTTTTGTAATGGAGATGCCATCCTATCACTGGCCGACAGTGTTAAGCATACTGCGAAGCATGTGGGAGCGCGGCTGGTCATTCATTAAAAAAGCGGGAACAGTTATTTTACTCGCGTCAATATTTATTTGGTTTGCTTCCGGTTTTGGATGGACAGAAAACGGTTTCGGCATGGTCAGCATGGATATAAGCATTCTTGCCATTATAGGCGGCTTTATCGCTCCAATTTTCACGCCATTGGGATGGGGCAACTGGCAGGCCGCGGTCGCCGCTTTCACGGGATTAATCGCGAAAGAAAATATCGTAGGGACATTCGGTATTCTTTTCAGTTCCTCTGAAAACGGAAACGGATTGGATATATGGAGCGCTCTTGCCGCGCATTTCACCGCGTTAAGCGCGTATTCATTTTTAATATTTAATCTGTTATGCGCTCCATGCTTCGCCGCAATCGCAGCAATCAGGCGTGAAATGAACAATGTAAAATGGTTCTGGACGGCAATCGGATATCAGTGCGGTTTCGCCTATATCGTATCCTTATGCATATACCAATACGGGATGTTGTTTTCAGGCTCATTTGGATTTGGAACAGTAACAGCGTTAATGTTAACCGTTGTCCTGATATTTCAATTGTTCCGTCCATATAAACAGGGGCTGTAACATGGGAACCATTTTTACATCTTTGGTTTTAACCGTTATTGTCGCGGCCATTATCATGAAAATTCGCCGCGACAGGAAAAGGAACAGATGCACTTCTTGTTCATGCTGTAACACAGGGATCTGCGGCGGATTAAACAGTGAAAGCGGCGGTAACGCGAGGATTGACAATAATAATAAATAGCTGGAAAATATTTTATGAAGACAATTATTTTTTACGCTACCAAATACGGCGCCGCTGAGGAAATCGCAAAGCGAATCGCGGAAAAAATGGGCGGAGCTGTCATTCACAATCTGAAAGAGGCTGCCCCTTCTTTCGCGGATTTTGACTGCATAATCATCGGCAGTTCTGTTTACGCGGGGAAAATTCGCAAAGAAGCGAAGGAATTTCTGGTAAAAAACAAGGACGCTCTGCTTAAGAAAAAGTACGGGCTTTTTGTCAGCGGAATTGGAGCGGATGGAGAAAAAAAGTACTTCAGTGATAACTTCCCGCATGAGATATTGCAAAGCGCAAAAACCGCCGGCTTTTTGGGAGGTATTTTTGATCCTAAAAAAGCGGGCGCGTTTGAACGCTTCATCATAAAATTAATTGTTAAACATCCTGACTATATCAATATCATTGATGAAGACAGAATAATTAAATTCGCGGAAATTTTTGAAGAATAAATTTATGGTAGCTGTTCCAAAAACGCAAACCTTCGGTCTGAAAGTTTCGGAACAGCCTCAAATAAAAAAATTATTTATTTTTCATTAATTTTATTAGTTTATCATCAAAAGTAAATATTTCATCTTTATCAATATCTGCATAACCAGCTAAGATACAATCTACAAAATCAAGACCATGTTTCCCGAAATATTCCAAACCTTTTAAGACAGCCTCCCGGTGCGCAAGATTACAGTTCGTTGATTCAAAAAAACGGTTTAATTCATTACTGACATTCTGCCTGTTTATTCTATAATAACCTGTTAATACATAAACAACTTCACAGAGTACTTCTATTGGTATTTCAACACTATTTTTTTCTATTATTTCCTTTGCTTTTGGCGAGTTATCTGTATGATCATTCATTAAATAACGAAGAACAATATTAGCATCAATTTTTTTCATGTTTTTCCAAAGTGGCTTGAGTCCACGCGCTTTTTTCACCATTGATTTTCTCAGGATCAGAAAAACCATGGAAACAGCCAAAGACAGACTCTGCATTGGAGTTTTTTTCATTTTTTTCTGGAATAACAGTCAGCTTCACTTTCGCCTTGCCTGTAGGAAGGTGAAACGGTAAATCAAAGATGAGACGATGATCCGGCATTATATCAATAGTCTGTTCAATAATCATAGCTAAAATATAGCAAATGAAAAATATTTTGTCAAATTACATCTATGGTAGCTGTTCCAAAAACGCAAACCTTCGGTTTGAAAGTTTTGGAACAGCCTCAATTTAATGTTTTTTATTATGAATTACACATTATATAAAATAGATTTAAACGCCGTTTCTTTACAGGCGATTGCCTTAAATAATGGCTCATTTCTTCCCCTTAGCGGGATTTATCTTCCTTTTATCAGTAAAAATAAAATAATAGCTACAAATTATAATGACGCCATTAGTGGTGATTATGGCAGATATGGCGGATATGTGAAGATGTATTATTTAATGGATATTAATAATGGAATTAACCCTCAGGGAATGGATAGTCAATTAGAAATGTTAGGACAAATAACCCTGGATGAAGATCCTTTTTCTGATTTTCCCGAATATTCAGGAACAAGTCCTGTACAAATTCATTTTATTCGTTCCATTTTGTTACAGGATTTAGCGGGAACGCCATGGTTGTATACTCATTATGGTAAAGGTGAAAGTAATTTTTATACAGGTCTAGTTATTGCCGGCTGGCAAATTAATAAATTTCTAACTACTAGTTTTTATATAAATGAAACCGGACAATTAATTGGTGAGTTAATGCAAAAAGGAACACATACACTTACATTTCCCGGCGATTATAGTGGATTTTTTCTTCTAAATTCCGGTAATATTAAACGTACTAATCAAATCAATAACTTTGAATTTTATCACAGTAATGGAATTATAATTACTTACAACAATAGCATTATCAAACTAACAAGAAAAGCTGTTGGGATAAATGTGGAATCAATCGCGCTTGATTTTCCATCTGTTACCGAAGAAAAGTCGTTTATCAACAGTGACAATTACCTTTTTTGGCTGGACGGGAATACCATTAAACGGCTCTGGCTTGGAACCGGAGGTACAGAAGAAATTATTTATACAAATATCAGGATTATAGATAATGCGCCAAACCGGAATCTTTTAATATCATCCGGCAGAAATTTAATTTTCTATCAATACGCGGAGGATTCCGTTACAGAGGTTCATACTTATTCATTGGATATGTACAATCCAAATGCGCAGCCGATAATTCTTGATTCCAATGATATGGATATAATAAAAATTGTAGAGCTTGATTTTAATACTTGTTTCTCCACGTGGAAACACACAGCCATTTTATCTGTTTTAACGGAAACGAGTACTGGAACCAGGAGAGGGAAAAAATGACAGTCGCTGTTTTAAGAAAAGAGTTACAAGGCTATATTGCCAGAATGCCTGAACATAAACTTATCGTATTAAAACCGCTTTTATCGGAATTTATTAAACCAAACTACACGATAGAACCAGCAAACGCAAGTGAACGCAAACTGGCGGAAAAACACTTCAAAGAGTATGAGGAAAATCCATCAAGCTTCGTGCCGCTAAAATAACATATACGTAATGGATATTAAAAGTGGGATTCCTGTCTTTTTTTAAAAAATTGCGTAGCCTTTACAATCGCGAACCAACGAACTAAAGGTTCGGTTCGAAGACTACGCTATATATGGTGTACATGCTGTGCCTGACAACACTAAATAAATACGGTTATACCGGCAGCTTCGCTTTTTCAAGGTTAGCTGTAAGAACAGGAGTCAGGACGGTCTTTTTCTGTAAAATAAAATATAAAGAAAATACCACAAACATATAGTGCTTTTTGTATTATTATGATAAATTATTTAGAGAGGGTGTTATGAAAATTGGATTAAAGTTAATAACAATCATTTCTTTGGTAAATTTGATTGGTATCGGCGGTTTAACCATTGCTGCGTCAATGATTTCATCAAGCTCAATTACGGAAATATCGGATGATAACGCTAATAATATCACGGCTGTTACAGCAGGCGAAATCAAAGCGTTTCTGGAAGTCCCTTTTGATGAAATCAGGGCTTTTTCCATGTTTATGGCTAATATTGACGAGGTCATCGCTCCGGAAGGAAGACGCGATTTGGCCAATTTTATGCTGCATACCTTGATCAAGGAAAACCCGGGGTATGTCGGCGTGTGGGCGGTATTTGAACCCAACGCCCTTGACGGCCTTGACGCGCAGTATGTCAACACTCTTGGAAGCGATCATACAGGAAGATTCTTAAGTTTTTTTACCAACGATAACGGCAATATAGAGCTTCAATTTGCCAACGATTATGATAACCAGGGCGACGCGGGCGAATGGTATCATGCTTCTTTTAGATCGGGAAAGGAACAGGTTATAGAGCCGTACCTTGACTGGTTCGGAGATCAACAGCTTCTTGTAACAAGCGTTACCGTTCCGATTATTCGTAACAGACAGACAATCGGCGTAGCCGGAGTAGATCTTCCACTGACTGAAATTCAGGAAATGATAGGCGCAATAAAACCTTTTGGAACAGGATTTGCCGGATTATACAGTCCTGATGGGATGGTGCTTGCTTCTTTTAATCCCAATAAGGTCGGAAAAAGCCTGCGGGAGGTTTCGGCTGATATGTACGGAGATCGGATTGATGTCTTGCTGCGTTCATT
>WQSN01000093.1 GCA_009787835.1 Treponema sp.
TACGGGGGCGAAGAATTTGCAGTTGTTCTGCCTAATACAGATGAAATCGGCGCAAGGGCAGTCGCGAATAAGCTGCTTGAATGCGTACGGAAACTTCACATTCCTCATGAGAAAAGCGACGCGTCAAATTGTGTAACTATTTCAATCGGGTTTACAACGATCAATTTGCAGTATGAAATAAATGCAGTGGATTGTATAAGAATTGCTGACAAGGCATTATATATGTCAAAGCAAAACGGACGTAACCAGTATACATATATAAAGTTTGAAGACGCTGAGATATATAAAGAAAATACTGAGATACAAATAAACGTCGCCTAACAAACGTTAACAGCAAAATGCCCTGTCCGGGGTGAAAAAAAACAGGTTGACATGGCAGTCTTTTTATGATATTTTATTAATACTGGAGGAAGGTTATGGCAGTAAATTTAGCTACAGATATAAAACCTATTTCTTATATAAAAACTAACGCCGCAGATATGATGAAATATGTAACGGATAGGAGGAATCCTATTATTATTACGCAAAATGGAGAAGCTAAAGCTGTTTTAGTTGATATTAAAACATACCAAGAGACAAAGGATGCCTTTGCATTATTACATTTAATTAAAATTGCTGAAAAAGATATACAAAATGGTGATTTTGAACCATCTGATAAAGTATTTTCTGACTTAAGAAAGGAAATACTGGAGAATGCCTGAAAAAATAAAAAAGTTCATTGTAAATATTAATAAAACAGCTAAAAATGACTTAAGGGAAATAATAAAATATATATCAAAAAACAATCCAATGAATGGATTAAGTATATTAAAAAGAATTGAAGAAAAGATTAGTACATTAGATCATTTCCCCGAAAGAGGAGGATATGTTCCAGAATTAATAAAAAATAATATAAAAGATTATAGACAGTTGATAGAATCTCCATGGAGAATAATTTATAAAATTAATGATAATATTGTTAATGTATTATTAATAATTGATTCAAGAAGAAATGCAGAAGATATATTAATAGAAAGGTTAATAAAAATAGCAGTAAAAAAATGAAAAAATTTATGATTTTCTTTATAATGATTTGTTTTATTGCTGCAGGTCTAACCGCGCAGCAAAACAACATGGTGCGCATAGAAGGCGGAACATTTACAATGGGCAGCCCTGATAATGAACTAAATCGATATGACGAGGAAACTCAAAAGCAGGTTACTGTAAGCTCTTTTTGGATGGGAAAGTATGAAGTTACCCATAGGGAATTTCAGGAAATAATGGGATATAACCCAAACAATTTTACAGGAGACTTAAACCGCCCTGTAGAACAGGTTACATGGTTTGACGCTGTTGAATATTGTAATAAACTAAGCCAGAAAGAAGGGTTTACCCCTGTGTATACNATAACAGGAAGGACTCCCGCAACCGGTTACCCAATAACAGCGGCAACTGTAACGGCGAATTGGGACGCAAACGGATACCGCCTTCCGACAGAAGCGGAATGGGAATATGCCTGCAGAGCAGGGACAACTACTGCTTATAATACAGGCGATAATATTTCATTAGGACAGGCGAATTTTTATAGCGATGAATGGCAGGGAATGACAACACCTGTGGGAAGTTACGCGCCAAACGCGTGGGGTTTATATGACATGCATGGAAATGTATTTGAATGGTGCTGGGACTGGGATTGGTATGGAGATTACACAAGCGGAGAACAGACGAACCGGGGAGCGGTCTCTGGTTACTTTCGCGTAGTACGCGGCGGGAGTTGGGGCAACAATGAGCAGTTCCATCGTTCGGCATACCGTCACAGCAACCATCCTTCCTACAGGGACAACACTCTCGGTTTTCGTGTTGTGCGCCCCTGAGTTCTAAATTAAAAAGCCATAAAAACCCATTGAACAAACCGTATGCAAGCCTGAACCGCTGGAATACAAGCTAATCCGCTTGAATATATGCTTCCATTTTTCCATTAATTCTAAGTTAAATTAATAATATTTCTTTAAATTTGTCATATTTTCCGTTAAATCCTTTTATTCTTGAAAAAAAAGCCCTATTGACTTAAAGCAGATAAAATCCTAAACTTCCAACTATATAATAGAAAAGTATTTTCGTGATTATCTGAGGTGAAAAATGGCTCAAAATAATACCAAAACGCATATTAAATTTCCCTTAGGCGCAAAACTGATTATTATAATATCCATCTTGCTTCTTTTATCGCTTGGGGCGGTTATCGCTCTTGTTTCATTTATCAGCACCGGCGATGTGCAGCGTACTGCNGAATACAATAACCTGACCATAAACCGGCANGCAGGCTCGCAGACAGAANGCTCTTTTTCGTCCGTGCAGGGAGCGGTTCTTTTGTATTTGAGCATGATGAACCGGCTTTCGGCATCGCAGTGGGAAAGCCGTGACGCNGACATGGANCGTGATTTTTTCAATTACAACCAAAGCATTGCCGCAATCGAACTTGTCTCAAGAGACGGAAATAATATTTTTATCCCGAATGAAACTTTCATGAATTCCAATAATATCAATTCGAATCAGGTTAGAAATTATTTTGATTCTGTTTTGGCGTCAAGGACTTCTGTTTCCGGGAGAACTGTTTATTTTAACGCNGCGCCGTTTTTCAGGCTNTCCATTATNAGCGCGCTGATAAACTGGGGCGGCGAAACAGTAAAAGTGATCTTCATGCCCGATAATCTTTCCGAATCTTTCGGCACCGGAACAAACACAAGTTTCCTGATTAACGGATCGGGCGATTTGCTTCTTCATCCGGAAAACGATCTTGTACTTGGCGGAGCGAATTTTTCTTCTGTTTCGATTGTCGCCGATCTTTTAAAGGAAAGGGGAACCACAGGAAAGCAGGTTACATACGCCGATGAATCNGGAGAATTATTTTTCGGCGCGTATTATCCAATCACCGGAACCGATACTACAGTAGTAACTGTTATACCGCATACNGTTGTTTTTGAAGCGGTGCGGCGCGTTACGCTTCAGAATATTTTTCTTACATTGACCGTTNTGTTTCTTGCGATNATGTTTATCTGGTTTTTCTCTAAAACAATTTCAAGNCCGCTNCGTTCTCTTGCCGGNGCCGCTCTTGAAATCGTAGGCGGCAATTTTGATCAGGAACTTAAACCCAAAACACATGACGAAGTAGGGCTTTTAACCGAAAGTTTCGGCAAGATGACAGGAGCGTTAAACATCTTCGGGCGTTTTACAAACAAGGACATTGCGGTGCGCGCGATGAGGGGCGAAATCAAACCCGGCGGTCTTCCGAAACACGCGACGATTTTCTTTTCCGACATCAGGGGTTTTACGGAAAAATCCGAAAACTTTACAAAAGCTTTTAACGACGACGCTTCAAACCGCATCGTTCACTGGCTGAATGAATATTTTACCTACATGGTAGACTGCGTTGAAAAAACGGGCGGCGTTGTGGATAAATTTATCGGCGACGCTGTTATGGCTCACTGGGGCACGGCGTTCTCCGCAGGAAGCGCCGCCGCCGATGCGTTTAACGGAGTAAAGGCTGCGCTGATGATGCGCAACGCATTGCATGAGTTAAATAAAAAAAGAAGAAAAGACGATCCGGGAAATCCTGAAATCAAAATCGGCTGCGGTCTTAATACCGGTATTGTAACGGCTGGGCAGATCGGCTCGGATCAGCGCATGGAATATACCGTAATCGGCGATCCTGTAAATCTTGCGAGCCGCACCGAAGCTCTTAATAAGCCGCTTGGAACGGATATTCTTATAACGGAAGATACCTGGAAATTTATCGGGGATAAATTCATAACGGAAGAAATGCCCCCTGTCACCGTAAAGGGCAAGGAAAAACCTGTAAGAATGTTTGCGGTTGTAAACATGAAAGGCGCGTCAGGCCCCAGGACTCTGGATGAAGTCAGACAACTTTTAAATATAACTCCTCCCGACTTAAGCAAGGTTGATACAGATGCAGAAGAAAAGAAGTTCAAGATTCAAGGCGGTTGATCTAGCGGTCATCGTTCTATGTCTTGCCGGATCCATCGTTTCAGGAACGGCCTTCTGGCAGGAGTATAACCGCACGCTGACCAAACTGAACGAAGAGCCTGTAGGCACAATTGTTTTTAAAAAAAGAACTGCGGAGCGGAAATTTATCGATCGTGTCGTCTGGGACAGATTAAGGGAAACGGCTCCGGTTTATAACGGCGATACAATCAGGACAATCGAATTTTCGGAAGCGGTTCTTACGTTCAGGGATGAAGTTACTTATCTTACGTTAAACGAAAATACTTTAATACAGATTTTTTACAGTGATACTGACGGAGCCAGAATAGATTTTTCCGGCGGACGCATGGAAGTCTCTTCGCCGAAAACTGTTACCGTTACTTCAGGCGCATCAGAAATAAAAATTGAAGGGCAGGCGAATCTTAATCTTAATGAAAACGGTTTTAGTCTTTCTGTCATTCAGGGCGAAGCTGTTTTTGACGGCGAAGTGATTGAAACAGGCAGTATATTCGCGCTTGACCCTGAAGGACACCGCGATATAAGGCCGCTAATCGCCGTTACATCATTCGGTTATTCCGCAAGGGTGTTAGGTGAAGCCGGAGCGGCGATACCCGTAAATTTTACATGGAACACGTCCAACTTTACTATTGATCATCAGGCGGTTGTCGAAGTCGCGAGAGACAGCAGTTTTAATAATATTGTCGCATCAGCGCAGACAAGAAGTTACTCAGCCGTAATTCCCGTGGAAAGCGGAAATTATTACTGGCGCGTATATCCCGCTCTTGCCGGAAGCCGCGAGCCCGCTAATGACGCGTTTCCTTCAGGCACGCTGGAAGCAATAGCGGTATCGCCTTTGGTTCTTGTATCGCCCGCCAACGCTTCTGAGCTGGCGGCGTCTTCTGGCGCGGGAATTTCATTTTCATGGACATCCGTGGAAGGAGCGTCTTCATATATCATAGAAATTTCCGAAAACGCCGGAATGAGAAATCCGTCTGTTACGCGCAATGTGGACGGCACCGGCATTGTTCTGGAAAGTCTTCCTGTTAACGAATGGTATTGGCGCGTAACGCCTATTATGCCCGGCTGGATCACAGGCTCCGCTTCTCCTTCCGGCATAAATGAATTTGAAATTGTCCGCGAAAGACCGGCGCTCGCGCCGCCGCAGCTTGTATCCCCGCTTAATGACGAAAAAGTTTCACTTGATCCTGACGACAGCAGGCAGACGCTTGTGTGGGGCTATGATTCAAACGCGGAATCATGGCTTGTTGAAATTTCCGCCAGTTCGTTTTTTCAGAATACGATTGTAAGCCGGAATGTCAGCGTGAATTATTTAAGGATGCCCGATGATATTCTGCTGGACGGAAGAACATGGTACTGGAGAGTGACGGCACTGGGCGGAGCGGCTCCTTCTGTTTCCGCCGCAAGATACTTCAGCGTTCACTCTGTTATGCCAATTATCCCGCCGCAGCTTCCTGAACCTGAACCGGAACCTTTACCGCCTGAACCGGAACCAGAGCCGGAGCCGCCGCCTGCCGCAGCGGTAACAGGCGTGACGATAACGCCCTTAAATAGATCTGTGCAGACAGGCGGTTCAATACAGTTTTACGCATCGGTTACAGGCGTAAATAATCCCAATACCGCTGTAACGTGGAGAGTAAGCTCCAACGCCGCGGGAACGGGAACTGTCGCGGCGGGAACCGGAATCAGCGCGTCAGGGCTTTTGACAATTTCAGCTAACGAAACGCCCAGAACGTTATATGTAACTGCTGTGTCGGTTTTTGACGGATCAATGACAGCAAGCGCGACGGTTACCGTAACATTGCCGCCCCCTGTTGTTAACAGCGTAACAGTAACGCCTGTAAATCAGTCAGCGGAAGCGGGCGCTTCAATACAGTTTTACGCGTCGGTTACAGGCGTAAATAATCCCAATACCGCTGTAACATGGAGAGTAAGCTCTAACGCCGCGGGAACGGGAGCTGTCGCGTCAGAAACCGGCATCAGCGCATCGGGGCTTCTGACAATTTCAGCTAACGAAACACATTCAACATTGTATGTAACGGCGGTATCGGTTTTTGACTCTACAAAGTCAGCCGGCGCGTCAGTTACTGTGATACGTCCGCCTGAACCGGAACCTGTTATTGTGACACCGGTTCCGCCTGTACAGCCTGTAATTGAACCTGAACCCATAACGGTAATTCCGCCTGTTGTAGTTCCTGCAGAACCGGTACCTGTTGTATCTGAAACGCAGCAGGAAGTAATGGCGCGGCTTATGCGCGTGTCGG
Organism: Treponema sp.; assembly: GCA_009787835.1. Taxonomy (GTDB): domain Bacteria; phylum Spirochaetota; class Spirochaetia; order Treponematales; family Breznakiellaceae; genus WQXQ01. The sequence goes on from WQSN01000093.1 coordinate 6,261, forward strand.
GCACGGGAGCGGTTTTCGATATTTTCCCGACAAACAATTATGAGCTTTCAAGGCAGCAGCTTCAGGACGCCCGTTCGATAGACTTCACATGGAAAGGACACTCAAGCGAGTATCGTTATGTGCTATACAACGCGCGCGGCGATCTTGTCATTCCCCCCGCTACAATCAGCGGAAGCTCATACACGCTGAACTATCCCGGCATTTTAACGGAAGGAACTTATATCTGGCAAATATTTGAAAAAAACAGCACCGGTAACTGGGGAACGCTTCCGTCTTCGGC
>WQSN01000094.1 GCA_009787835.1 Treponema sp.
GTTACCCAATACGTACCCTGCGGAACATTGGCGGCGTCTGTATTGACTGCTATGCCTGCTTTAACGTTGTTAGCTTCGCTGATTAATGTTTCGATCTCCGTATTGGTTACGGCTTTTGTGCCTGTTTGTTTGGCTTGTTCAAACACTGCGATAGCGGCCTCTAGGGCGGTTATCGCGTCGTTAACATCCGTCTGCGTTGCCGCTGAATCAAGAGCGGCTATCGCCGCTGCGATTGCCGCGTTAAGCGCGTCAATATCCGTCTGATACACATAATGTTCGCCGTACGGCACATTCGCAGGGAGGGTTCCCGCAGACTCAACACGATACAAGTCCGCCAGGGTTTGCGCATCAGCGATTGCGTCTTCAAGCGCGGCTGTGATGATTACGGAGCTGCTGCCTGCCGTTACGACTTGCAATCCCGCGCTTGCCTTTCCCGCGTTATACGTGCCGTTCGCTTTTGAACGTGCGAAGATATAATAAGTTGTTCCCGCCGTCAAACCTGTAAAAGAGGGGCTCTCCTGCCAGCCTTTTGACGGCGCTGTATTGCTGGCGCTTACCGCGTATTCAACTGTTTGTCCGTTATCGGGCGCGGTTACTGCAGTAATGGTGATACTGGTTTCCGTTATTGCCGCGCCTGCTGCTGTCGGGGCGGAAACGGCTGCGCCTTTTTCTTTAACGCCGCCGCCTTCCGGGCAGGCGGCGAATGTAAAGCAGATTATTGCCGCAAGTGTAATAAATCCAAGTAATCTGATTGTACTTTTCATAAAATTCTCCTTAAGTAAAGCTGATGTGTACTTTGTACTTTCTTCCTAACATAAATATATTAATTTTTTCATTGCTGTGCGGGGCGACAGTGTAGAAAGTAGCTTAAATGGTGTAAAAAGAGGGTATTCAGAAAGAAAGCGGTATTTGGTTGAATCGTATCAGGTAAAAGCCTACTTCTATTTGTTAAAACCTGTTAATGCGCAGGATGCCGTAAAGTTATTGAATGAGATTAAGAACAACGAACTCGATAAAGATACCGCAGGCATAAAAGAGGGACCGGTAATCATTAAAATTACCTGCGGTTTCAGTCAAGGCTGAGATGATTGTCTACACATCCTCAAACCTGATACCTTCTCCCGACGGAATAAAGTTCTGCGCGGCTCTTCCTTCAAGCTCTTTCTCAAGATACGGTTCAAGGCCGGGGCGAAGGACTTTCTCTGTTCTAAGCACTGCGTAATCGCCGCTTTTTAATATTTCGCCTTTTTGAATATCACGAAGCGCGTGAACCGAACGGTTAGTACAGCGGTAATTGGCTTTTTCAGAAAGGGCTAGTTCCTTTACGCCGTTTCCCAAAATCTGTTCAATCAGGGACGCTCCCCTTTCACCGCTGTAACGGGCTATTGTTTTATCAGGGCCTTCTTCCGCGGCCACGCGGACTGCCTTTGCCATTTTGGAAAAGGCATCCGGCGGCAGGGCAATTGGGTCATCAAGGCCGGAATCTGTTTTAGAAAGACAGAAATGCTTTTCAATAACACAGGCGCCCATGCTGACAGACAGAGCGGGTACGAGGCATGGATCGCTTGAATGGTCGCTTACCCCTGCCGGAACGCCGAAAACAGCGGAAAGGTTTGGAAGCAGCCTGAGGTTATAATCGGTCTCGGGTGCGGGGTATGATGTTACACAGTGAAGAAGGCATATACGGAGATCCCCGGTTCCTTTAAATATCTCAACCGCTTTCTCAATATCCCCCAGTTTTGAAACACCTGTTGACAGAAGGACAGGCAGGTTCCAGCCGGAGACTTCTTCCAGTAACCCCGTAAAATTAAGCTCAGGAGAGGCTATCTTTATCACTTTCGGTTGTATACCTTTTAAAATGGACGCGCTTTTCAGACCGAACGGCGTACAGAGAAATAAAAGCCCCTTTGACTCGGTATATTCCTTTATTTCCGCGTAAAATTCAGGGGGAGCCTCCAGCGCTTTAAATTGATCGTATAGCCTGATATTTCCGGAGGGAAGAGGCACAACGCCGGTGTTGGGGTGGAGAATCTCATCTGCAAAAACCATTTGTGTTTTTATGCAGTCCGCTCCGTTTTCAGCAGCGGCGCTTACCATTTCCCTGGCTTTTGCTGTGTCTGCGCTGTGTGATGTGCCCAATTCCGCAATAATCAGGGGATTTTTTGAGCTGTACAAGGAATCATTAATCAAAATCGTTTTTCGGCTATTTTCATTCATAAGTACTCGACATATTCTAGAAGGTTTTGTATACTATAGACAAGAGGGGGCCTTTACCAGGCATTGCCGTGTTCGGTTTAGGCCCAATATGTGAACCCCGCTGTTTGAGGTTCATGATAAAGCTAGGAGGCTTTTTATGGTAACTACGACATGTGATATTTGCAAAAAAAAAGTAGAAATCCCGATAACCGGTCAATCACTTCATTATTATGGCAATCACAGCATATGCGAAGCCTGCAAGGACAGCCTGGAATTACAGATAAAAGCAACTGTCAGGGATAAGGAACCTTATACAACTGACTGGTATGAAAAATATATTAATGATTCCATTAGCAAAGCAATACAAAAGGGAAAAATCTGATTTTTACAGGTTTATATAACTGAATATTTTCTCATCTGGTTGAGCTTGTTCCGGAATTCGGTTGATTTTGCGGCAAGCTCCTGAAAAATGTTCAAATAATAAGGAGTTGTTATGTCGGGCCACAGTAAATGGGCGACTATTAAGCACGCAAAAGGCGCTGCGGACGCGAAACGCGGGCAGATGTTCACAAAGTTAATAAAAGAGATTTCCATTGCCGCCAGAATGGGCGGCGGAAGTTTGGACGGTAATCCAAGGCTGCGTACCGCTGTTTTAAAAGCCAGAGCTGCCAATATGCCCAAGGATAATATTGACAGGGCAGTCAAAAAAGGCACGGGAGAGCTGGAGGGCGTAAATTATGAAGAGCTTATTTACGAAGCATACGCGCCTGGAGGAGTCGCGATTTTTATTGAAGTTCTGACAGATAATAAAAACCGCGCTGCCGCCGATATCCGCAACATTCTGACCCGGGCGGGAGGGCAGCTTGCCACTACCGGCTCTGTTTCCAGACTTTTTAAGCGAATGGGCGTAATTACCCTTGACGGCGAGAAATACACCGAAGACGCTGTTATGGAAGTAGCGATTGAAAGCGGGGCTGAAGATGTCGCTGCCTCTGACGGCATTGTAGAAGTTACGAGCGCACCGGAGGATTTTGAAAGCGTTCTGAACGCTCTTCAGGCGAAAGAGTTTGAAACAATAAGCGCGGAAGTTAATATGATCGCGGACGCGGAAATAACTCTTGACAATGAGGCAACCGCGAAAGCTCTCAGGCTTATTGATAAACTCGAAGAAAACGAAGATGTGCAGCATGTTTATTCAAATATCGCAATACCTGAAGGATATGACGCCGGTTAATGCCGCGAAAACCGCGTAGATCCTCACGTATAGTTCTGGGGATTGACCCCGGTCTTGCGAGTACTGGCTGGGGGGTTCTCTCCGATACAGAAGGCAGTATCCAGCATATAGACCACGGTATTATTACAACAAAGGCGGATTCGCAGCGCGCAGATCGCCTTTTATATATTTTACAGTGCATACGCTCCATTATCGAAAAATACACACCTGACGCAGCTGCTATTGAAACCCTGTACTTCGGCAGAAATGTAACAAGCGCAATTCCTGTAGCGGAAGCGAGAGGGGTAATCTCTGCAGCAATAGCCGAGAAAGGCATACCGCTGCATGAGTTTACACCTAACGCAATCAAGCTTGGAGTGACAGGAAGCGCGTCCGCGGATAAAAACCAGGTTCAGAAGATGGTGCAGCTTATTTTAGGACTGGATGAAATCCCCAAACCCGACCATGCCGCGGATGCGCTGGGCGCAGCCATCTGCGCGATAAACAGCAAGCTGTAACATTTTTAAAAAATGTCAGTCAATTTGAGAAAATATACTTAGCGTTTTTCTCTAATATTTCTCCCTCTGTGTTTAAAAATACTTCGGTGCTCAATATCATCCCATAAATAAATTCACCGGTTTGTTCCCTGAATTTCTTCCCCAGTTACGCCCGGAATATCACAATATGAAGAGAAGACGCGTAGATGTCAATTTGTGTATTTCTTTGGCCGCCGCAGCCTGGAAAAAGCACAGATAATAATATTACAGAAAGGAAATAGCATAAAGTATGATGATTCCCATGGAAAGGTTAAAGAACAGCTTTGATAGCCTTCTCTGCAAAGATAACAATTCCCGGCAGCGTTACCAAAATTGGATGTTCCGCATTCGAAGCTGCCTTAAAACAAAAACACTATTAACCCAAAAAAGATAAATCCTATCAAAATACCGGCGATAGTTTCAAACAGAATTATGTTCATAACTTTGTTATATTGAATTTTGGTAATATCCGCGCCGACAAGCCCCAGAAATTCCCCTGTATCCTTGTGCACAATGGGCGCGTATGCCGAAAGCCGTGTGCCGTATTCAGTGTCTTCAAAGTGTATGCCGCTGGTTGGAATCTGCCTGTCATAAGCCTCTCTGTTTGCGGCAACCAGGGTATCCTGAACGCCGGGCGCGGTATACGCAGGGCTTGACGGGTCTTCACCGCCTATAACATACATCATCAAATCATTATCAACGCGCGCTTCGGTATAAATGTACATAACCTGATCCGCGTTGGCGCTCTTTATGTTCATCATTAATTCTTTTGTACGGTTGTAATAATCTGATTCCATATCGAGAGTTTGCAGGAAATCTTTATAACCATTTGAATCAGACGCTATCACCGAGGCCACTGTCAATGCAACGGATTTACACTTAAAAACCAATTGTTCTTTTAGAATATTGGAAGCTAAATTATATGATATTAAACCGGTAATTAATTTTATGATACAAAACAGGGAAGTGATCATAATAATTTGCCGTTTTGTGTGCTTTTTTCTTATATCATCTGATAATAGCCTGCTGCTGTTCATTTTTAATCTCCTCTCATTTCCACAATACAAACACGCTGAAAAATTTATTATCGTAATAAATGCGAAACATCTCGCCGAAACGATCTGTAACCGCCATAACGCTCTCAAGCCCGATGCCGCCATTGTCATCCTTCTTTGTGCTGACAAAGCGCTCTCCGTCCAGCACAACCTCGCCGTTAAAATTATTACGAACCATAAGAATTAGCTGTTTCCCCTTGGGCTTAAGAACCAATTTTATCTGGCGGTTATCGCCCTCAAGGGGGACCATTTTTTTGCACGCTTCCAGCGCGTTTTCCAGTAAATTTCCAATAACAATACACATCTCATAATTCGGTACGGTAAAATCATGAGGTATGGATATGGAAACGTTAAATGTTATATTCAATTCCTTGCATTTTCCCGCATAATCGGAAACAAGGGAATTTATGACAACATTACTGCAAAAATTAGGCAGTTCCTGCTGCTCAAACTGTTCATGTAAACCGCTTAAATATTCCTTGCTTTTTTCAAAATCGCCGTTTATCAGCATATCCATCATGGTTTTCAGATGAAATTTATAATCGTGTTTCATTACCCGCAGCGCGTCGAATTGTTCATTCATTCTTTGATAATGATCTCTTCCCGCAGCAATAATATCACGCGAAAAATCAGCCGCATATTTTTGTTTCATTCTTTCATGCGTGTTGATAATGGCAAACAGTAAAATTATAAAACTCCACATTACAAAAAATATAACCGCAAGCNCCATTATTAAATTAGATTGATATAAAGGATGTAAATATTCTAAAAGGAACCATGAAGCCGCCGCGCTTAACAGGTATAATATCCATTCCTTCGCACGCCCGAAGGCAAAAACTTTTTTAAACAGCTTCCTTCCGTATTTTATTACAAGTATTATGTAAATAAAATCTATAAGAAATGTAATAATAAGAAGCATTAGATAATTTATATTTTCTCCGTAAGGAATAAAAAGNTTCGCAAGCGTAATTCCAAGAAGGCGCAGAAATGAAATTGTTGTCATTAACATAAAAAACGCGAATAACCTTTGAAACAGCATTTCCTTAAAAAGCAGAATNACCAACGGCAGGTAAAGAAGAGATAAAAATATTTTTATCTTTTCGCTTAATTCATAATATCCGTTTAAAATTAACGGCATAATTATTAATGCGTTTACCGCGGTCATAATCACAAAGCTGCAAATTACAAAAAAAAGAGATTTTTTTCGGGTTAAGCAAAACATTAACACAAAAACGTTTGTAAATACAGAAAAAAACGGAACAATAACCAACGCTATTTCTTTCATTTACATATCACTTCCCATTCCCCGCCTTAAATAAAAGTCATTAAATTCTTTATAACTTCTGGAGACAGGCGCTTTTCTGCCGCATTTAAAAATTATTTCCTTGCCGTGAATTTGCGTAATAGCGTCCATGTTAACCAC
>WQSN01000095.1 GCA_009787835.1 Treponema sp.
TTAAGTTCATGCTGCAGCCGGGAGCCTGTTCTCCGTCCCGCAGTGTAGTATCAAATATTTTTATCACGCGCATACAGGCTTATTTTATAGAAAAAAAGCGGCAAACACAATCACAGGATATGTTTCGGGTCTACCTGCCCGTCAGGAGTGACTTTCACACCCTCCGAACGAAGCAGGCTTACCTGCAAGTCTTTCCCTTCGCCGGACAGAGCGATAGCGCCGTCAGCTTTAATGATCCTATACCACGGAAGATTGAATTTTTCCGACATCGTATGCAGCACCCTGACAGTCTGACGCGCTCCGTTTGGAAGCCCCGCTCTTAAAGCAATATCGCGGTAACTTGAAACCTTACCCTTCGGCACCGCGAGAATCTGCTCGATAATTTTTTTTGTTAAATCCGTCATTATGTTATATTATATTAATGTAATGAAAGAAAAACTGCTATTTATTTATTTTTGTTTTGTTCTATTGTCCTGCGAAAAAATTCAATACAAGGTTGTTGAATGTCCGCTTGAAATCAAAACATTAGCTGTATCTTATGCTCAAAAATATGCAGAGCGTGAAACTGAATTTGCACTTGGCGGCCGGGATTATCTTGAGAATGAAGGCATTCTACAGCTTGACTGCTCAGGTTTCATAGTTAGGATATTTAATTATGCTGTCGGCAATTCAAAGTATTCATTATTATTTGAAGATGCGCCGTTGTCAGCATTTTATCAATATTTTACAATCCCGCTGGAACAAAAAATGTTAACCCCGGGTGATATTATTTTTATGGGTACTCCGATTACATACGAATTAGACGAGGCTGATTTAGACTTTCACAATCTGGAAATAATTCTGCCGCCGACACATATGAGCGTATTTGCGGGAATGGATGANGAAAATATATATTTTATCGATGCGACAATAAAAGAACAGGAAGGGATTAACGGAGTCTCATTGAGATATTATCCAAAGAACGATCAAAGATTTATGTCGTATGGAAGACTGCTAATCAGATTTTAGAAACGCCTGACAGCGCGGGTATGAAAAGTGGAATTCGGATTAACAGAATAAATATTACCGGTGGTAAAATTCAACACAAATACATTACCGCTTTTTTTTGATTGNTTGGAAGACCAATATAAATTGTTGCCGAAATTCCCAAGACCNCTCTGTTTTAAGTTGCGGTACATTAAATCCAGTTCCTGTATCCGCGGCAACGTCCAATCGTTACGATTACCTGATCTGAAATTAGAACAAGACTGCCATGCGGTATTCCATACAGCATTAGCCGATACATCTGTACGGGATGCTTCTAAATACCGCCAGCCATTGGAATACCAGCCTTTATCATAAAATATAATACCGCCGGCAGGTCCGGTATCTCCTATNGAATAGTTCTGTGCGAAAACNATATTCCCCGATAAAAAAATTATNAAAAAAATAAAATATTTATTCATTATTCCTCCNGGTCAACTCAATTACCTATGGGGCGGACAACACGGAAACCGTTTGTATTGTATCCGCCGCCCATATGCCCTGATGACCGGGCGGCGGAACGGAGATAATCAGCGGAACTATTACAGCCGCCGCCACGTATTATACGGTAAGTTCCCGAAGCCGCGCCTGTTGGATTAGTCTGAGCTCTTGTTGAATATCCTCCGTAAATGTCCCAGCACCATTCCCATACATTTCCATGCATATCGTGTAAACCATAACGATTAGGTGCGTAACTGCCCGCAGGCGTTGTGATTTCCGCTGAATAGTTTGCCTGATTCCTGTTAATACTTGCTCCGGTATTATATGATGTTGTTGTTCCGCCGCGACAGGCGAATTCCCACTCAGCTTCCGTAGGGAGTCTGTATCCATTGGCATCCTGATACCAAGTAATAACCAAATTTTCTTCGTCAATATAACCTGCATGGATCATATCTATGTTACCCAGCGTGATCTCATACGCCGGAACCAACCCTTCTTTGTAACTCCGCCAATTGCAATATCTAATTGCATCAAGCCATGATACCGAATCTACAGGGCGGTTAAAATTTCCGGTAAAATGACTCGGATTTTCACCAATTACATCCATGTACTCTCTCTGGGTTACTTCATGTATGCTCATCAGAAACGGACTGATTGTTACCTGCCTTTGCGTTTCATCGCTATATCGTCCGGTTTCATTCGCAGGGCTGCCCATCGTGAATGTCCCGCCCTGAATCCGTACAAAACCCTCGGGAACAGCGGCCGGTTGAATTACTGCAGGTTGAACAACAGCCGGCTGAACTGCGGCGGCAGGCGCAGGCGGCGCTGGAGATCGGTTTGGGTTAAGCGAGTAATGCTCCATACTGACAATGATGCCTTCCTGATACGGCCGCTGGCTATTATCGGTAAGACGCATTGTTTCNCTGGCTATACTGCCGATAAGAATTCTTAAATCTTCATTTCTTTCCATATTTTGAATGAACGCCTGAGCGAAAGGACTNTTACGCTGTCCTGACGCTCCATCGGAGGCTACAGTGCCGGCCGCAGTAGAATAAATAATTACCAAATCGGGAGGCAAGTCTTGCAAAGCGGCCAAACCTCTTGATAAATTGCGGTGTCCGCTCGGATTATTTCTGAAAGGATTATTTCTGCACGCGTCAAGAACAACAATATTCACTTTATTTCTAGCGTTTAAATTNAATTCATCAACTAACCTGTTTACAGGGTACGATGAATACCGCGCTGAAACATCGTTTGTAGAATCTACATCCACAGGTAAAAGATAATTTTCACCATTCATCTGTACGCCGTGCCCGGCAAACCAGAAAAAACCTTCGTTATTCCTATCCCCGGAAAGCCTTTGTATAAATGCGCCAATGGCTCTGCCCATCGCCGCGTTATTTACATTAACTTGTAAATCAACCTGATACCCAAGCGTCCGCAGACTGGAAGCGACATCGGCTGCGTCGTTGGCAGGATTTGCAAGCCTTTCAACTGTAGTATAATTACTGTTCCCGATAACAAGAGCGAACCTATGTTGAGCGAAAATAACCGGGGCAACCAGAAATATTAGAAACGCCAGCGGAATCCTTTTCATATATCCTCCAAAGAAACTATATATTGAGCTTGTTCCAAAATCTGAAGTTTTGGAACAGCTTCTATTATATAAAAATAATGTTAATCGATCATCTGTTAATCTATTCCTTTGCTCCATACTGCGGATGATACGGCCCGTAATGCGAAATCCCTAAAGAGGATAACAATTGATGAGCCGCTGAGCGTCCTACTTCATGCGCAGTATCTACAACTGAATTAATTATTTGCTCTACCGCGGCTCTTCCTATCATGCCTAAAATTTGTAAGCCGATATTGCCGCCGGCAAGATCAATGTCGCTCGCCTCTCCCTGTTCAACGTACACACTGCCTGACCATAAATCGATGCCCGTTCTCAGATCTACAAGCCTTGCATAAGCGGCTGCCTGAACCACGCTTCTTATCAATTGAAAACTTGTGCCGTAAGCTGTAATTGTAATATACAAGGCGGCATCNGCGCCNAAAATATCGCGTAACCTTGTGTATGAAACATCATGCGCGTCCTGAGGNGTCTGTATGCCGTTTTGCATGAACATCTCCTGCGATAAAGCCACGGGAATCACATAGTACCCGTATTCCGCAAGCGGCATAACAGAAGCAGAAAGAAAAACAGGGGATGCGCCGACATCCATGGAAAAATTTAAAGGCGGCAGTACAAGAATCGACCGGGGATCTCCCGGCGAATAACCCGTGATTTCCACAGGAGCCGTCGCGCAGCGGCAGAAAAGAAAAATTAAAGCCAGCGCCGCAAGCGTTACGCATGGCGGTTTATTTCCGGACATCATTCTCTTCTCCGTACCTTGATAAAAGGCGGTTCATAAAAAATTCGGATTCAGGAAAACGGTTTTTTTCTTCCGTTAAATAAAATATAGCCCCTTCATGATTTCCGATTTCCGCGTACAACATTCCAAGGTGAGCGCAAAAACCCGGAGGCGCGCGCATCCCGCCGGTTTCAATACTCCTTAAATCCCTCTCCATCAAATCGATCTGAGTTAAAATATTCTGACCTGTAAGTACGCGTAAACCTGATTTTCATAATTACCCCAATAGTAAAATCCGCGGACGGTTCTGCAGCCGGAAAAACAGAAAAATACCATTAGGGTTAAAAAAAGAAAAACCGTTATGCGCTTTTTCATAAGAGATTTATTTTTGAGCCATTGATGAAGGAACCGGAACCCACGCGCCTTGATCAATCGCTTCGGCAAGCCTGTCAACCGCTTCGCGTATGGCGAGATCCAGCACTCTGCCGTTCAGCATTGAGTCATATCCTGCCGAGCTTCCAAAGCCGAGAACTTCGTGATCGGAAAGCATATACTCGCCCGCGCCCGATACGGAAAATACAACCGCGGAAGTGCGGATATCAACAATGTTAAGGTTAACTCTTGAGTACGCCATTTGCTGCCTGCCTCGTCCAAGAATTCCGAAGAACGCGTAATTGGAAACTTCCCTGCGGCCAAACTCGGACACATCGCCTGAAACAATATAAGAAGCGCCGATTAGATCCTGCTCCTCTCCGCTCAACTGGGATTCCCTCAGCAGCTCCTCCATATTTCCACGATCTAGAACCGTGAACCGGTTGGTCTGGCTAAGGTGGGTTATCAGAATCGTTTTAGCTTGATTACCAAGCCTGTCTACGCCGTCTGAAAAAATTCCCCTTTGAAAACTGGTACGGTTGTCAAAATTGCCGACTGCGATTGTCGAGCGCGGACCGGAATAGAATAATTCGGAAGCCCGCGTCTGTTCTACCACAAGCGCTCTATTTGATTCTGTAGCGCATCCTGAGAAAAATAAAGTAAACACCGCGATAGCGGCGCAGGAAATAATCATTTGTTTCATTTATAAATCCCCCACTTGATCATTATATCGTAAATTGTAATTTTTTTCATGTTTTAAACCGGTTAAAAGTTGATAAAATCCTTATTAATTCTTTTTAACAGATAACACGTTCGTTCCGCGTTCAAGCGCGACAAGACCTGTACGCGCAAGTTCAAGAATACCGTAAGGCCGCATCAGAAGAAGGAGTCCGTTTAATTTTTCAAGATTTCCTGTAGCTTCTACGGTAATCGTAGACTGCGAAACATCCACAACACGCGCCCGAAAAATCGCCGCTATTTCAAGCACTGCCTGACGGTTTTTCTCGTCTGCGCCTATTTTTATAAGTATAATTTCGCGTTTAAGGCATGAAGTTTCTAGTTCACGGACAGCGATTACATCGACCAGTTTTTCAAGCTGTTTTATGATCTGTTCCAGAACTCTTTCTTCGCCGGTTACGGCGATTGTCATTCTGGAAACGGACGGGTCTTCAGTCTCGCCGACCGTCAGGCTGTCGATATTAAACCCGCGGCGGCTGAAAAGGCCGGACACTCTGCTCAATGTCCCGGCTCTGTTTTCCACTAACGCCGAGATAACATGTTGTAATATTATTCCTTTCTTGCCCACTATTTCTTTCCGGCAGGAACCGCTCTTGCCACAGTTTGATTAATTATGGCAAGGTCTGCACGTAATTCTCTCGCTCTGTCCAGGGCTTCCTGATACCTTCCGGCGTTCTGATCAGACTCCACCCGATCTGCGCTGCTATGCGCGTCAACAATCTGCCTGTCAAGCTCGTCATAATCAAGATTCATCTGGTTATAACGCGCCCCGTTAATATTTCTGGAAGTTTCCTCAATATCGTCTCTTAAACCCGTAACAGCGGATTGCGTCTCTCCACCCGCTCTCTGAACTCCGGCTCTGCCGTCCGCAATCGCTCTTTCGGCGGCGGCTATCGCTTCAGCGGCGAGGGTTTTGGCGGCGTCATAACGCTTGGAGTCGGCTTCAATCTGCATACGCCTTAGAGCGTCCCGCGCCCTTTCCAGGGAACTGTTCGCGTACTCTGAAGCGTTAGCGTCGTTCTCGGCCCTGAAAACAGCTTCACGCGCAGCCTGCATCTCATCTTCAGGCGGCTTCTCGCAGCCCGTAAGGATGATCAAACTGATAATAAAAACGCAGAAGAATTTCATTTTCATTAACATACTCCCTTTTCATTAAGTATAACATAAATAAACCAACGTTTCCAGTGTTATTAGGGGATAGGGATTAGGGGCTACTTGATCAATATTTGGCGGTGTTTTATCTTCAATATATGAAAATTATCCGGTTCCTGAAACCCGGGCTTTTTATATATGAACTGATCAGGATCATGGT
>WQSN01000096.1 GCA_009787835.1 Treponema sp.
ACATGCTCTCCCATTTTCCCCTGTTACCATTATTGTTACCAGAACTCCCTTGTCCTTTTCAGTTCATCATGGTACAGTACTATTCAATGATGTTCTATTACTCATTTTAAGACGAAAAAATGCGCGAACGCGCGTATACGGAGTATACGAAAGCGTGAGCGGTGCGCCCATAAAAAGATCACTTCTACGGACAGCCTCTTTTTATTTTGCGGATTCGGAACGGAGCGTTGCTGTAAAAAAGTATTCAATATAACCGCAAACAGATTCACCCGGCGTGCTTGCGGCGGTGTTCTTCATTTGTTATAATCAATATGATAGCCGTTTTTTGAGCCAGTAGTATAAAGAAGAGTAATCCAGAAGGGGAATCAGTATTGAAGAAATCGAAAAAACTGTTCTGCGCTGGAAACTTTGTTATGCTTTACAGCATGACATTTATTATACTGGGTTTACTGTTTATTAGTATACCTGTTTGGGCGCAGCAGGAACCCATAATAAAGGTTGCCATGAGCGATGATTCGCCCATGGGTGTGGGACGTTTACTGTACTATGCTTTAAAGCGTTCAGGTTATCAAATGTCCATTAATCTTGCGGGGATGCGCACTTCGATTGCCAGTGTAGATTATGGCGAGGCGGCGATTTTACCAAGCCAGACTGACGGCTTTGATATTCAATTTCCCAATATTATGAAAGTTCCATTCCCCGTTGATTATGTGGAATTTACAGCATATACCCGCTCAGACGCTTCTTATGATATATCAACATGGACAGATATTGCGGGGTTAAGGTTTTGTTACCGCTGGCAGAATATATTTATTGCAAACCAGGCGGAGCGGACAGGAGCTTCAAAATTTATTGTCGTAAATGAAATTCAGGATATATGGGAAACCCTTCTTAATAATGAAGCTGATGTTACGATCCTTCCGCGTGTTGTAACTTTTGATTATCGAATTCCGCCGGGCATTAAAAAAGTAAATGTAATTGACCGTATTCCGTGTTACACATATGTAAACAAAGATTACGCCTTTTTGATTCCTCAGCTCGAAGAAGCGTTTAGAGAGCTGATTGGCTCCGGCACCCCGGAGTCCATCAGTGACTTCCGCTTATCAAAAAGAGATGCCGGCAGCAAACAGGTTTTGCTGCATATTAGTTCCTATGACGCGAGGGTTCAAAGGGAATACAGTCAAATTGAGGTTATCAGACAGGCTCTTGAAGCGCATAGTAATGTGGAATATAGAAATATTAATTTAAATTCTTATGAACACCGCAATGATGTTGGTTTTAATTCTTATTATTCGGATATGATCCGCGCTAATTATATAGCGCATGAAATCGATGTTGTTTTAGCAACCGATAATGAAGCGTTTAAATTCGTGATGGATAATTACTACTTACTATTTTCTCCTAAACCGGTGGTATTCTGCGGAGTCAATAATATTGAATCTCAACCGGGTCTGGAAATAATAGGTTCCGGAACCGCAGGTTCCATAAACGCAGGTTCTCCTCTTAAGAAAACAACACTGTACGGCCTTGAAGAGCATGTCACAGGTATTTCGGGAAGAATTTCCTTTGAGGAAACGGCAAGGGAGATGCTGCGTTTATACCCCGCAACGAAAAGGATTTTTATTTTAAATGATTATTCGCTCTCCCGAAGCGCCAATATGCGCGAATACATTGAAAGTATAATATTAACAACGCGATTACCGGTGGAATTTGTATTTTGCGAAAACAAGCCGTTCTATGAACTCATGGAAGAGATAAGCGGTTTTGGTTCCGATACACTGGTTTTAATCGGCAACTATCTTGTGGACAGCGACAATATACTTTATTCGGAAATAGATGTGCAGAAACATGTTGTGTCCGCATCAATAAATCCTGTATTCTGCTTAACTTCGACTTTTATGGGGCATGGAACATTAGGAGGATATGTCTCAATTCATGAAGTAAAAAGCCGNGNCGCCATTTCCATGGTCATTGACCTGCTTGGCGGGAAGAATGTAACGGACATTCCCGTTATTTATGATTCATCATTTCTCAACCAGTGGCAATTTGATCATATAACAGCTAAAAAATTTAAAATAAATACGAATAGCTTACCCGCAGGCCATATAGTAATTAACCGTATATTACCTGTATGGGAATCAAACCCGATGGAGTTCATCTTTTCGATAATAATCGGAACATTAATGCTTTTGATCATTTTAGCTTTGGTTATATTNNTAAGAATACTCGCCGGAAAGCAGGCGGAGGCCCAAAGCGCGACAAACGCGAAATCGGCGTTCCTTGCGAACATGAGCCATGAGATACGGACGCCGATGAACGCCATCGTCGGCATGGCATCCCTGGGAATTCAGGCAGACGGGATTGAACGCAAGGATTACTGCTTTAAACGGATAAACGAAGCCTCGAAACTTTTGCTTGGAGTTATAAATGATATTCTGGATATGTCCAAAATTGAAGCCAACAAACTTGAATTGACATACGCGGAATTTAATTTAAAAGAAATGGTGCAGCGGATAATAAATGTAAATAACGTACGCTTGAATGAAAAAAAACAAAACTTGTCGCTAAACATAGATGCCGCTGTTCCTGAATTCCTTGTCGGTGATGAACAGCGGTTATCGCAGGTTATAACAAACCTTACGGGAAACGCCATAAAGTTCACGCCGGAGAACGGCTCTATCACAATCCATGTGGAATGTGCAGATGAAGAAAACGGCATATGCACAATTAAATTTTCTATAACTGATACAGGCATTGGTATCAGCCTTGAAAAACAAAAAAACCTATTTCAACCTTTCCAGCAGGCGGAAAGCAGCACCTCAAGAGAATTCGGCGGCACTGGTTTAGGTCTTTCCATATCAAAAAACATTATCGAAATGATGGGCGGCGCAATATGGGTCGAGTCCGATCTTGGGAAAGGCGCTTCATTCTTTTTTACCATAAAGGCTCAACGCGCCGGGGAAATAAAGCAGACTGAACCTGCAAAGACTCATGCCGACATGACGGTGAAATATACAGGGCAGAGCATACTGCTTGTGGAAGATATGGAAATAAACCGCGAGATTGTGCAGGCGCTGCTTGAACCGACACAGCTTACAATTGACTGCGCCGAAAACGGCAAAGAAGCGATAAAAATATTCCGTAAAGATCCNTTAAAATACGGAATGATNTTCATGGATTTACAGATGCCGCTGATGGATGGTTACGAGACAACGCGGATGATTCGCGCGCTTGACGCGCCAAACGCGAAGACTATCCCNATNGTTGCCATGACAGCTAATGTATTCCGCGATGACGTCGAAAAATGCCTTGANTCGGGCATGAACAGNCACGTAGGCAAGCCGCTCAATTTTGATGAAGTCATGGACAAACTGCGTATGTATTTAAAGTGACGCCATTGCGGGTGCGCCGGAAAATTTACGCTACTTTAAAACGCTCCACTTCCTTCATCAGTATATTAACCCTTTCATGATTTACAGCGGTTAAGTCATTTACCTTGTTTACTGCGGCGTTGATTTGGTCCGCGCCGGAGGCCATCTCGTTCATGCCGCCTGTAATTTCCTGNGTGATAACTTCAAGGCTTCTGCCTTCGTTNATTACTTCAGTAGANCCTGTGCGCATTTCTTCGGATTCGCTTTTAACATGCTGGGTAATATCGTTTAGGTCTCCCACGGCTTCCAGNACNTGTTTGCTGCCCTGGCTCTGCTCTTCCATCGCGTTGCGGATGTTTTCTATCTGTTCNGATACGGTTTTAATGTGATCGTCAATGACTTCAAATTTCTGAAGAACGTCATTTGTCGACTGGGTGATTTTATCGATTGATTCCTTTATCTTTTTCAGAACAACGCTGATGGTTTTGGACTGCACGGAAGAATTTTCAGCTAACTTCCGGATTTCATCGGCTACAACCGCGAAGCCTTTGCCCGCTTCTCCCGCGTGAGCCGCTTCAATTGCGGCGTTCATCGAAAGTAAATTGGTCTGGCTTGCGATGTTTTCCATAACAGCGTTTATCTCCATCAAGCCTTCGGACTCGCGGGTTATTTCCTGTATGTCCTGCGCTACATCCTGAAGGCTCGAACGGCCTACTTCCGAAGCGGCTGTAAGTGAGCTGACATTTTGTTTGTTCTTAATCAGGGTTTGGGTAACAGACTGAACATTGGCAAGCATTTGTTCAATAGCCGATGATGACTGCGCAACCGAGCTTGACTGCTTGTCAACCTGCTTACTGAGTTTATCGATATTGATCGTAATCTGTTCCATGGTGGAGTTTGTCTCGGTTACGCTTGCGCTCTGGCTGATGGTTCTGCCCTTGATGCCCTGAATATTTGAAGTGATCTGCTTTATCGCCGCGGCGGTTTCCGTCATGTTAGACGAAAGATCCGATCCGATTCCCGACAATTTCGCCGCTTCTCCCTTTATGATATTTATAAGATGTTTTATTTTTTCCAGCGTTTCGTTCAGATAATGGCTTATGCTGCCTATTTCATCATTTGATGTCACTTCAATTGAATGAGTAAAATCGCCTTCGCCAAGGTGGCCCAAAACTTTTTCCATGGATTTAATCGGAGCCGTAATTGAACGGGCTACAAATAGTATAATAATAGTGGTAACTCCAAGAATCAGAACGCCCAGAATTATCAAAATAAGAGTCATTTGCTGCACCCTTGCCATCACTGTGTTGTAAGGCACAATTGTCATTACCATCCAGGGATTCTCGCTTCCGCCGACATTAAACGGACGGGACATGGCGATCATTTTTGTGTTATGCTCTTTTGAATCCAGCACTTCATTAAAAATGGTTCCTTCTCTTAAACATTTAAGCAGGTGGTTCATACGATCCCCGTATAGGTTGACTCCCGTCTGCGCTACATTTTTTCCAAGACGGCCTGTGTCAGGGTGGGAAACATTTATACCGCCTGAACTGTACAAAGCTGAGTATCCTGTTCCAAAAGGTTTTATCGCGCTAACCATGTTCTGTATTTCATTCAATTCAATGTCTACACCGGTTACCCCGATTATTTTTCCGTTCTTAATAATTGGAATTGTCACACTGGTAATCAACGCGTCTTTTCCTTTTATGTTATAAAAATAAGGTTCGACTATCGCTTCTTTGCCTGATCTAAAAGTGGTGTGATAATATGCGCCGTCATCTCCCGGATCATCGTAACCGATAAGCGGTTCAGAAGATATCCTGCCGTTATCGTTAACAAAATAACTTACATACCTTCCTGTGCTGTCGTATCCTGGTGTGTTCGCGTATTGAGCGTCCATACCGTCAAGCTCGTCAGGCTCAAAGACCGCCCATACGCCTATATATTCAGGATTCTTTCTGATCATTGTATTAAGAAAATAATTAACAGCGTCCCGTCTTCCTTCAGGCGGAATGGCTTCGTCAATAAAACCCATAAGCTCAGCTATTGTCCGCACTTCATCCATTGGAACTTCAAGAAACGCGTCAACTGCGTTTGCCGTTACCGCTGTGATATTCCCCGCGTTTTCATTCGATAAACCGGTAATCTGGCTTGACGAAAATAAAGTCGCGGCGATTGTTAAACCGCCGATACCGACAAGATTTACTGTAGAAATAATGAGAATAAGCTTAAATCCGATTTTCATAAACACCCTCTTTTAAAATGGTTTCCCCCCATCTTAAAAAATTCTAATTCTGTATGACTGGCAATAAAACACCCAGATAAATTTAAATAAAATCGCAAAATGCACCCTTCCTGAGATTTTTTTTATTATGGGATGTTTTTATTTTCAGGTGTTCTTTAAAAAAAAAATTAAAAAACAATTTCCAGCGTTTTTATTTCATAAGGTAAAATCGATAATGTAAATGCGCATGTATTTGAAGCGATTTTTTCCCTGCGGTTTTCAAGGCAGTCCGTTTCATAAATTTCCGCCGCGCTGCGCTCCAGGGTTATCTGCGCTTTTGTGCGCGTGTTTTCAAATTCATACATTCTGACAATTACGCTTTCCCTGTCTTCGGCTTTTTTTACGGTTTCTATCATAATATTTCTGCGGTTCACATTGATAAAAGACCTGTCCTGCACGGAAATATTTTTCGCGGAATCCGGCAGGCCGCTTTCCCGCGGATTATTTTTTATTGCGTATAACGGAACGTTTAAACAGTATGCGCTTTGCGCTGTGCCGCCGTCCTGCCATGATCCTGCATGCGGTAAAAGCGAGTATGTAAAATAATGCTCTTCCCT
>WQSN01000097.1 GCA_009787835.1 Treponema sp.
GAACACTGGTTCAGCGTCAGGACTACCAGGGCCGGACAGCTTACTGTTTATACTACAGGTTCAACAGATACTATGCTCGCTGCATTAACAAGCGATTATCAATTCATTGTTGAAGTCGATGATTACGAAGACCTTAACGCCAGAGTGCAGATTCCGGTACAAGCAGGTACCACCATTTTCAGATTAAAAGCGTATGGTTCCAACTCAGGTCCTTACCGCATCAATGCGAGTTTTGAATAGAAGCAGTTGATATAATATTTACCGCGGACCGATGGACAGGAACCATTGTTTGGTACCTTTTTTTCCGGTAACACCGGAAGAGTAAAGTTAATTTGAGCGCGGTTCCGCGGTAAAATATTATTATGAGTAAACTATGAGCAGTTCGATCGAGCAAATGAAATGAGGGATTCATGAAAAATAAAATCGCCGTTATTGCATTTACAATTATTCTATTATCGTTGTTTACGTCATGTAATAAAAACAACTCACAGGCATCCGCTCCTGTTGCAGGAACCGCGCAATCTTCAGAAGCAACAACAGTCCAAACGCAGGCGGAAGTTGAATCAACCGTATTGCAAACGGCTGTAAGCGGCAATTACGCGAAAATCCTGAACGGGGATTTTTCCGATTTCGCGGGAATATGGGTAAACGGCCGCAGTGAAATAATCCGGATTAGACAGGACGGTACGTTAGGTGACAGGCAAGAAGCGGGTAGCGGCAGCTTTGATGAAAACCGTTTTTATCACTGGTTCAGCAACCCAATAGANGAGGAATGGAGTTACAGCATCTCTTTATATCCTGCCGGTCTTGAATTTAATCATTANAGCGGAAGAGTCAGAACAGATACCGCAAAAGACCGTATCTATATTGAAGCCGGCATGACCGAGCGCGTCGTGTCAAGCGACGATGTTTATATCCGCCAGAGCGGAACAGTAGCCGCATCGGCCGATTTCGTGATTGAAGGCACAACACTGATAAAATACGCGGGCGGCAATACAAGCGTTACTATTCCAAATGGTATTACCCATATCGGCGGTCGCGCGTTTATGAAACAGCTCAGTGAAAATTCATACAGCGGAATGGGAATAACAAGCGTCACCATTCCAAACAGCGTTGTACGCATAGGCGATTCCGCGTTTAGTTTAAATAGCATATCCGATGTTACNATTCCTAATAGTGTTGTTTACATAGACACCCATGCGTTTGCGGGGAACGCGATTACAAGCCTTACCATTGGCAGAGGCGTTACTTTAATCGGTCCNGGCGCGTTTTCTGATAACCGGCTGACAAGCCTCGTTATNCCGAATAATGTTATTACAATCGGTCCCAGCGCGTTTTGGGATAACCAGCTTACAAGCTTAGATCTTGGTAACGGNGTTACATCAATCGGAAGCGAAGCGTTTCGCGGGAATGGGCTTGAAAACATTACAATTCCAAACAGTGTCAAACAAGTNGGAAGTTATGTGTTTTTATATAACCCGATGTCCGGTAATATCNTAATTCCGAGCAGTCTNGTTGACATAGGNACAGACGCGTTTGTCGGTATGCCGGACTGGGGAATGATGGATCAATAGGACACAACAGAGCAATTATTGACTTAAAACTTCTTCCATTTTCTGTCAATTTCCTTGCAGTAATGTGTAATCAGTTTATTGACGATTTCTTTTTGCTTTTTATCATCAATGTAATTGTCAATAATTAAACCGGCGAATTCAGACATTANATTAATATACGCGTTTACGCTTTTTGCTGTTTCTTCAGCGCTGAATCCATTTTTCTTACTTGCCGCTTTTTGATCGTACACAATACCGTTATTAACAGAGAACGCGCCGGAAAGCCCGATATAACCTGCCATCTGGTAATATTTATANAGCTTCTTTTCTTTGGCGAGCCTTACAAACTTAATAAAAGTTTTTTTNCCTTTCATGTTTTTCGCAAAACATAAATCGTTGCTTTCAAAATCCCTGCCGTATTTTTTTGCAAGCTTCGCTTTTTCATCCTTAGAAAGTTTTACGCCTGTCAATCTGTTTTTCTGTACTGTCTCATATTCGTTAAATAATTTGGCTTCTTCCTCTGTTCCTTTGGCGATATAGCTTGCCACGATATAATTTTCATAAATGCTTTTCCACAGNNAAAANGAATCCATCATAGATCCGTTGTCAAGAAGTCCAAACATACTGATATAAGTTTGCAGGGATTTATTATACAATTTGGAACAGGCATTTATCCTTTGCTTAAAACTGTCCTTATCCTTTTTTNCCTCATAGGATTGCTTCACAAAACCGTTTACATCCTGTAAGAGCAAAAATGAAAAAGAGAGNTGCTGTATCAGATTTGGAAAATTCTCCTTAACGGNAGTTTTATTGTTTTCCCTGTCATTCCAGAAATCTTTTATNCATTCCTCCAGTTTTTCACCTTTTAGATATGCATTTAAGCTCTTTGCAAGCTCTTTATCGTCCTTTACTTTCGCAGAACCTGTTTCCTTTAAAATCTCATTTATCATACGTTCCTCCTGTATATGAATCTTAACATAAATTATGCGGCTGGGGAAGTCTCCCCATACTGCATTTAAAACACAATACTATAATATGTGTTTTGGAATCCTTTGTCTATATTTCTTTAAGATATTTTTGCATCATTTTAAAGAACTCGTCAACATCTATCGGTTTGCCGATATGGTCGTTCATCCCGGCGGAAAAGCATTTATCAATATCTTCCTTAAAAACGTTAGCTGTCATTGCGATAACCGGCACTGCCTTGGCGTTAGGATGATCTACCTCCCGTATTTTACGGGTCGCCTCGTACCCGTCCATCTCCGGCATCTGTACGTCCATAAGGATCAAATCGTAATCGGCGGGATTTTTCTGAAACAAATTGAGCGCAATAAGGCCGTTTTCGGCGCAGTCCATCTTTAAAAGCGTGGGCTCAATCAATGTGTCAATTATCTCCTGATTAATTTCCACATCTTCAGCGAGGAGGATTTTATACCCCTCAAATATACCTTCGTAGCTCTTCTTGTCTTCTTCCGGCGTTTCCTGAACGCCAATCGCTTCAGCGATCGCGTCCGCGATTGCAGAGGGGAACAGCGGCTTGGAAAGGAATTTGTCTACACCGGCTTTTCTAGCTTCGTCCGCGATATTGCTCCACTCGGCGCCGGAGATCATGATTATTATCGAATCATTGGGGGATTTCGCCTTTGCCTTTAATTCTTTAACAAGCTTTATGCCGTCCATGTCAGGCATCTTCCAGTCGATAAAATAAACATTATGCATTCCGTTTTTTTCTACGCGGGCTAACGCTTCNTCGCCGCTTAAAGCGGTATCGCAGTTTGTCCCCAGATCCCGCNTAACATCACTAAAGCAATCGAGAATTTCTTTATCGTCGTCTACCGCCATAACAGAAACTTTATTCCAGTTAACGTCGGCCGCCGCAAGACGGCTGCTGTTTTTTGAACTTTCCTTTGCCCTGAATGTAAATGAGAATGACGAACCCTTGCCGATATCGGATTCAAGCTCAATGGTTCCGCCCATAAGTTCGATAATATTTTTGGATATCGCCAGCCCAAGCCCTGTTCCGCCGAATTTACGCGCTGTTCCTGTATCAGCCTGCTGGAATGAACGGAAAAGAAGTTTCTGCTGATCATGGCTTATGCCGATCCCCGAATCCGTCACAGTAATGCGTGTCGTAAAAATGCCGGATTCTTCGCCGGTAAGGCGGGTATCAAGTTTAATCGATCCTCCTTCCGGAGTAAACTTAACCGCGTTGCCGAGAAGATTTGTGATAACCTGCGCAAGCCTCTGATCATCTCCTATCAGAATACGCGGTATAGATTTGTCAATATATACTGAAATCTTTTGTTTTTTCTCGTCAGCGCGGAACCCCACGATACTTATAACGCGCTGAAGCATCTTTTCAAAATTAAAATCTACATTGGAAAGCACAAACATCTTCGCTTCTATTTTTGACATATCAAGGATGTCATTAATGACACCTAACAAATGCTGAGAAGCGTTTTCGATCTTGTCAAGACAATAATCCTTGCGCGGTATATCACCGGCGGATTTTCCGATATAAGTCATGCCGATAATCGCATTCATCGGCGTGCGGATCTCGTGGCTCATATTAGCGAGGAACGCGCTCTTCTGCTTGCTCTCTTCATCGGCTCTCGCCCTTGCTCTGTCTACGCGTATTAAAAAAATTATAAGCGCCGACGATAAGAGCGATCCAAGAATACAAAGAACAACAAGCATCCTGTTTGTGCCCTGATAATATTGATCCTTCGGGGATAAAACCACAAGATGCCAGCCGTTGGGGAGGGTTCTTGAAAAGGCGATCACTTTCTCGCCTTTCCAGTTTGTCACCTGCCGTTCGTAAAGCCTTACTCCGCGCTGCAGNTCATCCGCGTAATTCGCAAGNGCGAGCCTTGGATCGCGCATATTTAACCCGACAAAATCCCGGTTCGCGTAGGCGATTAATGTTAAATCTTTAGCGGCGAGTACTCCGTAGCCGCCTTCGTTCAATGCCGCGTTTGTGACAATCTCTCCGATTTTATCCAGCGGCACATCAATAGCGACNACTCCCATATCATTTCCGTTATTATCNTGAATACANCGGGAGTAAGTAATAATATATTCGCCTGTCGANGCATCCACGTAAGGTTCTGTTTCTATAACTTCGCCGCAGTGCTCTTTAGCTTCTGTGTACCAAATTCGTTCATATGGTTTGTAATTTTCAGTCGGCTCCCAATCGGCTACATAAACAGGTTCATCAAAAAATGCTTCGAAGTAACCGTACACGCCGTTTACATTACTAAGACCCGATTCGCTTGATACGGCATACCGGCTTGTCAGAGTAATATATGTCTGCAAATTTTCCGCGAGGCCGTTCAGGATCATCAATTGGACAGTCTGCGCAAAAGTTCCAAGCAATACCTTGGAAGCGATTAACTCGGCATCGATCTGCTCGTGGGTAAAGGAGAGTACGGTTTCCGCGTTTCTTGAAAGATTTTCCCGGACCGTTCTTGAGTTGAATGTATAGCTTAGTACAACCATTATTGTGAACGCAAGTAAAGTAAAAGCAATCTGGTTGAACAGTGATTTAAACCTGTCTTTCATAATAAAGACCACTCTCCCAATAAGGTTCTTTTCACATTTCTTTGAATAATTATGCAATAATTATATTGATTGTTCAAGGAAAAAAAAATAACAATTTATGTTAAATGCGGCGATTCTTCCCATTGACATATAAAAAATTGTCTTTTATTCTTAATTTTAACAGAATTACGGTATATTGGAGACTGGTTTCCAATAAAAAAGGCGGATAATATGAAATTGAAATTTAGATTAAGTATTCTGGTAATCGCGGTCATGATCGTTGTTGTGGCGGGAATTTCCATATTGTTACTAAGCCGGGCATCAAGTATCGCGTTAAAGCTTAACCATTCGGTAATCGAGTACCTCTCCGGCGAGCAGGCTGAGTACTGGAGCGAACAGGTAAATAAAAGTTATGTAAAATTGGAAACACTAGCGGAAATAATGGCGGATTATCAGGATATAGACGCGGGAGAAAGACGTAAAATTTTTGACACATTGATGGGAGGCACCATTACATCCAATCCTGATATGGTTAACCTTTATACTGTCTGGAAACCTAACGCAATTGACGGCATGGACGCGCAAATGATAGGCAGAACAGGTTCCACCGCGACAGGACAGTACGCGATCGCCTTTACAAGAGAGCACGGCGCTGTAGAAACACGCGTTACTACAGACGTGGACAACGCGATGGCGTTTTTTAACGGCCCAAACTCAAGAATCACCCGTGTGGAAGATCCATTTTCCAGAATTATTATGGGAAAAGCAGTTAATATGCTCAGAGTAATGGTTCCGGTAATTGATTCCAAAACAAATCAGGTAGTCGGCGGAGTGGGAGAACTTTTGAACACAGATACCATACAGCCGAAACTGGCGGAAACTGTTAAAAATTATGAAGAAATTACCTATATGGCTATTTATCATGATTCAGGGTTCATTATAGCTAACACATTCCCCGATCGCATTGGAAAAAATTTATTAGAAACAGAAACATTTCTAGGCGATTATATTGAAGATGCAAGCAGAGCCGT
>WQSN01000098.1 GCA_009787835.1 Treponema sp.
AAACACGATGCAATAAAAGAAGCAGAAGCTAAGAAGAAAGAGATACTTCTTGAAGCGAAAGAACAAGTAATCCGTGATCGAAACCAGCAGGAGAGGGAAACTCGGGAACGAAGGGCTGAGTTGCAGCGGTATGAACGCCGCGTTGTACAAAAAGAAGAAGTTATAGATAAAAAGACCGCTCAACTGGAGCGGACTGAGCAAATGTATGTTGAGAAAGAAAAAAACTATCAGCAGAGAGAGGCGGAGCTATCCAAAGAGGAACAGCGCTACCGTGCGGAACTTGAGCGTATTTCAGGATTAACATCTGAAGAAGCGAAGGCGTTAATTATCAGGGACCTGGAAAATGAAGCCAGGCATGACGCTCAGTCATTGATCAACAAGATTGAACAGGAAGCCAATCTGGCGGGTGAAAAAAGAGCCCGTGACATTCTTGTTACCACAATCCAGCGGCTCGCGACTGAGGTTACTGGCGATGTAACGGTAACAACCGTCAATCTGCCCAATGAAGAAATGAAGGGCAGAATCATCGGCCGCGAAGGTCGTAATATCCGTACCCTGGAAACTTTGACCGGCGCTGATATTATTATTGACGATACTCCCGAAGCGGTAGTAATTTCCTGTTTTGATCCTGTCAGGCGGGAAATAGCGAAAATTTCTCTGGAGCGGCTAATTCTTGACGGGCGGATTCATCCGGCGCGGATAGAAGAAGTTGTTATTAAAGTCAGCAAGGACATATCCCAGAAAATCTTTGAAGAAGGCGAAAAAGTTCTCTTTGACACAGGTATCCACAATATTAAACAGGACGCTGTGCGCGCGCTGGGACGGCTTTATTTCCGCACCAGTTACGGGCAGAATGTGCTTCAGCATTCAAAGGAAGTGGCAGTTATCGCGGGTATGCTGGCGGCTGAAGTCGGCTGCAACCGCGACCTTTCAAAGCGCGCCGCTTTGCTGCATGACATCGGTAAGGGTGTGGAATCAGATTCCGACCTGAACCATGCTGAAATCGGAATGGATATGGCGCGTAAAATGGGCGAAGATCCAAGGGTAATAAACGCAATCGGCAGCCACCATAATGATATTGAACCAACCTGCGTTGAAGCAATTTTGGTGCAAATCGCCGACGCGATTTCCGCCGCACGCCCTGGAGCGCGCAAGGAAACCTTTGATAACTATGTTAAGCGCCTTGAAAACCTGGAGAATGTCGCCGTAGGATTTACAGGAGTAGACAAATCCTTCGCCATCCAGGCAGGCCGCGAACTTCGCATAATGGTTAACAGCGAATCTGTTACCGATGAACGCACCAGGGAACTGGCAAAAGAAATTGCCAGCAAGATTGAAAACGATCTTCGCTACCCAGGACGCATCAAGGTAACAATGATCCGGGAAACACGAATTACAGAATACGCCAGATAGGGAGATTGGGAGGCATGCGGAATGACGGTTTTAGACATGATCTACAATGCCGGTTTTTCCGCATATCTTCACGGCTTTGGCGCTGTTGATTCCTGGCTTTCCCAAAAAGATAACAGCGGCACAGTTCAGATTCTCACCGATGCTGATACGGCGAATCTGGCGAAATTATTTGAGAATTTACGCTATCCCGGAGCGGATCTCGCGGACGCGGCGTTGGACGAAAATGATCAAACATGGTACTTCAGATGCGAATGCGGCGATTTCACGGCGCATAAAAACAAATTCCTTAAGCTCAGCGGGCATCCCGCAGGGCGGAGGGAAGCATACGGGAATGATAACCATATTTCATTTAACATGCTGGAATTTTACCAGGATTGTAAATCCCGCGTGTTCCATGATCCGCGCGGCATATATCCCCTTTTAAAAGACGTTAGGCGCAATAATATAAAATCAGGCGGTGTTAAAATAAATCCTGGGCGGATTATCTGTGAAGGTTTAATACCGGGTTCAAGCGGCGTTAATTATTTAATGGACGCGGCCTTGATACTCGCGAAGTATTTTCCGGTCGATTCCGGAGCGGAACATTATGTGCGGGAAATTGCGGAAATTCTGGCTAAGACAGGCGAAAGCCGCTCTCCCGCCCAGGAAGAACAGCGTGTACTGCTCTGCTCTCTTGTGACTTCTTCCAATCCCGCTTTAGGTATGGAATTATTGAAAACTGCCGGCTTTATCGGCAAGTTTTGGCCTGAACTGGCCATTCTTGAACAGGCCGGTCATTCCAAGGAATTTCATCCGGAAGGGAATGCCTGGAACCACACGATGGAAACCTTCCGTTACAGGAAATCATGCATCTGCGATCTTGAGCTTTCGCTTGGACTCTTGCTGCATGATACCGGAAAACCAATAGCCAATTCAACCGGCAGCCGCAGGTATGACGGTCACGCGGAGTTAGGTGAAACCCAGGCCCGCAGGTTCCTTGAGCGGCTGGGATTCAGCTCATCCATTACGCATAACGTTTGCTTTCTTGTAAGAAACCACATGCTTCCTGCGGCCATACCCAGACTGCCTGTTTTCCGCACATCAGAGATAATGGCCTCCCCTCTTTTCCCGCTCCTTATGGAACTTTACAGGTGTGATGAATCATCATCGTTTAAAGGACTGGATGGCTATTATGAAAGCAGCGCGGCCTATCAGTCATTTTTAAAAAACAGGCGCAACCCGTATCACGCGCAGCATTATACATTGAAACAAAAAAAATAAAAAAAATCTCCTTCAGTAAAGCGCATCTCATATACGCGCCGTATATAGGGTAAATACTTTATTTGGAGGTTATTATGAAAAATATTTTACCATGCTTTCATTTTCTGCGGCGGGCGGCATCCGTTTTTATAGCGGCTATTCTGGCTCTGGGCGCGTGCGCTTCAGAAACAAAAACAGAGGGAATGTCCGAGGAACTAAGCGCGCTCACTTTAATGACATGGAACATTCACAATTTGTTTGACGGCGCTGACAATGGATATGAATATGATGAATATCTGACATCGGCAGGCTGGTCTGAGGAAAAATATCTGGGCAGAATCAATTCAGTTTCCGCGGCGATTGGCAGGATAGAACCGCAGCCGGATATAATTATGCTTCAGGAAATAGAATCGCTAAAGATTCTGGAAGATCTTTCGCTTGCGATATCTGCGGGTTATTCATGGAGCCATTTCGCCAATAATCCCGGCGCTACTTTGGGAGTAGGAATACTTTGCCGTGTTCCCATTTTGGAAGCCAAAGCGCATTCAATTTCGGTAAGGGGCGAAACAACGCCCCGGCCGGTACTGGAAGCGAGAGTACAGGCCGGTGAAGGCGAGATTGTAATTTTTGTCTGTCACTGGAAATCCAAGCTTGGCGGAGATGGTGTGACAGAAAATGTCCGCAAGGCATCCGCCAGGGTAATTGTGCGCCGTATCCGCGAATTATGGGAAAAAGAACCGGATACAGGCGTAATTGTCGCAGGAGATATGAATGAAAACCATGATGAGTTTTTCAGGCAGGGTGCCGCGATGATCTGCGCTTTGCTTCCCGATGATCCTTTTTGCGCCCAGTTGACAGGCTGCCGCGGATTAAACGGAGAGGATTACCCGGCTCTTCAAAAAGATTTTATCATTATAAGCAGAAATAAACCGCCTGAACCTGTCCATTTTCCAAAAGGCTCCATCGCTCTTTTTTCACCGTGGCTTGGCGGTCTTGAAAACGGTTCTTATTTTTACAGATACAACTGGGAAACAATAGATCATTTTTTAATATCAGGCCGTTTTTTCGGGAATACAGGCTGGACATACGAGAAGACAGAGGTTGCCAATTATCAGCCCTTTACCAACGCCGGCGGATCGCCGTTTTCATATAACGCAAAAACCGGCATAGGACTCAGCGATCATTTGCCTTTACTGTTAACATTAAAATATAAATAGGAGCTTTGGCTGAGATAATGAATATCTGTCCGTAAAGCAACCGGCTTCACGGGTATATTGTCAGATTTTTTTAACAGTATTATAATTATTTTGTTCCGCTGAAAATACTGGAAGCTGCGCAGTTAATACCGCCCGGTAAACACAGAACCAAAAGAGAAACAGGAGTTGTATCAGTTGAAGACTTTGTGGCGCATCGCGAAAGAGGCGGTCAGGTATAAGTGGTGGCTTTTACTGGCCATATTCGGCACTTTGGCGCTGACGGCGGTAAACCTGATCGCGCCCAGGATAATGGCTGCAATGACAGGGCTTGTCGCGGAAGGCATGACAGAAGAAAAATTTATCAGTGTTCTTTGGATGGCAGGCGCGCTGCTTGTTTTGTTTTTAATACGCATCCTGTTCCGGTTCTTAAGCAGTTACTGTTCGCACAGGGCTGCCTGGAAGCTTGTTCTTGAACTGCGCATGAAAGTATACAACGCAATCCAGTCGTTCTCCATGGATTACTTTCATAACAAGCAAACAGGCGAACTTCTCAGCCGCGTAATGAACGATGTCGCTACCTTTGAACTGATCTACGCGCACATCACACCGGATATTATAACAAATTTTGTTACATTGACAGGCGTTACGATAATTCTTTTCAGCATCAATCCGCAGTTCGCTCTTATAACCTGCATACCGATCCCGTTCATTTTGGTTTCCGGATGGATTTTCAGCCATAAAGTGCGCCCCAATTTTCAGAAGATGCAGAAATCTCAGGGCGAGTTATCGGCGCAGCTTCAGGATAATTTTTCAGGCATCAAGGAAATACAGGTATTCGGACGCCAGCATTCCGCGTCGGAAAAAGTTTTAATCAAGGGGAAAGATCTTACACATAACATGTTACGCGCATTAAAGTTAAGCGCCATATTTCACCCAAGCGTGGAATTTTTAACCTCTTTGGGCAGCGTAATCGTTGTCGGTTTCGGAGGATATCTGGCATTTAAAGACCAGTTGTCTGTCGCCGACATTGTGGGTTTTATGCTCTATCTCGCACTTTTTTACGGACCCATTACAGGCGTAGCCCAGCTTCTAGAATCCGCGCAGCAGGCATTGGCGGGCGCTGAACGTGTTATAGAAATTCTTGACGCGCCAAGAAGCGTGAAAGATAATCCCGGCGCGTCTTCCATCGGCAAAGCGCAGGGGCATATCTCATTTGAAAATGTCAGTTTCTCTTATATAGAAGGCGTAACAATACTTGATGATGTTTCATTCAACGTAAAGCCGGGCCAGATGATCGCGCTTGTCGGAGCGACTGGAGTCGGCAAGACTACTTTAAGCCAGCTTATTTCCAGATTTTACGATCCTACAGCCGGAAAAATTTGTCTTGACGGAAACGATCTTCGCGGCATAACACTGGAAAGCCTGCGCAGAAATATCTCAATAGTTTTACAGGACACCTTTTTATTCAATGGCACGATAGAAGAGAATATCGCCTTTGCCAGGCCGGAAGCCTCATTTGAAGATGTGGAAGCCGCGGCGCGCATCGCGAGAATTCACGAGGATATAATGCTGATGCCGGATGCGTACAATACGCAGGTCGGCGAGCGCGGTGTTAAACTTTCAGGCGGCCAAAAGCAGCGGATTGCCATAGCCCGCGCAATACTCTGCAAAGCTCCTGTCCTGATCCTTGATGAAGCAACAGCCTCGGTTGATGTTCACACAGAAGCGCAGATTCAACAGGCAATCAATGAAATCGCCGGAACCCGAACAATCGTCACCATCGCGCACCGGCTTTCCACCATTCGTAACGCCGATGTAATATTTGTTTTTGAAAAAGGCAGAATAGTCCAATCCGGCAGCCACGCAGAACTAATCGACCAGGACGATCTGTATCAGAAATTATGTAAAGTGCAGGAAAAAGCATAAAATCAATAACCACGTTCTAAAGAGCTAACTTAACCTACAGAATATTCAATAATTATTAAACGCGTGCTGTGCAAATCCCTTTCAGGGTCATAAACGGCCGTGGCCTCATACAACGCACACTTTGGTGTGGCATTGTACGTGATCCACGCCGAATGCCCCTGAAAGGGATTTGCTCAGCCCGCTATATTCATTATTAATTAATTTTATAGATCAAGTATCACTACTAAAGAAGAAATTTATTATTAATATCCTGCATATAAATATGTTTCAGAAATTAATTACTCC
>WQSN01000099.1 GCA_009787835.1 Treponema sp.
CCAACCGTTACGTGCACTACACGCGAAAAAATTACCTCGGTGTTTTGAGCCGTTACCGCCTGAGCCGGAAGATCGCGCCTTAAAGGCGTAAAAGCGGGAGGAGGCGGCGCAGGTTCGTCTACAGTTCCATCCGAGGTTTCGTCAAGTGTTTGAACGGGTAATGCTTCATCAGGTAATATCTCTCCTGATATTTCAACAAGAGGAACCGGCGTACTCTGCACTGGCGCGGGCGTTGCGGCCGCAGGTGCAGGTGTTGCTGGTACAGGTGTTGCTGCCGGAGCGGGTATAGGCGCGGCGGGTACAGGTACAGGTGTTACAGCAGCGGCAGGTGTTGCAGGTACAACCGCGGCGGCCGATGTTTCGTCAACTGCCGCAACAGGCGCAGACGGTGTTTCGATAACAGGCTGTTCTTCAGGAATTATCTGAGCGCTTTGTGTATCAACTAATTCAGTTTCTTCATCAATTGAAATTTCATTTAACTCATCATCGGATATTATTAATTCACCGCTCACGATTCCTGATTCTTCGCTAACAAGTTCCTCATCAATTAAATCAGGTTCATCATGAGTCACGGCTTCTCTATTATTAATCTCTGGTTCCTCAACAAGATCAGGAGATCCGGCGCAGGAAAAAAATAAAAAAAATGCCGCGAAGAAAACAGGAAAAATATTTTTCACGGGATCCGCTCCAGAAACTCATCTATCACGGCTTCAATTTTTTCCCGCCACGGCTCTTCGCCGTTCACAAGCGGATCCTGCCAAAAAACTGATGCGTCTTCTTCTGTCCAGACAGACCGCCGGTTCCTTTCCAGAAGCACTCCAGGTAAATAATCCGGTTCGTCAGGAATAAAAATTTCATCAGGAGAAATACGGGAGAAAACCTTCGTCTGCTCCATTTTAGAATTATCGTCCTTTACGGAAAAATTCATGGANNCAATTACTGAAATGGTTAAGGCAATTGAAAANAGNGCGGTGCTTGCGATAACAAAAATATTTCTCTGTTCAGATGTCAGATTTACAAACCAATTTTGAAAAAAATGGATGACTTGATCCCAGATTCTCATTGGCTCAAGTCTACCATAAAACAGCATTAATTGTAACTATTGCGCCCAAATATTTTGACAAATGAATATTTCTACTATATATTAATACATGGATGTAAAATATTTTTAGCGAAAAAAGGGAATATATAAAAATAACCTTTCCAGGGAGAAATTATGTTTAAGAAGATAATTGTTATAACCATAACTCTTGCGGCATGCCTTACGATGACTGCGTTTGCGCAGCAGGAACTGCGTATCGGCACTATAGTTAACGAGTTTCTCAGCCCGGGAGGAGAATTTAACTACATGATCAGACCTGCAAACAACGGTATTCTTACTGTCGAAACGTCAGGCAGCCTCGACACCAGAATGTGGGCGCTTAATTCCAGCAGGGTGGAATTAGCAAATGATGATGACAGCGGGCAGGGTTATAACGCAAGAATCGACCTTAATGTAAGAGCAAACGAAACATATTACATCAGAGTAAGAGGTTACAGCGACAGCCAAACAGGGAATTTTTCCATATCGGCGAATCAGGCATCAATAACTGAACTGCGTGTTGGTTCACCGGCTTCCGAATACATGAATCAGGGATCAGGATTTTTTTATATGGTAAGACCTGCCGGAAGCGGAACCCTTGTTGTTGAAACATCGAGCAGCCTCGACACCAGAATGTGGGCATATAATTCTAACATGGCAGAAATAGCCGAGGATGATGACGGCGGAGAGGGTTTGAACGCAAAAATCACCACTAACGTATCTGCCGGTCAGACATATTACTTCAGAGTAAGAGGTTACAACAGCAACCAAACAGGGAATTTTACAATTTCAGCTTCAATGGCCGGCGCTGCCGCGAATATAGAACTGCGGGTTGGGTCATCTCTTTCTAATACATTAAATCCGGGCGTCAGTTTTACCTACATGGTAAGATCGGCAAACAACGGAACGCTTACTGTAGAAACATCAGGCAGCACTGATACATACATGAATGCATTTGATTCCAATATGCAGGAAATTGCCAGCGATGATGACGGCGGACAGGGTTATAATGCTAGAATCACGGTTAGCGCGAGAGCAAACGATGTTTATTATTTCCGGGTGTCAGGTTACAACAATTCAACCAGCGGCTCATTCACAGTTTCCGCGGTTATGACCGGCATTACTCCTCCTGCGCCAGCCCCTGCGCCCGCACCACCTCCAGCGCCGGCTCCAACACCCGCACCACCTCCACCTCCTGCGCCGGCTCCTACGCCTGTAGTGAACCCAGTCATCCCGCGGTCAACACAACTGCGGGTGGGATCTACTCTGTCGGAAAATATGAGCCCCGGCGTAGAGTTCTTATATGCTGTAAGGCCTTTAAGCAGCGGGGAATTAATTGTAGAAACATCTGGCAGCGTTGATACTATTATGTGGGCATATAACGCCGGTATGGAATTAATGGAAGAAGATGATGACAGCGGAGATAATTTAAACGCAAGGATCCTGCTTTATGTCAGAGCCGAAGAAACCTATTATTTCAAAGTCAGGAGTTACGGAAACAATGAAAGCGGCAGGTTTGCAATCTCGGCGAACTGGCAGTACTGAATTCCCGATTCTGTAGAACTTGCTTTTTATCCGTTTCTCTGTTAATGTGAACTATGCACATTGAATTAAATTCACGGGGAAACGGCGCCTGCCCGTTTTGCTCAATATCCGGCAACTGCCAAATACAGGAAACCTTAAGGCAAACACTCGACGTATTTACAAGCGAAGAAAACCAGATGGAAATTGTGATATACTCCTGCCCGAGGTTTGAAGAAAAACAGTAAAAGGCCGTAAAATGAATGAACGTTTAACATCCCTGCTTAAACGGTACGATGAACTGAGTTTGATTATTCAGGATCCTCTGCTTGTAAAAGATCAAAACCGTTACCGCGAGGCAATGAAGGAACACTCACACCTAAGTGAAATCGCGGAACTAAGCAATATAGTCGAGGAATTGGAAAAACAAACATCAGAAACGAAAACGCTTGTTCAGGAAGAAAAAGATCAGGAGATGAAGGAACTCGCCCGCGAGGAGCTAAAGGAGCTTGAAAATAAACTTGTTTCAAACAGAGAAAGCCTAAGACTCCTTTTAATCCCTAAAGATCCTCTGGACGAAAAAAATATCATCATGGAAATACGCGCCGGGACAGGCGGCGAGGAAGCGGCGCTTTTCGCATCGGATCTTTACCGTATGTACTGGCGCTTCGCCGAAACAAAAGGCTGGAAGTTTGAGATAATGAACTCCAACGATACGGAACTCGGCGGAATAAAGGAAATTGTTTTTTCTATAAGCGGAAATAATGTATATGAAAACCTCAGGTATGAGTCCGGGGTGCACAGGGTACAAAGAGTACCTGAAACCGAAGCCTCGGGCAGGATTCACACATCAGCAGTAACAGTCGCTGTACTTCCCGAAGCCGACGAAACTGAAATCGATATAAAACAGGAAGATTTAAGAATAGACGTAATGCGCGCGGGCGGCCCGGGCGGGCAATGCGTTAACACGACCGATTCCGCTGTGCGCATAACGCATCTGCCTTCCGGGATAACAGTTCATTGCCAGGACGAAAAAAGCCAAATTAAAAATAAGGCTAAAGCCATGCGAATATTGCGCGCGCGCATTTATGAAATGGAAGAAGCGAAAGCCGCGGCGCAAAGAGCCGAAGCCAGAAAAAATCAGGTAGGTTCAGGCGATCGTTCTCAGAGAATCAGGACATACAATTTTCCGCAGAACCGGCTTACGGATCACCGCATTAATCTTACCCTTTACAAACTTGACATTATTATGCAGGGAGAAGCCGCGGAACTATTCGACACTTTGAAATTATCCGCAAAAGAAGAATTGTTACAAAGCAGTATGTCGGAAGCCTCATAAAAAATGATAATCCGCGAAGCGCTTGCGCAGGGAAGCGCCGATTTAAAATACGCCGGTATAGAAACGCCGGGTCTTGACGCTTCTCTTCTGCTGGCTCATGTGTTAAATACCACACGAGCGGCTTTAACCGCCCGCGCGACAGAGCAGTTATCAGANAAAACCTGCGCCGCTTTTTGCGAACTTATAGAAAGAAGAGCCGGCGGTGAATGTACAGCGTATATCACGGGTAAAAAAGAATTCCGCGGACTGGATTTTTTGGTAAACAAATCNGTTCTGGTACCAAGACCAGACACCGAAACATTAGTCGAGGCTGCTCTGGAAGTGTTATCAAAAATAAATAACGCAGAGGCACAGAGACACAAAGAAATCAACAACCCCGGCGCAAGCAGCGAAGTATTAAACCTTTCGGCACGAATAAAAGTTTTAGATTTATGCACAGGATCTGGCGCAATTGC
This sequence comes from Treponema sp., assembly GCA_009787835.1. GTDB lineage: Bacteria > Spirochaetota > Spirochaetia > Treponematales > Breznakiellaceae > WQXQ01. The sequence continues at coordinate 4,397 of WQSN01000099.1, forward strand.
TATTGCAATAAAAAAAGAGATACCGATTTTGGAAATATACGCTGCGGATATATCAATAAAGGCTTTAGAGACAGCTAAAGAAAACGCTTCGCGTCTTTTACCGAATGGAAAAATAGATTTTTATCACGGAGATCTATTTGACGCGTTAAAAAATCCATTTCTTTCTTCTCCGCTTATTCATAATGTTTCAGTGCCTGTATCTGAGATTTTTTCTCTTATAGTATCAAACCCGCCTTACATTCCTTCCGGGGAAATATCATCCTTACCAGCCGAAGTACAAAACGAACCGCGTACCGCGCTTGACGGCGGAGAAAATGGACTTGATATAATAAAACGAATAATAGAAAACGCGCCGCAGTACCTTGAAAAGGACGGCGTTCTGTTATTGGAAGCCGATCCCCGGCAGATGAAAGATATATCAAATTTACTTGAAAAACATGGATATGATAATATACAATTATTCAACGACCTTTCCGGGTCTCAAAGGGTAATTGGTGGCAGATATAAAAAATAAAATAATAATATCAATTGTAATATTGCCGTTGTTTTCAAGCTGCCTGCTTACAACAGTCATGGAGCAAAGACATGATCCGTACAGCGATGTCAGGATTGAAGAAGAAACCCGTATAGACCGGCGTGATGACGAAAGCCGAAGCGCCGCTTTAGAAAGCGAAAACTTAATTTCAATTGATGACAGCGAAGATACCATTGAAACGCAGGAGACCGCGCCTGAAATGCCGCGCAGATATTCGCTTACTATGGCGGCGGCGGGCGATAATCTGTTTCACATAACATTAATAAACTCGTCGCTGGTAAACGGCGAATATAATTTTTTCCCGATCTATTCGCGCGTAAGGGAAATTATAAGAGGCGCGGATATCGCTTTTATAAATCAGGAAACAGTAATGGCAGGAGAGAGTTTCGGCCACTCAGGCTATCCGAATTTTAACTCTCCTCAATCGCTTGCGCCGGTTCTCTCTGACACGGGTTTTGATGTAATTAATATCGCTAACAACCACACCATGGATATGGGAAGAGCCGGTATACTCGCGACTCTTGATTATCTGGATACGTTTGAGGAATTTACCGTAATAGGCGCAAGAAAAGAAGGAGAAAGCGCAAGACTTATAACGCAAAATAATATTACCTTTGGATTCTTATCCTACACTTACGGTTTAAACGGTTATTCCGTTCCCAGAGATAACCCGAATCTTATATCACTTATTAACAGGGAAAAAATGACGCAGGAAATAAACGCACTGCGCTCGTTATGTGATTTTTTAATCGTTTCCATGCACTGGGGGGCCGAATACCTGCCGGAGCCTGACAGGAGCCAGACTGATCTTGCAATGTTTCTAGCCGAACTTAATGTTGATTTAGTAATCGGACATCACCCTCATGTACTCCAGCGTGCGGAAACAATTGTACTTGAAGATGGAAGAAAAACTCTTGTGTTCTATTCCATAGGGAATTTTGTTTCACATCAGAGTGAAAAAGAAAGAGTAATCGGCGCTATTGCGGTTATTACTTTTACATTGGAGGAATCCCCGCAGCCACGCGCGGAAATTTCCGATTACGGAATAATCCCTGTTGTGACTCATTATGAAACCAATTTTACAAATACAAGAATTTATCCGTTATACGAATACACAGATGA
>WQSN01000100.1 GCA_009787835.1 Treponema sp.
AAAGAAATAGATCATACCTTCATAAAAAGGTCATACTTCTTATATGGGTTGTATATGAGCTATGCTTTACTTAAGATGGTATTATTTATTTTAAATTTTACGAATAGTCAGATAATGCACATTTAACCACTTTTTGTCTGGTATTGTCAGGTAAAATAAGACGCTATATGCTATGTGAGTAACATTTTATGTTAATTCTAAAATTTAGATCTGACTTATAGAAATTTAGAATTAGCGTAAGGCGGGCAGCGCAAATCCCTTTTAGGGGCATTCGGCGTGGATCACCTACAATGCCACGCCAAAGCGTGCGTTGTAGAAGGCCACGGCCGTTTATGACCCTGAAAGGGATTTGCGCTGCCTGGCTTGGGTTAATTATTGAAAATTCTGTAGGTCAAGTATTATTATACAAGACTCATACCTTCATAAAAAGGTAATACTTCTTATATGGGTTGTATATGTAATGTACTAATGACAAAGATGTAGTTCTGGCAGTGAGAAATTAAACAGCAGCGGCGAGTTCTTTGTTAATCAGTTCGTGAATTATTTCATCCGGTGTTTGCCGGGTAGCAAGAGCTTTAGAAGTGATATATTCTGCAGAAAAATTATCAACAGACAACATTTTAAAACCTTTCTTGGCTGTAATTCCCTTGATTGCAGGATTCACTCTTGGGGTTGTTTTAGTTAATAATTCATCTAAAGCATACGCTTCTTCTTCAGTCATAATTGGCATATTAATTCTCTCCTAATATTGGTTTCGTAACAAGCGAAATACTTTACGGCATTCCATTACATGAAAAATATAAGCTGTATTTTCATCGATAAGGTTGTACATTATTTCGATTAAATTCCCATTGGCATCAAAACCTGTAAGCAGGAATTTATTATCATAATCTTCCAGAAGGCCATCAAATATAGGTTTCATGAATGCTGTGCGAACATCAACTTCGGTATAGTTATGTTTAAATGCCGCTTCATGAAAAATATAGTTAGTGAACACATTCCATATCATATATAAAAGCAGGGTAGATATCAACCTTACAAGTGATATAGAAAGCGCGTATTGTGCTGAAGGCGTGAAAGTGCCTGTTTCCTCTTTTTCAATAATTAAATGCTGGCTGTGCAAATACTCTTGACAAAAAGAAATAAATTGTTGATAATGCAATATCTTTAATAAAAGAAGGAGAAATCAATGAATTCTACAAAGAAAATGGTGTTATTAGCTCTTATCAGCTTTATTGCTGTCGGATCACTAATGGCAGGAGGTAATCGCCAGCAAAGCCAGCCGGCTCCGGCTCAGCAAAGCGCAGGGACTGCCTCTACCGCGCCGTTCCCGGGCAAAATCGCCATTGTCACCAACACCGTTGATCAGAACGAAGAGGAGTTTCGTTCTGCAGAAGCGCTGGTAAAAAAATACGGCGCCAACAAAATCGTTCATGTTACATGGCCAGTTCAATTCATGGCAGAGCAGGAACAGATGGTTACTACAGTGGCAAGGCTTGCAGCTGATAGGGACATCAAGGCTTTGATCATAAATCAGGCGGTACCTGGTACAAATCCCGCGATTGATAAACTCAAAGAGACAAGAGACGATGTTTTTATCGTTTACTGTCAGCCGCAGGAAAATCCCCCGGACGTATCAGCCCGCGCGAACCTCATTATGAACATGAATGAGTTGGATCAGGGTATTCCAATGGTACAGCAGGCAAAGAAACAGGGAGCGAAAGTATTTGTTCACTATTCATTCCCCCGCCACATGTCGATACCGATGCTTGCCTACAGGCGCGATCAGCTTAGGGATGAATGTGCAAAGAACGGCATTCAGTTTGTTGACGCAACTGCGACCGATCCTACCAGTGATGCCGGTATTACTGGCGCGCAGCAGTTTGTTCTTGAAGATGTACCCAGAATGGTAGCAAGGTATGGTCAGGATACAGCTTTCTTTGCGACCAACTGCGCCATGCAGATACCGTTGATTACAGCCGTTGTAAATACCCACGCGATTTATCCGCAGCCCTGCTGCCCGTCGCCTTATCACGGCTTCCCTTCAGCGCTTGGTATTGAAACACAAAGTGGCGGTCAGTTAGTCGATGTGAATTATATGATCACAGAGACAAGAAAAATTTTGACAAGTAAGAATATGCAGGGAAGGTTATCAACATGGCCGGTACCTGCCGCTATGATGTACACAACCGCCGGCACTGAATACGCAATCAGATGGATCAACGGCCAGGTTCCCAAAACAGGTATTGATGAAAGAGTTCTTGCGGGATTAATGAGCGATTACATCAGGGATCTGACAGGCACAAGTATCAATGTCAGCATAAGGAACTATGAGGAAAGCGGACGTACTTTCAATAACTTTAAGCTGATGCTCATGGACTATCTGACATACTAAGGAAGACTCAGCTTCACTAGTTGTAGTAGGGCCGTTTCAATACTGAAGCGGCCCTTGTTTTGTGTGGGATTTCTTAATGAACAATATTTTAAGTTTTAATAATGTATCTAAAATCTATTCCGGAAACGCTGTTTTAAAAAATGTCAGCTTTGACATAAAAGAAGGTGAAATTCACGCCCTGGTAGGTGAAAACGGAGCCGGAAAATCAACTCTGATGAACATTCTGTTCGGAATGCCTGTGATTCACAATACAGGCGGCTTTGACGGCAGTATGCTGCTTAACGATAAACCTGTAAGTATAAAATCTCCTTTTCAGGCAATGGAACACGGCATCGGTATGGTGCATCAGGAATTTATGCTTATACCGGGCTTTTCTGTTACAGAAAACGTAAAGATAAACCGTGAACTAATAAAAGATAATGCGCTTAACAGAGCGCTAGGGCGATTTTTTGGGAAACGTTTTAAAGTTCTAGATTTTATTAAAATGAATAAAGACACTCGTGTGGCTTTGAATACCATGGAAATGGATATTGAGGAATATACTTTAATCCGCGGTATGCCTGTCGGACACATGCAGTTTGTAGAAATAGCAAGAGAAATAGATAAAACAAATATTAAGTTATTGGTTCTTGATGAACCGACAGCGGTATTAACTGAATCTGAAGCGGATAACCTAATAAATGCCATGAAGAATCTGGCTCATAAAGGAATTAGTATAATTTTTATCAGCCATAGGCTTGACGAGATAGTAAAAGCCTGTGACAGGGTAACCGTCCTCAGGGATGGAGAACATGTTATCACAAAAAATATAACAGAGACAAATGTAGTGGAACTTGCGGAACTGATGGTCGGACGCAAGGTTAGTATAGATCGCTCTCTTTCTCACCGCGCTTCTGCAAACGAAGTGATGCTTACAATAAAAGGGCTTGAAGTCGCGATGCCAGGAGAGCGCGTAAAAGGCGTTGACCTTGAAGTCCGAAAAGGCGAGATACTTGGCATCGGCGGCCTTGCCGGTCAGGGAAAACTTGGAATTGCAAACGGAATCCTTGGAATATATCCCGCTAGGGGAGAAGTCGTTCTTGACGGAAAACCGCTAATCCTGAACAACTCATATCAGGTATTGAAGTCAGGCATTGCGTATGTCAGCGAGGATCGCAAGGGAGTCGGACTTCTGTTAAATGAATCTATAGAATTAAATATCGGATTTACCGCAATGCAGATACATAATTTGTTTTTAAAAAACTATGGTCTTTTTAAATTATTAGATCATAAGTCTCTTCAGAGCAACGCAAAGAAAATGATTGATGATCTTGATATCCGATGCACCTCATCATTGCAGAACGCGGGAAGACTCTCAGGCGGAAACCAACAGAAAGTATGTGTAGGCAGAGCGCTTACGCAAAAACCAAAAATGCTGTTTGTCTCGGAACCTACACGGGGTATTGATATAGGAGCCAAAAAACTCATACTTGATTTACTCTACAAGCTGTCAAGCGATACAGGCATGACTATCGTTATGACATCATCAGAGCTTGCGGAACTCAGAAGTATATGTGATCGTATAGCGATTATCTGCGAGGGAAAAGTGACAGGCATTCTGAAGCCGGACGCGCCCGCCGCTGATTTTGGTTTAATGATGTCGGGAATGACAGCAGAACAGGGGGCGGCGTGACATGAAAATAAAAATTAAATCTCTTACAAATCATGTAGGGCTTCCCACGCTTATTATTGGCGTTTTCTGGGTGCTCCTTTTGATCCTAGGCGTGGCGAATTCACTTCCGTTACCTGACATGCTTACAGACGGGCTTAAGCGTTTTGGAAGATGGGGCATACTTACTCTTGCCATGGTTCCTGCGATTCAATCAGGCGTGGGGCCGAACTTCGCGCTTCCTCTGGGTATTGTATGCGGTTTATTGGGTGAAGTAATCGCGATTGAATGGGGGTTTGCCGGAGCGAGCTGGCTTTTAGTGGCATGTGCTTTATCGATTTTTTTTGCGATTATAATGGGCTATGTTTATGGTGTTTTAATGAATGCCGTTAAAGGTTCTGAAATGTCCATCGCGACTTACACAGGCTTTGCCGCCACTATGTTATTTTGCCTTATTTGGCTTTTGTTTCCCTTCAAGGATCAAAGGTTAACATGGCCGCTGGGCGGCGGAGTAGGAGTACGTCAAACAATTCAATTGGATCAGATAGGCGCCGCTCAAATATTGGACAATTTTTTGCATTTCAGGATACTGGGAGTTGGTATTCCCACAGGGATGCTTTTGGTATTTTTCTTTGGTTGTTTTTTAGTCTGGCTTTTTATGCGTTCAAAGACAGGCATAGCCATTTCCGCAGGAGGTTCCAATCCGATATTCGCAAGCGCAGCCGGCTTGAATGTTGACAGGGGCCGCATCATGGCGAACATTATTTCAACAATTTTGGGCGCTGTGGGTATTGTCATTTACGATCAAAGTTTCGGGTATACGCAATTATATAATAACCCGTTGTATATGGCATTTCCGGCTGTAGCTGGAATCTTAATCGGCGGCGCATCTGTTAACCGCTCAAGAATCATCCATGTGATAATTGGAGCGCTTATTTTCCAGAGCCTCATGGCAACATCATTACCTGTAGCCAATGAACTGTTCGCCGGAACCGACCTCTCCGAAACCCTGCGCATGATTATCCAAAACGGCGTTATTCTTTACGCGCTAACGCAGGTGGGAGGCCGTAAATGAAAAAGAAAATTACTGCCTTCATCATTGACAATCTTGTTGTGATAATTTTCGGCGGCTTTACCGCGGCTGGTTTTATTCTTTCAGGAGGCATATCTCCGATTTACTTTTTTAACGAATTAATGGACAGGGTATTCCGCAATTGCTTCCTGGTGCTTTCCCTTATCATTCCTGTTATCGCGGGACTTGGCCTTAACTTCGGTATTGTTGTAGGAGCGATGGCGGGACAATTCGCGATTATTTTTGTCCGCTTCCACGGCATGGGCGGCCTTGAAGCGCTTATGTTGTGCTTTTTAATTTCATTCCCAATTGCGTTACTCTTTGGATTTTTAACGGGAAAACTTTACAATAAGGTGCGCGGGCAGGAAATGGTAGCAAGCCTCATCGTAGGTTTTTTCGCGCAGGGCATATACAACTTTATATTGCTGTTCGCCGTAGGTATAATAATTCCTGTTAAACCCGGGAACCCTCTTATGTTATTTAACAATATCGGGGTACGCATGACTATAGACCTTGGGCTGCACGCTCAGGGAGGCATGAAATACGCTTTGGATTATATAATCCGCGTTCCGTTCATGTATCTTGTTCTTGTTGTGTCTTTCGGGAT
>WQSN01000101.1 GCA_009787835.1 Treponema sp.
CCGTACCTGCCGATGTCGTTAAAAATGGGACAGCCGCTGCGTTACGGTGAAAACAGCCATCAATCCGCGGCATTATATTTAAACGCGGATCGTCCCGGTGTACTCGGTGGAATGAAGCAGCTTCACGGCAAGGAAATGGGCTACAACAATATAAGAGACCTTGATGTCGCGTGGAAAGCCGCCTGCGCTTTCGGACTTCCGGCAGACGGAACACTGCCCGCGGGAGAAGAAGACGTACGCAAGTTTGTCCCGGCACATTCAAGCGGACAGAAAATTTCATGCGCCGCCGTTAAACACAACACTCCCTGCGGAATCGCTCTCGGCGGTACTCTCCTTGAGGCTTATAACAAGGTGTTCGCCTGCGATCCTGTATCGATATTCGGCGGAATAATTGCGTGTAACGCGAAAGTTGACGCGTCTGTCGCGGCGAAGTTCGGAGAACTCTTCCTTGAGATTGTTGCGGCTCCGGATTTTGACGAAGAGGCGCTTGAGATCCTTAAAAAGAAAAAAAATCTCCGCATTATAAAACTTGATAAAGCGCCGAAAGAACCTTACGAGTATATTTCAATTGACGGCGGCATTCTTACGCAGCAAAGCGATCGCTCTCTTTTTGACAAATGGGAAGTTGTCACACAAGCATCTGTACAGGAGCGCGACATCGCCGACATGATTTTCGGCATGAGAGCTGTCACATTTGTAAAATCCAACGCGATCATCATTGTTAAAGACCTTGCTGCTACAGGCATCGGAGGCGGACAGGTAAACCGCATCTGGCCGGCAAGACAGGCTCTTGAAAGAGGCGCGTCTGTAATTGAGTCCGCGGCGGAGATTCCCTGGAACGACAAGGAACCGGCAAGGGTTCTTGCTTCCGACGCTTTTTTCCCGTTTAACGATATTGTCGAAGCTGCGGCCGCCGCCGGCGTAAAAGCCATCATCCAGCCCGGAGGCTCAGTCAACGACAAAATGTCAATTGAAGCCTGTGACAAGTTCGGGATTGCGATGGTGTTTACAGGGAAGAGGCATTTTAAGCATTAGATGTTTTATTACATCCAAATTTTTTACTTTACATAACAGGCAAAACATGAATGATGCAGGTGATTGTACATTGCCATCCATAAATATTCTAAAACCATTAGACCTAACCAGATGAAACCGATGCCTGTCACTGCGCGTAACCGGTTCAATAACTTTAGTTATCAGAATAATTTATTACTAAAAAGTGACAGTTACCGGCCTACGAGCGGGTATATGTAATACTTGAATCATTAGACCGCAATGTAAGTTCATTGTCTCTTATGCTGAATGTATAAACCATTGGGGTGCTGGCGCCTTCAGTTGTTATAGATAATTGATCGCCGTCTGTAGTCCATGTAAATCTTAATGAGCCATTTGTATATCTCATCGTACCTGTACCATTAGTGTCAAATAACCAACTAAATTCACCTAACCGCCAAATACCGATAAGCGACACTGTCTGCGTAAAAGTCTGCGACATTTCACTTCCAAATTCCCGAAATGTACCCAACACAACCTCATCCATAAAGGAAGCGCAAGAACCCATTGAAAATGTCATTACCACAAAAATGGTGATAATTAATAAAGTTTTGAATGTTTTTCTCATTACATTCCTCCTTATATTTTTTATAACTGTTTTTTCAGCCATTGGTTTATTATAGTAATTATAGTATTTTGTTACAAGAGGTTTTAGAAAATATTACAGGACGAAATCGGTGACTGTCATTGCGTGTTATTTTTTTTTCACACAGAGGCTCGGAGTTCGCGGAGGACACGGAGAAATTTTTAGCCGCGAACCACACTAACAGAGACGAACAGATCTGGTAGCAGCTACCATTTTTGAAATTCGATAGCAGCTGCCATTTTTTCCAAACTAATTGCGGACGACGCGGAAACCAATGTGGCTGTTCCGGCTAGTCGGAGCGAGGCCGAACCGGCACGCGGAACGGACGTTAACGGCAAATTCGGCCCAGCTACTGCTGCGTATCGCGCGGTAAGACCCCGAGGACGCGCCTGTTGGATCACTCTGCGCTCCGGCAGGGTAATTTCCGTATAAATCCCAGCACCACTCCGATACATTTCCGTGCATGTCATAAAGTCCCCATGCGTTCGCAGGTAACTGCCCTACAGGTCTTGTTGCATTCCCGCTGTTGGCATCATACCAGCCTGTGTTATTGCTTATGTTCGCTCCCGTATAATAAGCTGTGGTTGTCCCGGCTCTGCATGCGTATTCCCATTCCGCTTCGGTCGGTAGTCTGTATCCGTTAGTGTTCCTGTTCCATGTTACTGTCCTGTTACCTCCGCTGCCGCTTATTGTATACGCAGGTGTTAATCCTTCTCTCTGGCTTCTCCTGTTACAGTATTCTACAGCGTCAAACCAGCTTACTTGTTCTACCGGATGGTTTAAATTTCTTGTAAATCTGCTAGGGTTTGTTCCCATCACTTCCTGATATTCCCTCTGCGTTATTTCGTATCTGTTCATCATAAAGGAACTTACCGTTACCTGCCTCTGAGGTCCTTCTCTGCCATCAATGCTTCTTCCTTCCTCATTCGCGGGGCTACCCATCGTAAATGTTCCGCCTTGTATGCGTACAAAGTCCGCGGGGACTGCGGTGTTTGCTGCCGGTGGCTGTACTGCCGGTGCGGGTGTCGGCTGCACTGCTGCGGCTGGCGCTGGTGCGGGTGTTGGTTGTACTGTCGGCGCGGGTGTTGGCGTAACGGCGGGGCGTGTGCCGAGGTATATGGATGCCGTTCCTCCGGCTCTTAATGATAACTCGGGGTGCTGATTGCCGTTTGTGGCGTTTATCACTGTAGTCATCGTTCTGTCGAACATTTCAAAAACGCTGAAGCTTTGGGTGCGGAGGTTTTGTAAAAGGTGGCTCGTAAACAGACCGTTGCGGCCTTCTCCGTCCGCGGCTTGCTGACCGGCTCCGGCGGCGAACATAACGATGGTGCCTGACGGAGCGCCTGTTACAACAGAAAGTCCTCTTGAGCCCGATCTTGCCCAGCCGAACGGATTGTCACGGCAGGCGTCAAGGACTACCATGTTAAGCGTATTTCTGGCATTAGACAGCGTTGTCAAAACGGAATCAAGCGAAACGGCGCGGGAGCGTAAATTGGATTCATTTCTGATCGCGCTTGCGTCTACAGGGATAAGATAATTTTCACCGTTTGCCTGTACGCCGTGGCCCGCGTAAAAGAAAAAACCGTAGGAGTTGGTATTGCTGATAAGTCTTCTTCCAAGATTTTCAAGCGCGATTTCCATTTGCTCAAGATTTCCGTTCAAAACTTTTTCGACGGTAAAACCCAAACCGCGCAGCGCCGTTTCCATGTCGTTGGCGTCATTTACCGGGTTTCTTAAAGGACTAATCCCGCTATAAGCCGAATTCCCGATTACAAGAGCGAATTTTTGCGGAGCGGAAACATTCTGCTGCGCAAAAATAAAAGACCCAATCAACATGACTAAAAGAAAAAACAGCGTTTTTTTCATAAATCCTCCAAGTATCAATATATAACAAAACATTTTAATTATCAAGATTTACCGCATTAAGAAAAATCAAGAAGTTCCTTCAAAAACATCAAACAAAAAGCTAGCGAGGTTAGTGTGGTTAGCGGTAAAAAAAAGTTATCGTAGTTCGCTGTTAAAACATCATCTTCAAATAAATCATATCCTTCAACTGTTCGCCGTTCTCTATAATCGGGTGGTCGTAATTGTTAATAAAAAAATCTTTTACTGTGTGCGAATATTTAAACCCAAGATTTTCGTAAAAAAGAAGAATTTTCTCGCTCTCGCCTGTGCCGACTAATAGGCATTTGCATTTGCTTTTATAGTATTGAATTAGATGTTTAATCATGCCGCTCCCATATCCTTTACGCTGATACATTTCCAGAGTCGCGATGTTTTTTATTTCGTATGTATCATCATCCTCTTTGGTAACAACCGCGGCGGTTTTTAAATCGTAGTCTTCATAAAGGGCAAACAGGCTGCCCCTTTGTAAATATTTCTTTATCATGCTTTCCTGCTCATCGCCGAGCAGAAGTAAATCCATATATTGCTCTTTATTGTCCGTCACCTCTATTATTTCCATAACTAATTATATCAAAATAAAATGTTTTAATAAACTATGTAATAACGCAACAATTTTCCATGTTTTGGTAACAATTCTCAATGTTTTTTTTTCACTTTTGATGAGATATTTATATAGGATTGTGTTTTTTCCGGCTGTGCCGCTTANGAACGGTTATAGCAGAAATATTATACAATAAATAANAAAATAATTAAAGGGAATTTTTATGGGACAGGTATTAAAAAAGGATTTTGATGGACAGGATTTTCAAAAATTGATGGNGGAATGTCCCGATAAGGCTGATTACTTTNCTTCAATNTTGACGGAAATCGAGCGCTCNGATCTTGAGCCTCAGCAGAGCCAATTAAAAACGGGCGGTAACTCCCCTCTTTACAGGCTGGCATCGCTTGAAGCGGCTGTGGAAAAGGGCTGCAAAGGAGCTTTTGAAACACTTTGTTTATTTTACAGACGCGCTTTCGCCGGCCGCAAAGACAATCAATATGTGTTAAACATAAAAAGGTTTGCGAATTTCATGAACAAGAAATATCCGATGAATGAAACTGATATTAATTTTAATAAAGATGAGTGTGATGCGTTAGCAGACAGAATCCTTGAACTTGCAGAATATGCCGCACAGGAAGGTATATGGTCAATTAAGGCGTTCATAAAAAAAGACGATAATCATGTTTTAAAAACAGTCTTTTCAATGGCAGCTAACGGAATACATTCTGATCTTATCCGCGAACTATTAATATACAATCTCAAGTTTGATGATAATACGGCTGTTACAAACAGTGATTATAATTTAACAGGTAAACGTTTAATTCTTAACGGTATTGAATATATTATTAGAGAAGAAAATATCTATCGTACTAAATTAAAGTTATACGATATTCTGGGAAAAGATATTTCCTGTATGGAAGAAGAATGGAAGAATGAAAAGGAATACTCTAATTACGAAACCGCGTCGATTTATTATGAACGCGGATGCATATACAGCGCCCGTAAAAACTGGGATGCGGCAATCGACGATTTCCAAGAGGCTTGTACGTTAGCTGAAAGAGAAGATGAAGATATAATTAAATATTTGCGTTCAAAGCTGCGCTATGCGTGCGGGGAGAAACAAATAGGTCAAACATTAGAAGAGCGGATGGCTCCATACGCGGAATTAATAAAAAAAATAAAAAACGAACCTGCGCAGCCTATATACAAAATTGTTAAATGTGAAACAAGGGAAGAAATAGCAGAGTTTGCGGCGGCTTTCGCGCTGTTTGAGGAATATGAATTACTTGACAGATATATAAAAGAAGCAGGCGGCGGTAAATATACCGTTTTCAGTTTTAACGTATTAAATTATAACGTGAGCCCTCAGTTCGCGTATTGGGAGCCTACACCGCTCTACTTTATTACAAGCAGAAAAGCGTGGAACTCAATGAA
>WQSN01000102.1 GCA_009787835.1 Treponema sp.
TTTTCAATGGACTGATGAGGAAAAAACAAAGAAAACATCAGCATTTTTGGATATTATAGAAAAAACTCTTAGCGCTAAACCTGGAAGTTTTGCAGAATTTGTAAAAGCGTTTTTTTAAAGAATCGTTAAAAAATTTCTATAACATAATAAATAGAAAAAATAGAGTACGGGCGGTACTGCATATAACAAACAGTATGCGCTACGGGCGCTATTCGCGCCCTCGGGGTAAATACCCCCAGTCCCCGATCCCCAGTCCCTGATCCCCAGTCCCTAGTCCCTAGTCCCCGATCCCCAATCCCCGATCCCTAATCCCTACTAACCCCCAACTCAATTCATTTGAAATTTTTGCCGAAATTCTATATAATATGTGTATGGTGAATAAAAGGCGCTTTTTTTGGCTTGTCTTCGCAGGTTTTATATTGGTACAGACCGGTTTTGCGCAGAATCAAACGGATTATGTACGAAGATTTCAAAACGGCGCTCAATTATACGGACTTACACGCTGGAATGAAGCCGCTGTCGAGTTCCGCCGCGCTCAGGAAATTGCCGTNAATCCNAATGACTGGTCGCAGGCTCTCTACTGGGTTATTTTAAGCGAACTCGCCAACTCCGATTACGGATCGGCATTAAGGGATATGGAAGAGCTGGAAAGAGCGGCTCCTTCCTCGACATATACAAGAGATATGATTTATCACCGCGCGAGAGTGTATTACCTTCAAGGTTTTTTTGAAGACGCTCTTCTTTTGTTTAACCGTTTCTGCGGATTAATCGGAGACAGCGATCGTGTATCAGCGGATCGACGCGCCGCCTCCTATTTCTGGATGGGCGAGTGCCTTTATTCAATGGGGCAGTACGATGAAGCCGAAAAATTTTACGCGTGGGTGGTCGCGCGTTATCCTCAAAGCCCAAAGGTAGAAGCCTCGGCGTACCGCCTTGATTTAATTACGCAAAAAAAAATCGAGGCTGAGTTATTAAGGCTTTTACAGTTAAGCCATGAGGAATCTTTAAGAACAAGCGAAGAGCATCAGAGAACAATCAGGACTTATGAATATACGCTCAATATATACCAAAGAAGGATTGCGGAACTTACAAATCAGATAAGCTCTTTAAATCATAATGGACAGGATATCCCTGAGCCTCAGCCCAGACAGATAGTTAATATCCCGGAACCCCGGCAGACAGTCAGTGTCCAAGAGCCAAGGCAGACAATCAACATTCCGGAAAATATAAACGTTATCGCGGAACAGCCTCCCAACAGCGGCATCACAACTGCACAGCCTCCGCAGCTTAATGAAAGCCTTATCGACAGAGCAAGATTATTGGGAAGCAATGTTGAAGATATATTAAGAGAAGGTCATAGAGGAGGGGGAGCCTGGTGATTCTACGCAGGTTTTTAATCTTATTATTCCCGGTTGTTTTAATTTTATCAGGCGGCTGCGCATCGACAACAGAGCGGTCTCAAAGCGCTTCAGCAGTTTCACCTAACGATTCGGCTGACGCTCCGCAAACGCCTGACGGATTCATCCGTATCATTTTAAACGAAAACACAGGCGGCTTTTCTTTATATTATCTGGCGCAGCCCAGAGCCATGCGTTATGTGCCTTTATTCAACAGCCGCCAGCCTTCCGCGTCATATCTTTCAATCAGCGTCAACGGAAATGTTCACCGCTTGGGCAGATCCGGCGCATACAGAACCAGTCTTCAAAGAATCGACGGAAATCCCGCTTTTGTATTTGAGTCTTCGCACATAACTGTAACCCAGGTTTTTACTCCAATAAAAACCGCGAACTCAGATCACGCTAACGGCGTAATGATTACAATCACAGCCCAAAATACAGGAGAAAGACGCGCTAATGTCGGTTTCAGGCTGCTTATCGATACTGATCTTGAAGAAGAACAGGATGAAATCCAATTCCTTACAAGCGGCCAAATCCTNACANGCGAAACGCTTATAGAAGGATCGTCAAACGAGCGGTTCTGGATATCGCGCGGCAGTAATGCGTCGCTGATGGGAAGTATAATAAATCCTTTTAGCCCTGATTCAAACGTTCCCGATTTTGTTCATATAGCCAACTGGAAACGTTTTAACGATGTCCCCTGGCGGCTGCGGTATTACGAAGGAAGATCATTTAACAATGTGCCTTATTCAATCGGCGATTCTGCGGTATGCTATTATTTTGAACCTTCGCCGCTTGACAGCGAAAGATCCGTAACTTATACAGTAATTCTATCAACGGAAGATGTCGCGTGGTATAACAGCGCGGTCAGAACGGTTAGGGTACAAACTCCCGTTGAAATTGATACTGATACAAACATTGAAACTGAAATAGAAACAGAAAGCGAAACGGAATCTGTTGAAATAATTTCTTTTGCTCCGTCGATTGATATCGCGTCCATAGAGGAAGCCGCAAGAATTGAAGCTGAGCAAAATAATGAAGATCCCGAAATGGTCACTCTTTTAAGACTGCAGGAAATATTAAATCAATTTATAGCCGGCGAGATTGAACTGAACGAAAGAGATATGGCGGAAATTGAAAGCGCCATAAACAGGCTCAGGGACAGGAACTAACAGTTGTTAAAAAATGAAAGCCGATCCTATATTGAATAAAGCCGCCATTCTGGCGAGAAAAAAAAAATATGAAGAAGCGCTGAGAATCCTGAAGGACGAAGAAGATAAATATTACGGTTCGTTCAAGTACTATTACCTGTACGCGGTCATTTGCCTTCATTCCGGCAGTTTCGCGGAAGCAAAAACCAACTTCGATCTTGCAAGAAAGCAGAAAATGAATGATATTCCCACAATGCTGGGGCATGCCGTGCTTTACATGAAACGCATGAATACAAGCCAGGCGGTGGAATATTACCTGAATGTGCAGGAGAAGGAACCTAAAAACAATATTGCAAAAAAAGCGCTTCTTGTTATACGCAAATATTCATCGTCTGAAGATCTTTCCGACTGGCTTACATTTGACAGGCTNTCAAAATTATTTCCGCCGGTTCCCGCTCCGGCATTTACTCCCGTAGGAATATTCAAAATTGCCGTAATTTCCGTTACGGCTGTTTTATTAATTTATGGTATACTCGCGTTATTAAAAATAGCGCCGAATCCTTTTATTAAGGAACATCGCTCAAAAGCGGAGTATATCCTTACAGACCAGGAAAGAAGAGAGCCGGTGCAGGTAGACGGTTACTACAGGTATATCCTGACCCGGGATCAGGCTGCAAACCTGTATGACAGAGCGTTATCGTTATTTACCTCCCGCCGCGACGAGAGCGCGAAGATACACCTTAACCGTATTCTTGAATCTAACGCTTCCCAAAGCATAAAAAACAGAGCGCGCCTTATAATTGAAAATATGGAAGTTCCCGGTTTTGACAATTTTAACAGAGCGGACAACATCTCTTATTCCGATGTAAGGAATGAACCCGCTGTTTACAGGAATGTCCACGTGATCTGGACAGGCATGGCGACTAACGTTGAAGTAACTGATGAACATACACGTTTTGATTTGCTTGTCGGATATGATACAAGAAGAACACTGGAAGGTATTGTTCCTGTAATCTTCAACAGCCCTGTCAGCATAAACACGGAACGCCCTCTTGAAGTGCTTGGCAGAATTGTTATAGCGCCTTCATATACGGATATTAGTCTGGAAGGTGTGGCGATACATCAGTCGGGAAGATTGGATAATTAATTATTATCAATGCCGCATTAACAGCAGCCGGCAGGCTGCGGTAAATGAGATATATGATTTAATATTTTCATTATTCTATATAATAAAACGTTTTTCCTTATGCGCCTTTAGGGTTTTTGTGGTAGAATGAAAATTATTTAGTATATAGATAAGGAGTAATTGGTTATGAAGGCGGTTGTTCAGCGCGTAACGGACGCTTCTGTTAGTATTGATGATAGAATAATCGGGAAAATTGACTGCGGGCTTTTGGTGTATCTGGGTGTTGCGCATAACGACAGTGAAAAGGATGCCGTCTGGCTCTGCGATAAAATAGTTAACTTNAGAATTTTTAACGATCCGGAAGGCGTGATGAATCTATCGCTTAACGATTTAAAAGAATCAGGTCTTAATGCCGGAATGTTGGCGGTNTCACAGTTTACATTGCTTGCCGATGCGAGGAAGGGAAGGCGTCCNTCATGGAACGCGGCGGCTCCGCCTGAAAAAGCTAAAAAATTCTACGAATTCTTTATAGAATTGGTNAAAAAACANGGTTTTATCTGCGAATGCGGGGAATTCCAAGCGCATATGAAAGTAACGTATACCAATGACGGACCTGTTACTATTATTTTAGATACTGAAGTTTAATGTATATAATGAATGTTGTCAGGAGATAAAAAAACATTTAATTTTTTATATTAGGCATTATNCTATTTCCCGCTTAAATAAATATCCGCGCTGAACGGACGCAGGAGTTTACTCATCGATTCATTNTTTATAATGGCTTTAATTATTTGGGAGGCAAGCTCCGATGACTGTACAATTTCAAGCCCGCTTATATTTTGTTTATAATTTGAGCAGCTAACAGTATCGGTAACNATCATTCGATTTAATAANCCTTCACGCGTAAGGGCTTCCAGTTTTTCCGCCGCGGGAGAAGAGAAAACAGGATGCACGGCAACGATATTTATTTCCTTTGGATTCATACCCGAAAGAACGCGGATCAGTTTTTCCACAGAACCGCCGGTATCAACCATGTCGTCAACTATCCAAAGACTTTTTCCCTCGACAGGTTCAGCGGAAAGTATATTGATCGATTCTACTGTATTAGGTTTTGAGTAATCACGCTGCTTATGCGCGACAACAAGCGCCGCGCCGAACGAGTTCGCGAATACACGCGCCAGCTTTTCTCCGCCGGCATCAACGGAACAAAAAGCCCAGTTGTTTTTAACTTCTGTTTCCAGTCTTTCATGAGTTTTAATATAGTTATCGCATATATATTTTTTAAGCAGAGTTAACGCCGGAATATCATCTATCGCGCAAATTGCCGGGTCAAGCATTGTTTTTGATTTATCGGAATGAAGCTGGAATGTAACGACGTGCTTTACCCCGAGGCTTGTAAGCGTTTTAAAATGAACCCATAAACCCACCGAGCTCCTTCTTGTTGTACGATCTGAGCGCGAACAGGTAATATACGGTTCAAATACCAAAATCCTGTTTGCCTGACAGCGGATTAACGCGTCCACAGCATGATACAATTCAATTTTAGATTCTTCAGTGTTGATACCCGCTTCATTCCGCGCGCTTGATGAAAAAAGAATAACATCCCTTCCGCGGATCGAATAGTTAACTGATACTTCCATCTCTCCATTGGCGAAACAATCGGTGTTAAGAAGGTCAAGTCCGTTAATTTGATTCGCAATCTTGGAAAAGCTCAGGTACTTCGACAGGCACTCTATAACCTGCGAAGCATAACCGCGCATTGAACGGGTAGCACAGACTATAAATGGATTCATAACTGTTTAATTATTTACGATATGCCGCAATTAATCAACTGTTTGA
>WQSN01000103.1 GCA_009787835.1 Treponema sp.
AGACTTAAAATAGCGTTAAATTCCTATTCTCAATGCGAAATCGAAGCCGTTAAATTCCCATTCTTAGTGCGAATAATTCCCAAACTTGGTGCGCCGTTACAGCCATACAGGCAGATAAATCAATGTGATTATCTGCCACAGAGCGGAACGTCACAAAAGGAGTTCTTTTATGAAGAACATTTTTAAATTAATGGGAGTTATCGCTTTAGCAGCGGTAATCGGATTCGCCTCGTGCGACAATGGTACTACAAACAACAACAGTCAGGGGTCAGGCAATTCCTCGTTGTATTCATGGACGGATAGTACTAATAACTACGAACTTACCATAAACAACAACAGTCAGGGGGCAGTTTATTCGTCGTTGTATTCATGGACGGATGGCGCCAGAACGGCGGTAACCAGCGGCAGCTATAATTTAGTTATCATTAGCATAGCAAACCCCGCTAATAAAAAAACAGTAAGCGGTACTGCTACAAGCGGCAGCGGCGGACAAATTACATTGTCCAATACAGGCGGAACACCCATAACAATAACCATTACTGCTAACCGCACAACTATAACAATTCCTTCAGGAGCTGAGATTTATATTTCAGCGTCAGAGAAAATTCCAATGGCTTCGGGCTCTAAATCTCTTGGCGGAGTTGATGCAGGAGACGGCGGCATTAATTTCAACGACGCAAAGTGGAAGAACCAGAATTTGTATGTAGCTGTTTATAAAAATGGTTCCTATCATAGCGAAAAATCATACAGCGGCAGCAATATAACCAGTACAACAGTCGTCATGACAACAGAGGATGGGAATGCTATAGCTGTACCATTTTACACAATTAGCAGTAATACTGATGCATGGAAAATTAATGTCGTAAATAATAAGTTATCTGTAGCGCTTGGAAATCCGGACAAAGCATCTAATACATCATCACCATTTTTTCCATCAAGTATTAGTATACCGGCTGATATGAAAATTGTTGTTATTAACGGCTTTTCCGACGGCTCTAGCTCTAATGGAATTTATTTGCAGGATCTTAATTCAGGACGCCAAGAAATGGTTATTTTTGCTCACGCAAATAAAGCAGGAGTAATTTCAGGCAGCAGTTCTTTTATTTCTGGCTATGGAACAGAAGGTACTTTGAATATTAATTTAAATCTTAAGGCTGGCTGGAATACATTAATTTTAAATTCGGATATGACGACTATGACTGTGAATATTGTTACCGGAGTACCTGGCAGTAATTACAAATGGTCTTGCGGAGAAGAATATATAGAATAACGGAACGCAGACGTACCTGCCGGCAGTAAACCGTAATGCCTTTAAAACCATTCAGTACATGTATTGAATAATAATGGCGCACTGGTAACAGGAACCGTTTTTCAAGACGTTTTTTCTAAAGCCTTTTCCGAAACTAACCTTAGTTTTGGAAAAGGCTCTTCTCTCTTGACATTTTTTTTAAATTTTATTAGATTTAATTCACTATCGGGGTGCTGGATATGCGGTTAACGCTTCATCCGGCTGAGATCGAGCGCAAACGATGTTTGCAGCGGCTCGGAACCCTTGCATGTTTTTTTAATCATCGGTTAAAAAGTCATGCTGAACCTGATCCGGATAATACCGGCGGAGGAAAAATGACCAGACACAATTGGCTTCCCGCTATCCCTATTGCCGCTATCCTTCTCATTTGGCAGCTCTTATGCATAAGCGGAATTGTTCCTCCTTATATGCTGCCAAGTCCGTTTCAGGTAATTACGGTTTTTATTACGGACTTTCAATTATTAATGAGGCATTTGCTTTTTACATTAATGGAAGCAATGACAGGACTTGCTCTTGCGGTGACGGCGGCATTTATACTTGCTGTTGTAATGGATTCTAACCGTTTTATAAAACAATCAGTAACGCCGGTTCTGCTGCTGACGCAGACAATGCCCGTCATCGCTGTTGCGCCGCTTTTAATTTTATGGATGGGATACGGTCTTGCGCCGAAAATTACGCTTGTATTTTTAACATGTTTTTTTCCCGTAACAATCGGACTGCTCGGCGCGTTCGCTTCCGCAGATAACGACGCGCTTCGCCTCCTTCAATCCATGGGCGCGAAAAAATGGCAGTTGTACCGGTACATAAAAATTCCGCAGTCTCTTCCCGCGTTTTTTTCCGGTTTAAAAATATCAGCTTCCTATTCAATCATCGGAGCTGTAATAGCCGAGTGGCTCGGCGGAGACGCGGGACTCGGCGTTTATATGATCCGCGTAAGGAGATCTTATTCCTTCGATAAAATGTTCGCGGTTATTTTGCTTGTATCCGCTCTCAGTTTACTGCTTATAAAACTTGTTTCGCTGCTGGAAAAAAAATCAATACCATGGAGAAAGGAGAAAAAATGAAAAGGGTTTTAGTAACATTGCTGCTCGCCGTTACGGCGAGTCTGACAGGCTGCTCAAAAAACGACGGAGTTGTCCGCGTCCTTCTTGACTGGACGCCCAATACCAACCATACAGGGCTTTTTGTCGCTCTGGAAAAGGGATGGTTCGACGAAGAAGGTTTGCGCGTAACAATCACGCAGCCGCCCGAGGACGAGGCGCTTGTTCTTGTCGCCTCCGGAAGAGCCGAATTTGGCGTAACGTTCCAGGAATCGATGGGACCTGCGGTTGCGAAGGAGCGAGACGCTCTTCCGGTAACGGCTGTCGCGGCGATTATCAGCCATAACACATCGGGAATTATGTCGCTGAAAGAAAGCGCCATTCAAAGACCGCGCGATTTACAGGGGATGAGATTCGCATCATGGGAAACTCCTGTTGTTACTGCTGTTATGCGCCATATTGTGGAAAAAGACGGCGGCAGTTTTAGCACCGTTAACATGGTTCCGAATAACGCGACAGACGCGATTTCGGCGCTGCAGACTGATGTCGATTCCATCTGGATTTATTACGCATGGGACGGAATTAACGCGGAAGTTGAAGGAATTGCGATAGATTACATTGATCTTGGAACTTTTGACAGCGTTCTGGATTTTTATACGCCTGTTCTTGTTGTCAACACCTCATGGGCTGAAGCGAATCCGCAGACAGTAAAAAAGTTTTTAAACGCAGTAAGCCGCGGTTACTATTACGCGATTAATTATCCAAAGGAAGCGGCGGATATTTTATTAAAACACGCGCCTGAACTTGATCGTGAAATTGTAATACGAAGCCAGGAGTATCTAAAAACCCGTTATCAGGGAGACGCAAAACGCTGGGGAGAAATCGATTCGCAGAGATGGGGCAATTTTTACAGGTGGATGTACGAACAGGGACTGCTTGAAGTAAACATCGGCTCCGGCGGCTTTACTAATGAATATCTGCCATAATGTGGAATAGTGAATGAGGAAATAGGGATCGTGATTAGAAATAATAATTTATTATCAACAAGCATAACTAATAATCCTGCTCCCTATTTCACCTGCGAAGGTATAACCAAAAATTATAACAACGAACCCGTGATTGAAAACATCAATCTAGAGCTTCATGAGGGAGGATTTATCTCTCTTGTAGGATCCTCCGGCGTCGGCAAGACTACTCTTTTTAATGTTCTTGCAGGCGTTGATAAACCGGACGCGGGGAAAGTTTTTCTAAGCGGCGAAGACATTACAGGGATCAGCGGAAAAGTAAGTTATATGCTGCAAAAAGATTTACTNCTGGAATACCGGACGGTTCTTGACAATGTTATCCTGCCGCTTTTAATCAAGGGAGAAAAGAAAAAAAAAGCGCGCGAAGCAGCCCTGGAATTTTTTCCGATGTTCGGGCTTTCAGGTTATGAAAAAAAATACCCGAATGAATTATCGGGCGGAATGCGCCAGAGAGCCGCTCTCCTTCGCACCTGTCTTGCAAGCGCGGGAAACTTCGCCGCTGACACTTCTGCAAACGATATGCAAAAACACAATCCTGTCATTCTGCTTGATGAACCTTTCTCTGCGTTAGACGCAATTACGCGGCGCAAGATGCAGTCATGGTACGCGGAAATTGCCGCGCAGATGAAGATATCAACCTTCTTTATTACGCATGATGTAGAAGAAGCGCTTGTGTTATCTGACACTGTTTATATATTAAACTGCAAACCGGGCAGGATTACGCACAAGTTTATTGTACATGGAAAAACAAATGCGGATTTTTCCGTATCAAATGAATTTGCCCGGCAAAAAAAAGCCGTTATTGAAGCGATTGGAGATGGTTAATTTATTTAATTATCATCGATCTCCAAGTTTCCAGTCCGCGCCGTATGGGAACAATTCACCGTTCCGCGGTATTGCGCCGATGTCCGGAGTTCTGCCTGTGGGACGATACTGAGCGTCTACTGTTCCGCGCGCGTTGCCGGAAGATTGAACGCGGCCTTCCTGTCTTATTGGCGCCGGAATTGTTCCGTTTATAAAGTTACCGACGTAACTGGTCTGGCTGCCGTTTTCAAAAGCATAATAAAATATATCATTTTTCTTTGTATTTACAAATAAATTACCGGTAAAAAAAGATGTGCCTGCATCGGCGTTATCAATCGGATAACCGCCCATTGAAATACCATCATCAGCGCCAACCACCGTGTTATTAATAAATCTTACACCCTTACTAGTTAAATTCATTGTTAAACCTTTCGTACCGCCGATCACAATATTATTGCGTACAATGTAATTTGAAGTATAATTGTCCGTATAAAGCCCATAACGGAGTTTGTCAAAAGCTCCCTGATTATTTTTATTTCCGCATACGACAAAATTATTGTAAATTTCTGTGCCTCCGCCGTCTGAACCCCATGCGTAAAAAGCGCCGCCGTCACTGCTTAATGTTGAATGATTCTCAAAGTAATTATTGCGGATTATACAGCGTTCATAGTCGACACTTGAATTTTCCGCTGCCGGAGAAGCGCCCATCTCTGTAAAACGAATATGAGAATGCGCGGAATTTATAATAGTGTTATGCGAAATTTCAAGTCTTTTGGATTTTCTAACCGCTATTCCCTGATAAGGAAAACCTGTATAGCTTGTATTATGAACGATATTATTGGTAAAAATATTATCATCGCCTTCAAGGACAATTCCGTCTCCGGCTGTCGGACCGAATTCGCATCTTTGTATGCGGTTGTTAAAGCCTGATACAACCATTCTGTCCGCTCTTGTCCATGAACTAAAACCGTAAATCCCGTTTAAATAAAAATGTTCAGCGTAATTAACTTTGCAATTTTCCAGTACGCAGTTTCTGGTATTTTTCATTAATATTCCGCCGCCGTAAACAGTAATGTTTTTAATGTTTACAAAAGACGTATTTTCCGCGTGAATAGCCGTATCAATTTTACCTCTTAAGGTTAGGATGCGGCTGTCAGGACTTCCGTTCCACGGCGGATAAAAATATAACATATTAGTCTTAGAATCAAAATAATATTCACCGGGCGCGTCAAGAAGCGATAACGCTCCTGTGATATAAAATGGGTTTCCCTGATTGGGAGTATATGAATCATGTCCCGAAAAAG
>WQSN01000104.1 GCA_009787835.1 Treponema sp.
ATATGGCCTACAGGCAGCCCCTGTACCATCGTATATTCTTCAATGCCCATCTCAAGCGTATCAAGCGCTCTTCTGGCATCTTTATTCATCGTTTTAAAATCCAGCAATCTGAAACGTTTCCCGAATATTTTTCCAAGAATCAGATTAAACGGATTTTCATATATAATTTCGCGGTTTATTTTTATATTTTCGGTTATAGTAAAACCGGGTATCAGCATAAACTCCTGATGAACCATGCCGATCCCGAATTCCATCGCATGAAAAGGCGATTTAATATTTACAGGTTTATCGTCGAGTAACATCTCGCCGCCGAACCCGCCTGTGCTGTGAATAACGGACATCCCGAATAAAATATTCATAAGAGTCGATTTACCGGCGCCGTTCTCGCCTACAAGCGCGTGTATCTCTCCGGCCTTGATGTCAAAACTCACGTTATTTAAGACAACATTTCCCGAATAGTTCTTTGTTACGTTTTTAAAACTTAAAAGATTCTGACTCATTCAGATAATCCAGTTTTTAAATGACTAATGCGGAACTTAAGAACTTTCGTTCGTCATTCCGCATTGGTCATTAGTTATTCGTCATCTGTTGTTAGAAAACAAGATGCCCCATAATAAGCAGTTTGTAGTTGTTGTATGTGACGCCTGTGCTTGCGTCGGTATAATTCGCCATATCAGCGGTTACATTCGCGCCTGTAAATTCCCTGATGTAATTGCTCACGCACTGCGCGAGAACGCTTTCGTCAATGCCGGTTCTGGGTACTTCGCCCCTGATCCATTTGACAGCGTATTCAGCGCCCGCGTTTGTCCATGTCATTGAAGCCGGAGCCGGCCATGTCGAGAGCCTTCCTGTCATGTTATTCGCNGCCGCGATTCTTCTTGTNTCCCTGATCATGTANTTGATAACATCAGTCTGACCGGGTTCGGTTTCAATACCGAGAGCCGAGGGGAATCCGTGNGTCGGAGANGGACAGCAGGGTTCGGGATAAATCGCGTGGCCTTCAACAACGCGGCTGATAAGAGGTATCTGCATACCGCAGTTGGTCGCGAAGAAAGCCGTATTATCGCCNTACCTTGCAATCATTCTGGGAACATCTTCAAGGATGAACTGNTGTGTAGCCGGCAGTCCGCCGTCGCCTGTNGGATCCGGCGCTGTAGCGTCAACAAATTGGATGCCAAGCCTCTGGCATGTTTCCCTGATTGCGTCCCTGCGTCCTGCGAGCAGTACGTTTGACATATGNCTTGGGAATGAGTAGTGAACAAAAACTCTNGCTCCCTGCGTCTGCGCCTGTCTTGCGATTGCCGGGCCCCTCGCGAGATCGTTTGTATTAAGAATGAGATTCGCCCTTCTTGAAACATCGGGCGGATTTTCCTGCGGATTGCAATAAACAATGAAAATATCATTTCTTGATTCAAGCAGCCTGTCCACCGCGGGGTTTGTTCCCGGGACAGCCTGATTAATAATAAGCGCTCTGATTTCCCTGTCAGCGGCCAATCTCGCTACAGTGGTTACCATCTGCTCCTGTTCCGCCATGAAGTTGTCCGGCCATGTAACGTGGACAATTTTATTTGCTCCATATTTTGCTACAAGCTGTTCCGCCGAACGGAATTCTTCCTCGTTCTGGGAAACTGTGTTTGTAATAATAGCGATTTTTCCCTGGAACGGCTCATTGGCTGCGCTTGCCGCCGGCTGACGCTGGCGTCCGCCTCCTGCCATCAGCGACCCTGCCGCGAGTAAACCGACAACAGCCAACAGTACCAATCTCTTTACTAACTTCATTGATTCCTCCTCAACCTGTTAGGTTTTATTAAAGATATTCCATTTTCAGGTATTTTAACAGCTTTGTCAATGATTCAACATTGAAAATGTTATCATTCTTATATATTGAGATAAAAATCAATACGGTTTATAATTCACCGCGTTGATGGATTTATAATATTGAGGATATAATATGTATTCATTTAAAGATGATTATTCCGAGACGGGGCATGAAAAGATCTTAAGCGATCTGCTGAAGATATCAAGAACCCAATTTGACGGATATGGTTTAGACAGCATCAGCGAAGACGCGAAAAATTTTATCAGACAACGCTTCGCTCTTGATAAAAATGATGCTGACATTCACTTTATCAGCGGCGGCACACAAACAAACAAGATTCTAACCCATTGCGCCTTGTCCTCGATAGAAGCTGTGATCGCCGCCGACACAGGCCACATCTGCGTTCACGAGACAGGCGCTGTTGAAAGTAACGGGAATAAAATCTGCGTTATCCCGAATAAGGACGGAAAACTCATTCCTTCGGATATTGAAAAAATATATTACGCTCATACCGATGAACATATGGTAAAGCCAAAACTTGTTTATATCTCTCAGGCGACTGAAATTGGCACCGTTTATAAAAAGCAGGAACTGGAAAATCTTTATAAAACTTGCAAAAAATTAAATCTTTATCTGTTTATAGACGGCGCGCGCCTCGGCGCCGCTCTTGCGAGTAACGGCATGGATATAAAACCGCAGGATATGGCTAATCTCTGCGACGCTTTTTACATCGGCGGCACCAAGAACGGAAGCCCGTTAGGTGAAGCCCTGTGCATAATAAATAAAAAGTTAAACGAAAATTTCCGCTACTACCTGAAACAAGACGGCGCGTTACTTGCAAAAGGCGCTCTTATCGGAAGCTGCTTTAAAACGCTTTTTACAGACGATTTATTTTTTGATCTAGCGAAACATTCAACCGCGGCAGCGCAGAAAATGAAGAAAGCGCTTGTAGAAAAAGGTTATAGAATGTACTCCGATTCGCCTGTCAACATGATCTTCCCCGTTCTGCCGAATGAAATAATCGCAAGGCTTCAAAAAGATTACAAGTTTCATGTATGGGAAAAAGTTGATGACAGCCATTCTGTAATCCGCCTTGTCTGTTCATGGGCAACCAGCGATGAGGAAATTGATAAGTTTATCGCGGCTATATTTTGATAATGTTTCTACCATACGAACATGGCAAGCCGGAGGATTGGGAGCTGGCGAAACCTATGCTAAGAGTCTGCCTACGATTTACATGAAACTCAATCAGTTAGTGTGCAGATCAGATAACAGTACAAACATGGCAAGCCGGAGGACTGGGAGCTGGCGAAACCTATGCTAAGAGTCTGCCTACGAGCCAGCTTCGCAGTCTCTCCGGCAGGGAACGGCATAAATGGTTTCACCAGCCCCCAATCCTCCGGCTTGCCATGCGTGTATTGTAATCAAGCGGGCAGCATAATTATTAATGCCTTGTCTTTGCTGTGTAATAAAAACCTTTTAAGAAACAAGCTCCATTGACCGCATCCAATGTATGTGCAAAACCATATGAATAATAAATCACGCATGGCAAGTACATGATGGCTGAGGGATCGTAAAATCTCTTTAAATAACAATATAACCGCGGTAAGCTAAGGGGGTTCGGGATCGGAAAATAATCTTTGCAATTCTCCGCTGTAGAGACCTGACCGCTAAAATTTTTCAAATAATATTTATAAAGGATTATTAAAATAGTTTTAGCGGTCAGGGCTCGGAGGCGGGTTCTTGCAAATATTTTTCGATCCCGAACCCCCTTAGCTTACTGTGATTGCATAGTTATAAGGCCGCATAGGTTTTGCCAGCCCCCAGTCCCCTAGCTTGCCATGACTATATTGATATTAGCCACCCTGCATCTAGTGCCGTTACGCGACATGGTACGCTAGATGGTTTGAGTGCCTGACACCAGACAATCACCTTTCCCCACTCCCCAACAACCGAGTAATCTGTTATCCTAATTATTAATGACACCAATTACTGTTGAGCAACAAGTCAAAAATAAGGGAAAATCCCTTGAACTTACAAAAACCTTGTTTCCTAACGAAGAATGGATCTGTACAGAACCTAACATTTGGGTAGCTCAAAGCCGTCTTTCGCAAGAAAAAAGAGAACCCGAAAAATGGCAAAAAGAAATGGCGCAAGTACGGATATTAACCAGCAGGGGAAGCATAGCATATTTCCTGCCGGACAAATATATAAAGGGCGAAATAGGAAGTAAAACTGCCGATCTTGTATTAGACGGCGAAGTAGTAGAAATGAAAACAATATCAGGCGGCAGGGCAACATTGGGTGGAAAATTTAAGAAAGGTTATAAACAAGGAGCAATCTTATTAAAAGATTGTAAAGTTGCCAAAAGTCATTCTGTTTTTATACGGCTATTGTCAGACTTTTCAATAGGAAGCGTAAAAGCTCAGATAGCAGGGGTATTAAAAAACCGTTTTGATGAAGGTAAATTCATCTGTTTTTTTGAAACAACCAGCGAATTGCATTCATGGACTTATAATGAATTACGGTCAATAATAGGGACATAAAAAATCACCCGATCTCGCAAAGGCAAGATCGGGTTCGGGAAATGAGGGTACAACGCCTCCCTCATTCAGTGGCGATCTGTCAGACCAAGGTCTGTTCGCAGATATCTATAATATACCTTTTTCTTACTTTCCTGTCAAGAAAATAATTAAAATTATTTGATCAGGAATTAGGAGGAAGGATATTAATTCATGAAAGAACAATTAACGAAAAAAAGCTCCCTGTCAGTATAAGTGTGTACAGATAGATAACAGTACAAATATGGCAAGCCGGAGGACTGGGAGCTGCTGAAACCTATGCTAAGAGTCTGCCTACGAGCCAGCTTCGCAGTCTCTCCGGCAGGGAACGGCATAAATGGTTTCACCAGCCCCCAGTCCTCTGGCTTGCCATGCGTGTATTGTAATCAAGCGGGCAGCATGATTATTAATGCCTTGTCTTTGCTGTGTAATAAAAACCTTTTTAGAAACAAACTCCATTGACCGCATCCAATGTATGTGCAAAACCATATGAATAATAAAACTCGCATGGCAAGTACTGATGTCAGAGGGATCGTTAAATCTCTTTAAATAACAATATAACCGCGGTAAGCTAAGGGGGTTCGGGATCGGAAAATAATCTTTGCAATTCTCCGCTGTAGAGACCTGACCGCTAATATCTTTCAAATAACATTTATAAATGATTAATAAAAAGGTTTTAGCGGTCAGGGCTCGGAGGCGGGTTCTTGCAAATATTTTTCGATCCCGAACCCCCTTAGCTTACTGTGATTACATAGTTATGAGGCCGCATAGGTTTCGCCAGCCCCCAGTCCCCTAGCTTGCCATGATTACATTGTTATTAACCACCCTGCATCTAGTGCCGTTACGCGACATTGTACGCTAAATGGTTTGAGTACCTGACACCCCGCGCCTTTCTTCAGCACGCCTTCAATGGCAAAAAAAACGGCGCCAGCCCTAAAAGGGTCAAGCGCCCTGGATGATCACCCATTCCGATCTTTCCGCAAGGTCAGCCTATAGGCTGCCATTATGGTGGGTTAAGGGCCACATTTAAAATATAGTAAAAAATAATACGGATGTCAAATTT
>WQSN01000105.1 GCA_009787835.1 Treponema sp.
ATAAAAATGCCTGTAGTATGTATCAACTGAATAATCAACGCCGGGAATTTCCCCGTCATATAAAAGTTTAACCTGAAGATTGAGCGCGATTTCTTCTCCCCAAAGATGAGCGCGGAAACCAAAATCCATCAACTGCCAATGAATGTGCCGCAATGTTGTATCAAATCCGCCGATGCCGATAAAACGCCGCCTGTCGTAAATACCGATTCCCTCAAACGGATAAAGGGTTAAATCTCCTTCCTTTTGAGGTTCCATAAAAATTGTCCGCATTTTTTTCTTGTAAGTCATCGGAATTACAAGAGAGCGCAGCGCTTCATAATTAGAATTGATAATTACAGGAACCGTGCAAAGTCTTTTATAGACAGTTTTTTTATCGGATGCGGCATCAGCTTTATCGTCTTTTTCCGTGTGTTCATTTTTTTCTTCGATATCCGCTTTTACGCTTAATCTCTCCGCCATCCTGCCCGCATATCCGCCTGCGATTATTTTCATATCGCTTCGCATAACAAAGAAAAGAGGATTATCAATTTCTGATGCGGCGATATTTATTTGTTCGCCAAGGCTTATTTCGTTTTCGGGAAGAATGAAACGTATAAACGGATAACGCCTTGCCAGATCTTCAATGTTGTAATTTGGAGCGCGGGATTCAACAGAAATAACATTGTCAAATCCGGTTTTTTCAAGTTCCTGAAAAAATGATCTCCGGGGAAATCCATGACGGTTGAGAATAACAGCGGAAATGCCGCAGGAAGATCTTTCCCTGCCGCCTACCGCGGTATACGTCGGAATTCTTTCATTAAAAATTGAAGGTATAGTATTCATCGCAATTTGCGCAAATCCCCGGGTAACTTTTATTACAGTGTTCCCTGTAATAATTTTGCCCGTTTTGCCATATAGTTTCAAGTGAATCGGAAAAAATATTACCAAGGATGCGGTCTTTTCCGTCATTGAAAACCGTCATGTCTTCTCTGCACAAAGGTACAGAACCGTTTATCAAAATGGGAAGATCCCTCATTATGTGCCAGCAGCTCTTGCGGATAACGGGCGAGATATCGGAAGCCTGCTTTTTTTCCATGCTGCCGCAAAAATCGTCGTATTTTTGGATAATTATATTTTTTTCTCCGCAGGGGGAGGCATCTTTAAAATGACGGTAAAATTTTTCCGTGTCATCTTCACCGCCTTTAATACGGACAGCCTGCACATAACAATCCTTTGGAAAGATGGAAAAAAGTTTATTCACACAGGCCGATGCTTCCGCGTAACCTGCGCCGCGGATAGTCGCGTAACGCGTTTGATCAATCGTGTCAAGAGANACAATCCATGACAGGGAAGGGAAAGGCGTGTTCCTGTTTTGCGCGTATTGAGCGCAAAGACCCGCGCACTTTTCCAGTTCTTCTGTTTTCCAGCCTATTCCCGACGTTTCGATAACAAGGGAAAGCGTGTTACGCGAAAGTACAGCTTCTATTAATTCCAATTTCTGCGGGTGTAAACTCAGTTCTCCCCACATAGACAGATCGATAACTGCGTCATTTGAAAATAAAACAATTTTATCAAGAATTGATTCAAATTTTCTTTTTTCCATATAATCATTTCTGCCAAGAGCGTCTGTAAACAGCGGGTACGGGCATATGGCGCATTTTTGGGGACAGCCTCCGTAAACCTGAATGGGGAAAAATGAAGGAAGGGTTTTTAAAATCTCTGAATTATTTTCGATAATATTTTCGGCATCAGAAGCGGAAGGAATTTTTCCGCCTGATGCTTTTAAGAAATTGTTTAAAAGAAGAAGATTTCGTTTTGAATCAGCACAAAAATTGAGCCTGTGGCAGCGGAGGTCAACAGATGAAATTTCAGTTTCGATATCAAAGGCGTTTATATCCTTTTGAATAACTGAAAACAGCATATCCCTTTCCACGGGACCGTCTTCACCGAGAATTTTTACCAGAATACCCGCTGTCCCGGGAGAGAGTATTTCAGGAGCAAGACCGTAAGGCCAGCCGTCGGCATAGGAATATTCCGCCGCGTAACGGATGTGCCTTTCCGCTATTACCCCTGCGAGAGATGGATCAAGGAACGGGCAGTCAGCGTACGCGAAATAAATGCAGTTAAATCCTTCCTGAAGCTCCGATATTCTTTGCAGTACGCTTCTCTTTGTCCATGAATCACTTTGTTCAACTTGAATACCATTTAAACCGGAAAAATCACCGTCCGATGGGGTTAGAAGCACAGTTTTATTAACGCCGGGAAAGGATGTTCCCCGCTCAACGCATAATTGCAAAGCATTTTTTCCGTTAGAAAGCGGTTCCCGCGCATAGCTTGAAAGATTTCCGCTGTATAAAACTAAAAGAGCGTTCATATAATATGATTATCGGCGGAAATTCGGGGTCTGTCGAGTGAATGTACCATGCGGTTAAATCCCTATTATGTTCCCATCCGGGTACTAAATTCTTGTTAATATCGTTTTTTTGCTGTATATTAATATATATCTTGGGGG
Organism: Treponema sp.; assembly: GCA_009787835.1. Taxonomy (GTDB): domain Bacteria; phylum Spirochaetota; class Spirochaetia; order Treponematales; family Breznakiellaceae; genus WQXQ01. The sequence continues at coordinate 2,492 of WQSN01000105.1, forward strand.
ATTTATGAAAAAATTCTTGTTTTTTGCTGTCATTTTACTTATCGGTTCGTCTGTTTTCGCTCAACAAAAATATGCTTTGATAATTGGGAACGGCGCTTACAGGTATACTACGCCTCTTAATAATCCCGTAAATGACGCCGGTGATGTCGCGGGTGCGCTGCGGGAGTTAGGCTGGACAGTGGATATTCTTTCAAACGCCTCTCAGGAACAGATGTTTAACGCNGTTGTAAGGTTAAAAACCCGTCTTGCNGCTTCCAGAAACAGTTACGGTTTTTTCTTTTACGCGGGGCACGGNGTACAGTCTAACGGCGAGAATTTTTTAATCCCTGTAGATGCCAATATTCAAACNGAAAATTTTCTCCGTCAGATGGCGGTTTCNGTGCAGCTTGTTCTTGACGAATTAAACGATGCNGGAAATGAATTAAACGTGGTTGTNCTCGATGCCTGCCGTGATAATCCGTATAGCTGGAGGCGTTCCGGCACAAGAGGCCTCGCAGTGATGAGCCAGCGTCCNGCGGACAGCATCATTGTTTTCGCGACCAGCGCAGGTTCAACAGCCGCGGACGGAACCGGCAGAAACGGACTTTTTACGCAGCACTTTCTTAACCATCTTAGAACGCCCGGCATTGAAGTAAACGAAGTCTTCCGCCGCACAAACGGCGATGTAGCGCGCGCCAGCAATAACCAGCAGCGTCCAGAGATTTATAATCAATTTTATGAGCTTGGGTATTTAGGAACAAGACCGGCCGCTCAGCCTTCTGTTACACCAACTCCCGCGCCAGCGGTTGTACAGCCGTCTGCGGCAACAACTGCTCCTTCAGGATTTGTACAAATACAAGGCGGAACATTTCTGATGGGAAGTCCTGCGAATGAAGCAGGGCGTCAAGGATTTGAAACACAGAGGCAGGTTACCGTTAGTTCATTCGTCATGAGAGTAAATCCGGTAACGGTAGGGGAGTTTCGCAGGTTTGTAACCGCAAACAGATACCGGACAGAAGCGGAAAGAGGTGACGGCGGCGATATTTGGACAGGCAGCCAGTGGGTTAGGCGGTCTAACGCGGACTGGAGGAATCCGAATTTTACACAGACAGATAATCACCCGGTAGTTCTTGTTAGCTGGAATGATGCTATACAGTATTGTAACTGGTTAAGTACACAGGAAGGATTAACTCCGGTTTATACAATAAGCAGAACGAATGTAACATGGAACAGGAATGCCGGCGGGTATAGACTTCCTACGGAAGCGGAATGGGAATATGCCTGCCGCGGAGGAACAACAACAGCGTATAATACGGGAGCTAATATAACAACGAATCAGGCGAATTTTAATAATACACTACAAGGAACAACATCCGTAGGTAATTACGCAGCGAATCAATACGGATTACATGATATGCATGGTAATGTAGCTGAATGGTGCTGGGACTGGCATGGAGCATACCTAACAGGAGCGCAGACAAATCCGGCAGGCGCGTCTGTGTCTTCTCATCGTGTATTACGCGGCGGCTGCTGGTTTTCCGAAATTGAATATACCCGTTCAGCGCTCAGGGAAGGCGACACTCCAGCTAACCGGAGCAGTATAGTTGGCTTCCGCATCGTCCGTAATGCTTCGGGAGTTACATACACTCAAGCGGAAGCAAGATAATATATTACTTTGTAACGAGATTAATAAAAATTACAGCCGCGAACCACACTAACCACACGAACTTTTGATTCGATATTTATTTTAATATTCTAGANATAATTGATAACTATCAGGAATATTAATGATTAAGGATAAGTCATCAAACCACAGGTTCGTGAGGTTAGTGTGGTTCGCGGCAATATTCTTCCATATCGTGCTGCCTGTGTGGTTCGCGGTTAAAATATTAGATCACTATTCCTCAAACGAAAATGTCTGCTCGAACAGAACATTCCCTTCACGGTTTACAATTGTAAGATCATAGCGGCCTGTTTGTGTGCCGACAAATACTTTGCCTGCCTTGGCTTCTCCGCTTCTGATTTGTACCCTGTCGCTCTCGCCGCTTGTTCTGGAAGTTCCCGATCTGTAAAAATAAACATCAAAATTGCCGTTGGCGCCTGTGTCGTTGTACATAATAACGTTTATGCCTGTGTTAACCAGAGCCGGCAGGGGATCTCCTCCCGTTTGCGGACTGTTTGTAAGCTCTACAGGAAATTCGCTGGACGCTATCTGATTCGCCGCGCTTCTTGTAATATTAATGGGCGTGTCAACAAATGTCACATAACCCATAAATCTCTGAGCCCAGTAATTTTCATCCTGTCTTGACAGAATTACGCCTGTCTGCCTGCCGGCGGATGCGGCATGGAGCATATTTGTTCCGTCGTGGTATATGGCGACATGGGACGGCGAACCTCTTCCAAAAACAATAATATCTCCCGGCTGCACCGATTCGCGGTTCACCCTTCTTCCCATCGCCCACATCATTGCCGAGGTTCTAGGAATGACAATGCCTGTCGCTTCATAATANGCCTGAACAATTAATCCCGAGCAGTCAAACCTTGAAGGAGGATTCTGNGCGCCCAATTGATATCTNGCGCCGCGGTACCTGTTCGCGCTTGCCAGTATCGCGTTTCTTATTTCAAGATTATCTGTAATTTTCGGCTGCGGCCCCGGCTTGGGAGGAGGAGCAGGTTCGGCTCTTCCCGGCTGCTGCTGCCTTGGAACCACGATAATGGACGGCAGCGCTCTTACTTCGTTAACAACGCTGTCAATCGCCGATGCGGTGGAATCCTTAAGTGAATCTATCATTGACGTAGAATTGCTTACAACCTGCGTCAACGACTCAGGTAAATTCGCTTTTATATTTTTGCTAATCGATGATACTTCGCAGCACGATATAACAAAAATTATCGATAAAATAATTGCATGGATTAAACTGGCTTTAATA
>WQSN01000106.1 GCA_009787835.1 Treponema sp.
ATTGTTCATGGAGTGCGTCTTAACCTTTTGGAATTTGCCGGAAATCATCTTGGAATGGAATGGTCCGGTTATTCATATAAACCTTTTGCAGTCAGGCAAAAGCAATGAAGATAAGGAGATAATCATGGATGTAGGATTTTTAGGTGAATTGGGAATTAGAGCCAGTTTTGGACTTTCAGCATTTGGTGCAGCGCTGGGAGCCGGTGTTGTCGGAGTAGCTACTATCGGAGCATGGAAGAAATGTTTTATTCAAAATAAACCTGTACCGTTCATTTTGGTAGCATTCGCGGGTTTACCTATTACTAACGTAATTTATGGCTATATTCTGATGAATACTCTTGCAGGTTCGTCATTGGGAGGTCCTCAATTATTGGGTCTTGGTATATTCGGCGGGCTTGGTATCGGCGCTGCCGCTTTTACACAGGCAATGTGCGGCGCGAGCGCTTCGGATGCTTACGCTGAAACCGGTCAGGGTCTAGGTAATTACATGATGGTTATTGGTATTGTTGAAACAATAGCTCTATTCGTCATGGTATTAACTATGATGTTCGCAAGTTGATACTGGAAAAAACTACAAATACAGTAAAGATTGGCGGTTTCTCTCATATTCGTTCTGTTAGTATTGGGGGCGGTTTTCCCGTGGTTATCCAGACTATGTGGAAAGATCGCCTTAATTTTTCTAATCTTGATGAGGCTGTCACGCGAATTGAACTTCTTGGTGAACTGGGATGCAGTCTTTTACGTGTTGCCATTCCCGATATTCAGTCCGCAGATATTGTTGGTCGCCTTGCGCAAATGGTTTCCATGCCTCTTGTCGCTGATGTTCACTTTGATTACAAAATCGCCCTTCGCTGTCTTGATTTCCCAATTGCTAAACTGCGTATCAATCCCGGCAATATTGGCGGTAAAGACAAAACCCTTGTTATTTTGGAAAAAGCCGCAAAACATGATATTCCCATACGTATCGGGATAAACTCAGGAAGCCTGCCAGCCGATATACGCAAAAAAGTTGAAGAAGGCCTGGATACATCAGAAGCCTTGGTTCAGACGGCAGAAAGAGAACTGGCTGTTTTAGAAAAATTTGGCTATAACAAGCATGTTATATCAATGAAGACAAGCACAATTGCCGATACTATAAAGGCAAACAGGATTCTTGCCGGCCGGATTCAATCTCCCATTCATCTTGGAGTCACTGAAGCAGGTCCATTGATATCCGGGACAGTCAGGAATACTGCGGCCCTTATCACCCTTTTAGCGGAAGGAATTGGCAATACAATAAGGGTTTCGCTTTCCGGTTCCATGGAAGATGAGGTAATCGCGGGCAAGGAAATATTAAGAGCAGCTGCGGAAATTACCTCCGATAATAAAAGGCTGAAATGCAGCGGAGTAAAAATTGTTTCCTGTCCGCGCTGCGGCAGACACGGTTTTGACACTCATTCATTTACAGCCAAATGGATGCCGAGATTGTATGCTCTTGACAAGGACATTACTATAGCAATTATGGGCTGCGAGGTAAATGGTCTGCAGGAAGCAAAACACGCCGATTTAGGCATTACAGGAGCGGGGAATAAAGTGCTGATTTTTAAATCTGGTAAGGTTATTAAAACCATTACTTCAGATCAGGCGGACGCAGCATTTGAAGAGGAACTGAATAAGGTATGTTCAAAGGCGGAAAATTGAAATTCGCGCGTAAATTTTTTTCCCTGATAATTTTATTATCTTTCTCATCTCCCGCCTTCGCTCAATCCGCAATACCGCCATGGCTTTCGCTGGAGTATGGCAAGCAAAAATTTCGCTCAGGCGAATACGGAAACGCTTTAATGCTGTTTGAAGACGCGCGGCGGGACAGACGCTCCATGTATGAGAAAATGGAACGGGATTTAATTAACTTTCTTTCAACCAGAGAAGCCCGTGTTATAGGCGATTCACTTGACATTATAGATCAATTTACGCGCGATAGATATTATACAGCCGTGTCAGCCGCTTTAGACGAACTCTATTATCGCGTCAGCAGGCAGAGCCTTAACAATTCCGCCCTGGCGGCGCTGGGCGCTATCGGTAAATTAAAAGATTACCCTGAAGCTGAGTACTGGATAGGAGAGGTTTACAGGGTCGAAGGCGAATTATCTCTGGCTCTGGCGCAATACCGCAAAACCTATGCGATGCGGGAGTTATTTGAAAATCAGGGTTTCGGAACAGAGCTGCAGTATAAAATAGCCGGTATTCTTCTTGTCAGACAGGATTACAATGAAATGCAAAGGGTGCTGAATTCAATAATAGATGAGCATGATACGCTTTGGGCAGACGCAAGGAATGCCGTTCCTGTAAACACGGGCGGGCTAAACTCAGTGTCTGTGTCATATAATTTGGCTTCCGCTTCTTTCGCGAGTCAGGCCATGACACGCACGCTTGAGAATGAAGGGATTAACAGATTCCTGGAATTGTACAGATATAATAATGCCGCTGTTGAAGAAGCGCACAGGCGTTTAGGTTTTTTCTACGCTGTTACAGGCCGTGATACCGCGCAGCAGCATCTGATGTACGCTTTCCTTATTCAGAATACTGTTATTATCGAAGAATTGGTGCGCCATCAATTTGATTTCAGATTTACTACTCTCAATGAAAACCGGGAAAATCAGGCGCGTAATTTAACGGAACTTTCCCGGGCTATTGGCAAAAATACGATTCTTGCATCTTATATTGAAGAAGTTGAGTATTATAAAACCGCTTATTATTTGGGCGCCAGCCTTTACAAGAAATCTCCATCTATTGCGCGCAGTATTTGGGAATTTCTTGGTTCCCAGCCGCAGGCAGGCGAATGGCAGAGCCGCGCGGTTTTACAGCTTAGAAATCCTCAATTTGAACCTATTGTAGAAAATCCCTGAAAAATTTAAATTCCCCTGTCGGGCAAGGCGGATTTGAACCGCCGACCCCAAGTCCCCCAGACTTGTACGCTAAACCAACTGCGCTATTGCCCGGCAGGGGAATCTGTCAATTAAGTGAAACATTACAAAAATAAATTTTTTTTGTCAATGGATGATATTTACTCTTCTGAGAATACCAGTTCAAGATCAATTTCCAAATCGGGGAAAATATTCACTCTAGCGGTTTCTGTTGAGCGGTATGTTTGGGGGAATATTGCGTTATCCTTAAAATTATAAACGCTTAAGTATTTATGTTCGGGATTTATTACCCAGTATTCGCGCACTCCCGCTTCGCGGTAAAGATGGAATTTTCTTTCCATTTCGATAGCAGTATTCGATGGAGACAGAATCTCCGCTATAAAATCAGGCGCTCCCCTGCATCCTTCAAGGCCGCGTTTTTTTTTGTCACAGATGATGCTGATATCAGGCTGAACAACAGTATCATCGCTTTTGTCTTCCGCATAATAAAGCCTTACATCAAAAGGGGCAGGGTAAACTTTACAGGGCTTCCCGATAAGGTAGTTGGCGATTTGCCTGCATATTTCCATTTGGATTGACTGATGATAAATATTCGGCGCAGACATTGCGTAAACTTCGCCATAAATTAATTCATATCGTTCGCCTTCCGCTAACTCCCAGTCCTTATAATCAGCATAGGTGTAATGTTTATTTAGAGCTAAATTTCCGGTTGTTCCTGTCATATAACAAGAATAAACGATATTGCGGAACCGGTCAATAAATCAAACTTACATCTTTAAAACAGACCTGTCGTAATCTTCGGGTGGAATGCAGCCTAACAATTGCATACATGTCGATGCGATAGAACTGATTCCTAAACCTTCATTCAGGCTGGCTGTTTTCGGTTCATTTAGATATTCACCCTTGTATTCAGGATCGTAGATGATGCATGGCACAGGATTCAAGCTATGGCTTGTTTTGGATTTTGGCGTGCCGTCCGCTTTTAGGGAAACTGCGCCTGTTTTATTTTCATGTTCAAACATATCGTCGCTGTTGCCGTGATCGGCTGTTATCACCATAACAGCGCCCGCTGCGTCCACGGCTTTCACCAATCTGCCTAACTGAATGTCCATGCTTTCCATTGAACAAACCACTGCCTGGTAGACTCCGGTGTGTCCTACCATGTCTCCGTTCGGATAATTGAGCCTGATAAAGTCATACTTACCGCAGCCGATTGCCTCGGTTACATGATCGGTGATTTCTGCGCATTTCATCCACGGGCGTTGTTCAAAGGGGATAACATCGCTTTTTATTTCAACATAGTCTTCCAGCTTATCATCGAACTTGCCTGTGCGGTTGCCGTTGAAAAAGTAAGTGACATGCCCGTACTTCTGTGTCTCGGAAATTGCGAGCGTCCGCACGCCGCTTGCCGCAAGATATTCACCCATGGTGCGGTCAATTGAAGGCGGACTTACAAGGTAGCGTTTGGGAACATGAAGGTCTCCGTCATATTCCATCATTCCCGAATAACAGACTTTGGGGCGGCGTTTCCTGTCAAATTTATCAAAATTATCCTCTTCAAAAGCGGCTGTTATTTCCAATGCCCTGTCTCCGCGGAAGTTGAAGTAAATGACAGAATCTCCGTCTTCTATTGTTCCGATAGGTTTTCCCCCTTCGGTTATTACAAATTCTTTTAAGTTCTGATCAATAATGCCGGGAATTTCTTTGCGGTAAGTTTCTACCGCTTCCCGCGCTGAGGCGAATTGACGGGCCGTTCCCAGTACATGAGTCTGCCAGCCGCGGTCTACCATCGACCAGTCCGCGCCGTAGCGATCCATTGTAATCCACATGCGCCCGCCGCCCGAGCCGATTTTTACGTCAAAATTATTATCGCATAACGATTTTAAAAATTCTTCAAAAGGATCGATATATTCAAGGGCGCTTGTTTCTCCCACATCGCGTCCGTCAAACAGCGTATGAATCCGCACGCGTTTAACTCCTTCTTTCTTTGCATGAGAGATCATCGCTTTTAAATGATCAAGATGGCTGTGAACATTGCCGTCTGAAAAAAGCCCTAAAAAGTGAAGGGTAGGGGCGCGCCCTGCTGTAATGGATCCGTTTTTTACATTGCTGACAATTTCTTTCCATGCCGTGCCTTCAAACATCGCGCCGGTTTCAATGGATTTTGAAACAAGAGCCGCGCCCTGATTAAATACCCGCCCGCAGCCCATCGCGTTATGGCCGACTTCGCTGTTGCCCATATCCTCATCGGACGGCAGTCCGACAGCCTTTCCATGCGCTTTTAGTTTTGTGTTGGGGCTTTTAGCCGTTAACGCCGTCAGATTGTACATCTTGGAATCTGCGACAGCGTCTCCTTCTTTAAAATGTCCGTAACCTACGCCGTCCATAATTACCAGTACCACAGGCCCGCGCCGGCCTTTCCATGCGGGATTTTTCTTCAAGGCTTCCATGATTATCTCCTTGATGTTATTATATCAAAT
>WQSN01000107.1 GCA_009787835.1 Treponema sp.
GAACCCTCGGTACCCTTCCGGGTACATACGACTTCCAATCGTACACCTTCGGCCGCTCGGTCATCTCTCCTGATGTGAAGGTCAAATTTATCATGAATGAAAAATCTTTACAAGACGACCTAATAAAGCGTTCCGTTTAAAACGAACTGCAATTTATCAAAAAAGCGAGACATTTAATCGACCGTTTGAAAAGGCAACGGCGCAGCGCACGAAGGACGATGGTGTCAAAAATTGAGATTGCCCGAAGATTCGGGGTGTGCCGAAAGACCGTTAGCAGATTTGTAAAAAAAGCATAAAAATGTAACTTTTTTGCATATAATGGATTGTATCTTTGTACGTAAAAATGTTATATTTTTATAAAAATAAGTGAGAATATTAAACGGTCAATTAAATAACCCGTTTTTTTTTAATTATATAAAATAAGCCCGTATAGGTTTATATGAAATGTTGGCGAACACATATCCTAAGGATACGAAAACGTAAAGAGAGGTTTTTCATAAATGAAGTATGTTTTAAAAATTGTAAGGATTATTGCCATTGTTGCGGCAATCTTGTTTACGCTAACGGCTTGCGCGTCTATGACGATTGTGGAGGTGGAATGGGACACGCTGCAAGGACCGGAGAAGTCCATGCAGTATCTGGGCATAAGAAATTCCGAAGTTAAAGTTTTCGCCATATTCAAAAACGGAGACCGCAAGCTAACCAGCGCAGGATCGCTGCGTTATGACAGAGATATAATAGGTCATCAAACGGTAGTTGTCATTATTGGCGGCGTCGTGGGAGGCTCTTTTCAGACTGAAGTAATGGAACTGATCGGAATCCGCGTTGAGAGGCTGCCTACAAAAGCTTCTTATTATGTGGGTGATACTGCCGCATTAACAGGGATTAAGGTGATGGGAACATGGAAAGGTATGCCTGATGCGGAAATACCGGTTTCACAACTGAGCGCGGACGACTTTGACTCGAGCGTTGAAGGTAACACAGTTATTACTGTTAACTACAAGGGGAAAACAGCGACATTCCCGGTTGTTGTTACAGCGCGTCCTGTCGCGCCGACTCCTGCCCCTGCGCCGGCTCCGACTGAAGCAGCGCAGGCTCCCGCAGCAGCTGCGCCAACCCCGACAGCAACACCGGCAGCGACCCCTGCGCCCAGAACGCAGCCCCTGCCCGGATTGTACTTCAAAGCGCCGCCGATTCTGCCCACAGACACACCTCTCGCGAGCATTGCGGCAAACGACATAGCCGCCGCTATTACTTACTTTAGCGCTTCTTCAACACCCGTAGGACAATATACCCTGCTGATAAATCAAGATGTTACAACCGGATCCGGAACTCTTTCTGTGGCAAGGAGAAACCGCAGCCTAACCATTATCGGTTTGGGCGGCGAGCGTACCATAACCCCCGGCACACCTAGCGCCAGAGTTTTTAGGATAGAATCCGACGCAAGCTTCACGCTGGGATCAAACATTACCCTCAGAGGAATTCCGGTAAGCGTTATATCGGGAGGACGCTTGATCATGCAGGAAGGTTCGAAAATCACCGGATTTACCAGCAGTAATTTTCTCGATAATCCGGTACGGGTTTCCGGTACAAATTCCGGCTTTACTATGGAAGGCGGGGAAATCAGCGGGAATTCCAACAATACCAGAGAGGCTATTAGTTTTTATGCCCACGCTACCGTATATGTAGGTTCAGACGCTGCTTTTACTATGAACGGCGGCAGAATTACAGGAAATAGCGTCGCCGCAAACGCACCCAACGGTAACGCAGGCGGCGTAATGGTAGATCAAGCCGGAAACTTTACCATGAACGGCGGTACAATTACCGGAAACAGCAGACGTAACGAAGCGATAGATGTGCTTATTGCTGCTAATGCAAATACAATCAATATAACAGGCGGCACAATCGGCAAACTGGATAACAGAAAAACACCAGCCGCGTCAGCTCCCGCGACAACACCGGCGCAGGGAACGCAGCTCCAACCCGGATTGTATTTAAAAGCTCCTCCGATTCTGCCCACAGACACACCCATCGAAGGTATTGCGGCAAACGACATAGCTGCAGCTATTACCCGCTTTAACTTGCAGAATACCTCAGGCGCAAGCGGCAGGAATTATGACGGCGCGTACACCCTATTGATAAATCAGGATGTTACACTCACTGCGCAGCACAATCTGCAAAGAGCTAACCGCCAATTAACCATAATCGGTATAGGTCAGGAACGTACTATAACCGGCTCTGCAGCCGGCGCTTTCCGTTTTAACACCGGCAATATTTTGCTGACACTGGGAGAAAATATCACTATCAAAGGCAGTGCGGCTCAACCGACAGCTAACCTTGTTTCAGTTACATTAGGCAGCACCCTGATAATGAAAGCAGGTTCAAAAATCACCGGATTTAATTCTACTTCCGGTACTCATGCTCCGGTGATGGTATCCAGCGGCACATTCACTATGGATGGAGGGGAAATAAGCGGGAATTCGGTTTCCATTGGAAATGTTGGAACAAGCTCCGGTGTGCTTTTAGGTTCCGGCGCTACATTTACCATGAACGGCGGTAGCATTACAAATAACACTATGGTCGATACAACTGCGAGAGGGAACGGCGGAGGTGTCGGTTTTCAATCGTCAGGGCAAGCCAGCGACATAACCTTAAACATGAACGGCGGAACCATCACCGGTAATACCAGAAACGGTCAGCCAATGGACGTGCATATTCCTGATAATCCCAGAAACATTTTTAATTACAATGGCGGCGCTATCGGAGCGGTATTTAACAAGACCGGCGCCACTGCGCCGAGACCCTAAGGTAAAAGAAATAAGCCCGTATGGGTTTATATATAAAATGTTGACGAACATTAAACGTAAAGAAAGGTTTTTCAAAATGAAAAACGTAAAGAAATTATGGCTCATAACCATAATCGCAATTATCAGTTTTGGCGCAGTGTCTTGTGATAACGATAACAACAATGGCAACGGTAACGGCAACGGTGGTTCTGGAACGGTTACAGAACTGACAAGCCCAGGTCTGTATAAGGAAGCCGGAGAGGGCAAGTATGTTAATACAGGCGTTGCGGCGAATGACGTAGCCGCAGCTTTTACCCGTCTTGCTGCCGCAAATCCTTCCGGCGGTACGGCGTATGACGGCAAGTACACCCTGGTAATAAATCAAGATGTTACATTAACAGCAAAGACGGCTCATGTGAACAGGGTAAACCGTGAACTAACTATTATCGGTTTAGGTGAGGAACGTATCATAACCGCACCCGTAGGCGGCGCTTTCAGTTTTGGTGCCGCTGTTTCCACCGGCTACTTTTCACTGACACTGGGAGCAAATATTACCATCAAAGGTGTAGATGGTATGACAGCCACCCTAATAGAAGTGGGGCAGAGAAGCAACCTGATAATGAAAGAAGGTTCGAAAATCACCGGATTTAGTACTACTACTGCTGATCGTCGTATTGTGAGTGTAATTGGCGGAGGTTCATTCACTATGGACGGCGGGGAAATCAGCGGGAATACGGTAGACCGCGGCACCAGCAACAATGCAGGAAGCGCCGGTGTATGGATTGGCAGAGGTACATTTACCATGAACGGCGGAACCATTACCGGTAACACTTTAACCAATGGCACATCAACATCATCATGGGGCGCAGGCGGCGTATCTTTAGGAACCGGCGCTTACGACGATGATCCTGCCAAGTTTGTCATGAACGGCGGAACTATTACCGGCAATATCAGAAATGGCGAGGCATTTGACGTGCATATTCCTAATCCTAGTGCTGCTAGTACAGTCGTATTCGAATATAATGACGGTATTATCGATGCAATATTGAATAAGACCGGAAGCATCAAAGCGTTACCAGAAACACCGTAAGGCATCAAACAACTGGCAGTGACCGGATTAAAATCTGAGGTGACATCGAACCGCCTACGGCGGTGTTGAATCGAAGTAACAAAACAGCGGGCAATGGGGGAGTGACTTCCCCATTGCTTTTTGTCTTATTTAAGAGTTTTAGTATAAATTAGTTTAATAATGCAGGGATTGTATATGAAAAGAAACAACGGGAATATACGCAGCAGACTGGTTTGGATTATTGCTATAATCATTTTTATTTTTATCGGAAGCAGCTGCTTACGTACTGTTGTTGATACTGCGGCACAGCCGACAGTACAGTCGGTAACCACCGGCACAACGCATTCAGTAAATCAGGAGCAGCTTAGAAATTTAATCAGTTTTGAAATATATACCGATACATGGAACCTTGCGTCTTATGAACCGTTAGAAACAAATAGACGGCAGCATTATATAAATTTATTAATTCAGGAGATGAATAAATATCCAGATGGTTTTTTTGACAGAATCGGCTTGCGTACAATCGCCCTTGGAAAAAATTTAAAATTTCAAGGCGCTTTCAGAGCGGCTGTACCTGACAATCATAAACGCATATTGTTTATGGGTATTAGGGATGATTATAGCGATGATTATTTTAAGCATGTGTTTCATCACGAGCTTAATCATTTTGTTGAATATTATATTTGGAAAAGTTATAGGTATGATTGGGATCAATGGCGCGTATTATTTCGCGGCAGCGGAGGCGGCGGCGAACTGGCATATCAAGGCGGTGAAGACAGGACTGCAATAACTTACAATCCGAATTTATCCGGTTTTCTTAATAATTATTCAACGCTTGGTCAGGAAGAAGATAGATCGGAAATGATAGCGTTTTTTCTAACGGAAAACAGAAATATGCAATTTATGGAAAAGGCTAAAAGGGATAAATTATTTAATCAAAAAGCCGTTTTATTATTTACCTTTTATAAAGAAAAATTAAATTGGAATTTATTAAATGATTTTTTGTTAAAAATGAACTGATGATCGGATATAAATTTCTATACACCTGTGGAAAAGCGTCATAGAAACGATATTTTGAAATAAAGTGTGAGGTTATATGAAAGACAAAAAGACTTTCGCCGGTGTTTTATGGATAATCGCAATTGCCGTCGTGTCACTAACGACATGCGTGTCTATGTCGATTGTGAACACTGCAGCAGCGCGAGCTGTTGCGCCGGCTTCGGCTCCTGATGTCGGCACTCCCGCGTCTGCTTCGGTTCCTGATACAACCAACGAAATTTCCGGTAGTCCGGCTTCCCCCAACTACGGCGCCGGAACGCCGGGGCTCGAGTACACCCTCATTGACGGCGGAAAGGCGTACTGTGTGGATCAAGGCACTGTAACAAGCGGCGTTGTCACCATCCCCGCCTTTTACCGCCCGAACGCGAGCAGCGAATACCTGCCCGTCACCGAAGTGGCTGGCGGTATTGCT
>WQSN01000108.1 GCA_009787835.1 Treponema sp.
GATTTTTTTATTTTATCACTCTTGATAAATTGAACCGCTGTAATGGAAATATGCTCGCCTGATTTTGTAGTAAGCATCGCGGCAAAAAAGGCGGAAATTAAAAGAAAATGCGTTATCAGCAAATTGGAACCAGGAATGGTAAGTTTAAAACGACTCAATATAATTTCTATAAAAGGCACAATAGCCATGAGAGAAAGCGAGCCGAAACAAATTATATTTTCCAGCCATGATATTTTAAACATTTTTAAATATTTTAAACATGCCTGAAGCGCTTCCTGAGGCGAAGTTTTCCGCGAGTTATTATTCATTACGATATCCTCTGGCTAAATTGGAACAAACTCATCTGCCCCTTGCTCTTTCCAGAATACTGTTGATCCTTGTATACAGTTCACGATCATAAATAGATCCGACAAGCGAAGGTATGGCATTTTGCAGATCCGATCTCCATAAATCCTGCTGCGCCTGAGTCGGTCTGTTTACAATAAGACCGCCCCTCTCCATTGTNGTNTTGGCGTTAACTTCGCTCCTTAACATNGCGTTGTCAAATTCCGTAGCGAGGGTTCTTGTAACCCTTAAAAGTTCCTGCTGATGCGCGGAACTCAATTTATTCCATGTAACCCTGTTCATTACAATCGCGCCCATNATAGGGGTNATCGGCAGGTCAAGCATGTTCAGTCCNCGATGCAGATTCATTGGGGTGATTAATGTCGGAATAAAATAAAACGCCGTAATCATATTGCTCGCAAGCCTTGTACCGATATTTGACCAGTCTGTTTCAATCATATTGAATCCCATTGTCCTGAATACAGTGTTCATATCTGTTAATTCGGCGCTGGTAGCAAGCCTTAACCGGCGCAGATCATACGGAGAGTATACCGGTTCTTTTGAAAAAACATAAAGCCAGCCGCCCTTTGACCAGGCGATTATAACAAACTCTTCCCTAACGCGGCTTTCCAGAATCGGTAATACGTCATCAAGAACAAAGTCAAGTTCATCGTTATTTCTGATCATGAAAGGAACGCTCAAGTTCATGATAGCGGGACAAATATCAAAGATTCCGGCGGAGGTAAACACCCCTACCTGAATGGAATTACTTCTAAGAGATGAAAGCAGCGTGCCTTCGCTCATCTGCGATCCGTGTGTCATGATCACGTTCACCTGGTTATTTGTAACGCGCGCCCAATCAGCGGCAAGGCGGTCGAGCGCCCTTCCCCAATCGGAATTACGCGGCAAGCCGGACACAAACCGCACGTTGGTCACTTGCGCGCCGGAACTGCCGCGCTGTGCGAAAACCGCGCCGATAGTAACGGTAAAAAGTAAAATCGAAATAACAAAAAGTTTAAAAATCTTTTTCATATCATACTCCTTTTAAAGATTTTATTAATAATAATCCGGTATGGGAAGGAAAGGAAAATGCATCCACGCGTTGTTCAAAAGCCANCGCGCTTTTTCCTGGTTAATAAGGTTAACAAGCCTGTTTGGTATATCCAAATCAGGATCAATCGCGATAGCTTTGTCAAGGCAATCCTTAAAAGTGTCATAATCCTCAGCCGGAATGCATACAAGCTGGGCGTAAGAAACATAGGCGCCTACCGAACCTTCGTTTGTTTTTTCCAGGGCTTTTTTATAATGATGCTCGGCTTTTTCCGGATCGCCGCCCATCGCCGCAGGCAATGACGAATAAAAAATTATAAAGAATTCGTCTAAAGCCGCGCCGTTAAAATCAGGATCAAGCTCGTAAGCCCTGTGAATCATGGCGCTCCATTCGGGAATACGGGCGCTCAGCTCAAAGTCCAGTATATCGATTGAATATGCGGAAAGCCCTCCCGCGACGGTCCAGTACAAAAGCCCCGTGTCTTCTTTCTTGACTTTCGCGAGTATTGCCTGCATGGAGCCGTCAATTACGGAAGCGGCGCCGAAACCGGGGTATTTTATTTCCAGCGCCTTGTTAAGAATTCCGTAACCGCGCAGGTACATATTTTTTGAACGGGTTAAAGCCGCTTCCCTTTTTTCATACTCATCATTAGGCAGCATTTCCGCGGGCCCTTGAATAAAGGCGTTCGCGTACATTACAAAAAGGGAGCCCGTGGTCATCAGCAGCCCATGATGCTCGGAATTCTGAGAAAGCAGGGTTTCGTACAGTTTAATGGCGAAAGGGAGGGCGTCCCCGACCAGTATCGGATCATTATCCCCCGTAAAAACGTCAGTACCACCCTCGCCGGTAAGCGCGTCGGCTATCATATTCATAGCCAGCTTTTGAATCCCGGAGCAGGAAGGCAGGGAAAGGCACAATATCGCCAGAAATAATGTAATAATCGGTACTTTTATTCTCATAGTATTTATAATTATAACATATTATAGCATATAAAATTACAGAGGAAAAGGGGGGTACGGGATAAATTGAGGCGGAGACGGAACACGGAAATTAGCATGAACAATGATGTTACTTATTACAGAGCGCCGCGTTAATACGGCTTTGATACCCTCTCTCCCAGTTCTTATAATTTATTTCTCTAGATAATCAGCTAGTTCAATTAATTCAAGATGAACAGTTTTAATTTTCTTTTCTCCATGCAGCTCTATTGGAAACCATTCTTTAGCTATTTCTCTTAAAAAATCAGCTTTATGTTCTATAGAGTGACCTTTCTTTAGTATTTTATAAAGTTCATCTTGATCAACAGCGCTTTTGCCTTCTTTAATTTTTTTAGTTTGCTCAGTACTCATAGCCGCTAATCCGCATCTATATGCATGATTTATAGCTTCTTCAAGATCGTCAAAACCGGTACCGGCTATATTAATATTAAATTCTAATTTGGTAGATATGCTCTGTTGAATATTCTTATCTGTAAATTTATTAACTAATTTATCATCAACTTTACTTAATACGTTAGCTTTTTGTCCCATACTTACTCCTTTATTATTTGTGAAGGGTTAATACCCGGCCTTTTATGGGAGGATTTTCGCATACTTCCCCATCTTTGACTGCTTTCACTTTAGATTTTATTATACATTATATGTTAATCTTTTGTCAAGATAAAATTATATTACCCTGCCGCTTAAAAGTACCCTGATTAACACGGCTTTGCGTTCAATTATTCTCTGTTAATTGCTCATTTATAATTATGTATAATATTATGATAATATGTGGAATTTTCACAAAGCCGGTTAAACGCCATGCCTATGATATTTACGGAATCAAAACAGCCCGCATGGGTTTATTTTTATTTTTCGGCAGGCACTCGCAATTACGGAACAGCGCTTTCTATAATCATGGCCCCTGCCGGAAACACATTCCTGCCCCTTATTGTTTTACGCGAAATCGATACTGTGATAAGATCCGAACAATAGGTAAACGCGTAATCGCCGATTATAATGACGCTTTTGGGAATAACTATTGACGACAGGCTTGTGCACCATGAGAACGCCATTTCTCCGATTGATAAGAGCCCTTCATGTAATATTATATTGATAAGCCCCCTGCATTCGGAAAAAGCGCTTCTTCCGATACTCGTAACGCTTGGCGGGATTGATATGCTGGTAAGACCGCGGCACATGTTAAACGCGTACATTCCAATATCGATAACTGTAGGCGGAATTGACATCGATGTAATATTGCGGCATTCACTGAACGCGAATTCGCCTATCACGGTAACTGTCGGGGGCATCCTTATCAGCGACATGCGGCTGTTTGAAAAAGCTCCCGCGGAAATTTCCCGAACGCCAAAGGGGATCATATAAAAGTCATCAGCTTTTCTTACGGGATATTGAATAAGGACTGTTTTTTCTTTATTAAACAAAACCCCTTCAACGCTTACGTATTCGCGGTTTTTTTCATCAACAGAAAAATTTACAATCATTACGCAGCCGCTGAACGCCCTGAAACCGATTGAATTAACGCTTGCCGGAATCTTGATGTCATAAAGCCTCTCGCAATTCTGGAAAGCCCTTCTCCCGATTGAGGTGACGCCATCCGGTATGTTAATAATGCCAAGATAGTAGCAAAATTGAAATGCGTCATTTCCGATGATTGTAAGGCTTGAGGGCAGCGTTATTTTTCTAAGGCCCCTGCAATAATAAAAAGCGCCGTTCCAAATTTGTTTAACCCCTTCCGGAACCGAATATTCAGACCCTTGCTTCGCGAAAAGGTACCTGACAAGAATCGTTTTATCTTTATTGAACAAAACGCCGTTATCGCTTGAGTACGTCTGATTATTTTCATCTATAAAAATATTTGTAAGGCTTGTACAATCGTCAAACGCGCCGTCGGCGATTTCCGTCAAGCTTGCCGGTAAATAGATTTCTGTTAACCTGAAACAGTACAAAAATGATTTACCGATTTTTAATATCCCCTCAGGAAAAGTAATTGATGTAATGCCTTGATTATGAAACGCATCATTCGCGACTTCTGTAATTCCAAGATTGTCAGGAATAACCACTTCTTTTTCAAAACCCCGATAATCAACAAGCGTTGTTCCGCGCAAAATAAAATTGCCGTGCGCGGTTAAACCCTGACCGCAGAGGGAAACAGAGCAAAGCAGAAACAATACAGTAATTAGAAAGTTTTTTTTCATGTCGGTTTACTATACAACATTTATTCAAATTTATAAACTGCCCACTAGCCAATTACAAAAAAATGGTTGAAAATAAAACTTATGAAAACCAAAATTAAAACAATCCTTACTATTACCGTTTTGCTGCTCATCAACGTATTAATCGCCACGGGCTGCTCGCCCCGTAAACTGGAAGCGCAGCAGATATCGGCGCCGGAACCGCAGCGCGAATCTCAGCCTGTAGAGGACGGGACGCCTGCCGTCTACTTTACAACAAGAATAACCCCCGAAGGGCTGATGGCTGCTTATACCGCGCTGGGACGCGCGGCGAACGGAAAAGTCGCCGTAAAAATACACACAGGAGAGCCCGGCAACCGGCACTTTCTTTCGCCCGCGCTTATCAAAGACCTTGTGCAAAAGGTGAACGGCACAATAGTAGAGGCTAACACTGTCTACGGCGGAAGGCGGGCGACAGCCGTCGCGCATTATCAGGTGGCGCGCGATCACGGGTTTACCGCAATCGCGCCTGTTGTGATTATGGATGAAAGCGCCGACATCAGCCTTCCTGTCAGCGGGGGCAAGCACCTTAAGGAAAATTTTGTCGGCTCGCGTTTTACCGAGTTTGATTTCCATATCGTCCTCTCTCATTTTAAAGGGCACCAGATGGGCGGCTTCGGCGGAGCGTTGAAAAATCTCGCGATTGGTTACGCGTCATCGGCAGGCAAGGCGTGGATTCACTCAGGCGGAAAAAGCAAGACGCGCCCGTGGGG
>WQSN01000109.1 GCA_009787835.1 Treponema sp.
AAAGCTGACGAGAGAATTCCGACCAAACTAAAAAATAACAAGCTTGTTGATCTGTTAAAACCTGTGACAGGCTTCCTTGAGATAGTACCGGGTTACAGGGAAGTTGATATTTCGCCTATTTTCCTTTTCTTCTTCTGTATCTTCTTCAGCATGATCTACGGAGATGCGGGTTACGGTTTAATCTTTGTGGCTATGGGGCTTGCGGGTGTTATTTCCACGATTGCAAGGAAAAAGAAAATGCCCTTAGCTTTTCCCATGCTGCTGTTACTTGGAACGTGTAATACGATTTGGGGTGTTCTCACTTGCGCGTGGTTTGGGATGTCCTATGAAATATTACCTGAGTTTTTAAGAGATATTTCGCTGTCGTATATATCGCTGGCTAAAACGGATCAGGTTATGGTTAATCAGAACCTGCAAATTTTCTGCTTCACTCTGGGTTTGGTACATTTGTCGGTGGCGCATATTGTCAATATGATCCGCGCCAAATCTCTTAGAATACTAGGGGAACTAGGCAGCATCATGATGCTCTTGGGTATGTACAATGTCGTTTTAATGCTCATTGTAAGTAACGATGTAAGAAGCATTCCGCTTCATCCTTATGCAATCCATGTAATCGGCGGCGGATGGTTATTGAACTTCCTGTTCGGCGCGTATGTGACAGGTATGGGGCAGGCGATTAAATCGAGCTTGGGGAATATAATGTCTGTAATACTTGGAGTTGTAAGTATTTTCTCGGATATTATGTCATATATCAGGCTTTGGGCAGTCGGGCTTGCCGGAGCGGCGATTGCGGGAACTGTAAATTTACTGGCAGGTCCAATGCTGAGCGGTTTCATGATTTTTGCGGGAGTGACGCTGTTGATTTTTGGACATGGTATGATTTTGGTACTAAACGTATTATCGGTGCTTGTTCACGGGGTACGTCTTAATACATTGGAATTTTCGGGGCATGTAGGTCTTGCCTGGTCNGGTACAGCTTACAANCCTTTTGCGGAAAAAGAAATTAAATAATTTATACTAAGGAGTGTATTATGATGAATTGGGGATTATTGGGAGCCGGTTTGGTACTGGGTATAGCAGCCTGCGGCTCAGCCTTGGGCATTGGCTGTTGCGCTAATGCGGCGATCGGAGCATGGAAAAAATGTTTTATTTCCAATAAAGCAGCTCCCATGACATTTTTAGTGTTTGCGGGATTTCCTTTAACACAGACCTTTTACGCGTTTATTCTGATGGGTCAGATAAAGACAGCAGCATTCGCGACGCCGGAAAATGGTTTACTGTATCTCGCGTTCTCACTAGCGGGAGGTCTTGCAATCGGTTTTACCGCGTTTGTTCAGGGAAAAGCCGGAGCTTTTGCCTGCGACGCGCTGGCGGAAACCGGAAAAGGCTTTGCGCAGTACATCAGCGTTATTGGTATTTCAGAACCGGTCGCGCTTTTCGCGATGGTACTGACAATGATCAGTTTGTAACGCCTGTAAGAAAATTTACCGCGAAGGTACATTCATATTGAATGTTCGCAAGCAGGTACACAGAGAATTTCTTTGTGTACCTTTTTTACGCCTTCGCGGCAAAATTTTTTCCGCTCCCATCTTGAAAAAAATAAAGAAATAAATTAATATATCAAAGGTAGAAATCTCAGTAAAGGAAGGAATGGGAAAGAATAATTAAACGTAAGGTCGAGTAGCTCAGTGGATAGAGCAGTTGCCTTCTTCAACAGATTAGAAATAGTATGCTGAAGAAGCAACTGGTCGGGAGTTCGATTCTCTCCTCGATCATTTTTTTACATACGCAATTTGCTGTGAAGAAGATCCTTAAACCTGACAACGGATTTATTACCCGGTTCCAGTGCAAGTGAGTTTTCGCAGTCGGCAAGCGCCTGGGGATAATCCCCTATATGGTAATATGCCTGTCCCCGCCTGAAAAGACAGAAGGACTGGTAAGAATTAATCGATAAGGAAAACGTATAATCGTCAATCGCCTGTGAATATTGCCTTATCACAGAGTATACAACGCCGCGGTAGTAAGCGGCCTTGTACGAGCCGGGATCAAGTTCTATGGCGCTTGTAAAGTCATTTATAGCTTCATCGTACTGAGAGCAGGCAAAGTGAGCCATTCCTCTGTGTTTAAAAATGATCGATCTTACTAAATTATCCGGTTTAAGCTCCAGTATCTTCGTGTATTGGGAAATAGCATCGTTAAAACGGTTTTCATTGTGAGCGGACAAAGCGTCCACAAGCAGGTCATCTACGGTAGCGTCATTGTGAAAATCGTATGAAGCCTTATTGTCAAAGGAATAAATATCAATGTCATCAATATCAAGATCGATTGCCGCGGCATCCGTTTCCCCGGAGGAAAATAAAAGATCGTCAGTGGATTCTTCAATCTTTTGATAAAAACTCTCACGCCTTTTTCCGATTTCGCGGCTGAACTTTCTTTGATAGCTTCTGATTTCCTGAAAAATTATATCAGCCAGAGAAAGACTTGCGTTAACGGCGGCAAGTTTTCTTTTCATGGGATCGTCAAACGGGCTGAACTGCGCTTTATAAACAAGCTCGTGTTCAACCTCTGCCCATGCGTCCTGTAAAATAGTGCGTATCTGGATTTCTACAATAAATGTCCCGGGATTTCCGTATTCCGAGATCAGCGCAGCGGGTATTTTAACTAAAAGATGCGTCGATTCGTAGCCAAACTCCTTAAAATTATAATGCCCCTTTACCTCGCGTTCAACGACAGTGAAATTCTTGTATAAAAGTTTCTCCGCCGCCTGCAGGTCTTCTATAAAAGGGCATATTATGCGCACACCCATTAGATCGGTAATTAATGGCTCTTTTTCGCCATGTTTAAGTAAACGTATATATTTCGAAAAATAGCTTGGAAAGTTCTTTATTCTCCCTGTTATTACAGGGTTGGAGTCAAGCGCTTTAAGGATATTCTCAATATTGTCACGAAGGTCGCTTACAATTGACTGGCGGCTTTCAGCGTATTTCTCATACTCACTTTTCAAGTATTCCTGAACAGGAGGAGCCGGATTTAATTTTGCATCATTTTTCATTTTTCATTACATATATAAAAAAAATGCCGTCTGAAAACAAATGTTTCAGACAGCACTCTTTCAGGAACCCGGGACTGCGGGTTCTACAGGTTATTTACTGTGCGTTGCTGCGTGAAGGATCGTTAAACGGAGCTTCTGTAGCTTGTCTCTGCTGTTCCAGATAGCGCTGTACCTGATTATGACCGAAGCGTTCCATTTCGAATACTTTGCGTCTTTCTTCACGAGTCTGAATAATGTTCCAAATTGATTCGTCGTCAATATCGCGTCCTGTGTCAAGAACCGCAAGGTCGTAAATAATGCTTACATCCCTGAAGTATGTAACAAAGTCTCCGCCGGGTCTTGCAGCGTCGCGCTGGATAAGGAATCCGCCGAACTTAACGAAAGGAGTCGAGAACGGATAAAGAGGCATAAGCCTGATTTCGCGGTTACGGACTTCCTGCAGGTATGCCGGATTTCTCCATATGAGCTCTCCCCATTCATCAAAATTGAGATAACCCATGAAAATGGTTCTTTCGATTCCCATATTATCAACAATGAGTGTTGAAAGGCCGTGGGGGAAGTTGAGTCCGTACACGCGCACTTTTATTTCCCTTATGACTCCGACGTTCTTAACAACGCCGTACGCGGCACTTTCGCCTTCGGCGGCTTCAAAACGGCTTGTCATCATTGCTGTGCTGCCTTCGGCGGGGGTAATTGTTCCGTCCGCGCTGACTTCCGAGACTTCATAAGCCGGAATATCAAAAGGCGGCTTGATCATCGCCCACGAGTTAAACGGTTCGATCGGGAAATGAACCCGAACGCCCATTACGGTTCCATGCTCTCTGGATGCGGCTTCCCTTGTAAAGCTCAGCCCCATTGTCTGAACATTCCTTGAAGAGGATGCCAGAGTTACTTCCCAGTTGCGGATCGCAAGTGATGTTCTCATAACATCTCCGTAGCGGTCGGCATAGCTCGGGCCTGCTACGTGGGAAAAGTCCATTAATGTACGCTGGTTTTCATTGGGAGTATCGCCTTCCCCAATGGTAATATCCGCTGCCAGCAGGGAGAAGTCGATAAGAACTGCTTCCTCGGCAAACAACGGTACCGCTAACATCGCAATTACGACAAGAATGAGCATCTGTTTCATGTAAAGCTCCTTTAATAAAACATTTCTTTTAAAAATTTCTGTCACTATACATTTTATAAAATTTATATCATTTTGTCAACGGCAAAATTATAAATTTTCCACAATTGTTGGTTCCGCGGCTGTATCATCCCTGATTTCATGCCTTCCGCTGAATTCGCCGGGAAAAGCAGCCTCGCCGTCAATAAAGAAATAAACATCCTCCACATACGAAAAATTCCTTAGAATACCGGCATGNAATGTCATAAAATTATCNAGCGCAGCCCCGCCTTCCACAGGCGGCAGCGACGCGCTTTGCGATAAATTCACATAAACAGCGCCGTTTCGGTATAACAGGGACTTAAGCCTGGTTTCCCGTGGGAAAAGAGGCAGTAAATCCGGCGACACCGGACCCAAAAGGGTTTCTTCCGTATAGCGGATTATATCATCTTCATGAACATTGGAACCCGCGGCAGGGGTATGTTTGAGCATACGGTCTTCGACAACAATTACCCCGCCGTCTACAGTATAAAATACAAATGTCCTGCGCGCAAGACCTAAATACAAGTAATCCGCCAGCGCCGCAAGGGCAAGTATAACTATCAATATAAAACGGCGTTTTATGGGAGACGACAAAAAACTGACAATAGGCTTTATTAAAATTTTATAAACCGCGTTCATTAACGTTCAAAAATACCAATGAAATTTGTTATGCCATTATANAACGAGGTTGTCAGTCTTTGCAAGCCTTCTTCGCCGGTCATGAGNACAGCGTCCTGNCTGTTTGAAACAAAGCCNAGTTCNACAAGAACCGCGGGCATCCGGCTGTTTCTGACNACAAACCAGTCATTTGCCTTGCGGCCGCGTGAAGGGACAGTGTTTCCAAATGTATTTTCAAAACCCTGAAGTATGGAATCGGCAAGAAGAATGCTTTCTGT
>WQSN01000110.1 GCA_009787835.1 Treponema sp.
CCTTTCAGAAATTTTGAATTTACAGCCATGCAGTCTCTTGTTTACGGACAGCGCCTTGACCTTATATATATGATTCCGTTTACATATCTTTTTGGAGCCCAGTCAATTAACGGTTTTATGGATAACGCTTTTATCGGATTTAATTTCCGCTGGCGCGCGTTTAATTCGCTTCTTTTCAAAGGACAAATTTATATTGATGATTTTTCATTTAACGGACTTGTAAGCGGAAATCCGTATATGAAAGCGGCGGGGCAAATAGGCGTTTCATGGGCGCCGCGTGACAGCTTTCTTTCAAGGTTGGATTTCGATTATACCGCCGTTATGCCGTATACTTATTCCCATTGGCATGAACCCTGGTACGACAGGTATAACGGACTCTCAGATCCTTCGGATCCCAGATCTGAGCCGAACGGAAGGAATCCTCTGCATCCTGCGCAGCGGATTGGAAATTATCTTAATTACACTCATCTGGGAAGGAACATAGGACCCGATTTGGAACCTAATTCCGACAGAATCTTTTTACGCGGTAATATTAGAATACTCTCAAACCTTGAAGTTAATATTTCGGGTTTCCTTATGCGTCACGGAAACGCGTCAGAAGGCAAGGAATGGCTTGACCCTGATCATCACGACGGCACAATTTTTGATTCCGGCACAACTGATCCATGGTATGGTAATGATAACCCCTGGGATAGCGACAAGAACTATTACAAACAGATGTATTTTTTAACGCAAAGTAATCTTGAAATACTGCTCGGCGGAACGTTAGGCGCCGCATGGACGATCCCGACATCTTTTGGAACATTCAGCCTGTCCTGCGACTATGGCATTCAATACGGATGGAACAGAGGCCTTGAAAAAGGCAATAACGGCTTTAATCATTTCTGGAGTATCGGCGGCAGGTGGTGCTGGTAGGAATGAGGAAATCATTTTATATTTCGGCTTTTTTTTTATTAATAACTGTTAATGTTTTTTCATCGCCTTATGAGATGATTCCGCCGGGTGATCCCGTTCTTAACGATATTCTTTACCTTTCCGTTGAATCCGGAAAATCAATTTTATCATTTACTCCGCCGCTGTCTCCGGGCGAAGTAATGATCTTTCTTGAATCAATCGATGAATCTCAGCTATCACAAAGCGCGCAGGAAGCTTATGAAAGAATTCAAAGAAGGCTCGATTGGCGGCCGCCTATAAATTTATCTGACGGAAATTTTAGTTTTATGCTTAATTTAGGTTCTACGGTGGAACTTAGAACGCAATTTAATGATAATATATCATGGTACCCGGAATACACAAAAATACCTCCATTAATTTCCCTGCCGTTCAGGTTTAATTTTGGAAGCAATTTGCAATTGTATTTTGAACCAATATTCGCGATGGATCCCGAATACTATTCCAAAACAGGTTTTTTTTCGCATAACGTACCTTATGAAATTGAAAACTATGATCAGAACTTTCCTTTAAGGGCTTATTTGGCATTCGGCGGAAGCTGGTGGAACTTTCAAATTGGAAGAGATCGTTTATCTTTCGGCACGGGTCATGCGGGAAATCTGACATTTTCAGATAACGCGGCTTTTTATGAATTTGCGCGTTTCTCATTATTTTCAAGTTTTTTAAAATATTCCTTGCTTGTAAGCCAAATGCCGATGGATATTAGGAGTAATGATGCCGGTCCTGATATTTGGGATGGTTCGCATGAATCTTCTAAAACAAACCTTGAACGCACTAACGATCGTTATTTTTATTTCCACCGCATCGAATTTAAAGTATTCGATATTTTATCAATAGCCTTATCTGAAGGCGTTATGGCGGGAAACGCACCTATCGAAATTAGATACCTTAATCCCGCTATAATTTTCCATTCGCTGTATTCATTCTGGAGTTATCCCGACTGGGACGGAAATAAAGACGGCGACATGAACGGCTCTCTTTGTTCCATAGAAGTCAACTGGAATATTGTTGAATCGCTGGCTGTTTACGGGCAGATGGTAATGAATCAATATTCCACTCCATACGAAGCCGAAAATTTCGAAAACCAGCCTCCAAACGGGCTTGGCTATCTGCTCGGAGGACGTTTCTCACATTCATTCGGAAACTGGGGGGCGGTTTTTTTCGCCGAGTTTATATACACCGATCCGTATCTTTACATGAACCCAAGCCCCTATTCAAGTATAATTTTTATGCGCTCCCTTGGAATAAGCCGCCGCAGATTTCAATATTCATTTATCGGTTATCCGCGTGATCGCGTCACAGTATCGGCCGGCGCTCTTTTTTTTAACGGCGATATCGCTTTATCGGGAGAATTTACATGGCTTTCGCAGGGTGAACATGGAATTAAGTGGGATTGGACAAGAGGTCCTGAAAACCCCGAAGCGTTTTACGAAACAACACCTACAGGTACCGCCGAAAATTCATTTATTCTTTCTTTAGGCGCAAAATACAAATTAAACTCGTACATATCATTCAATATTGATGTCTTGGGTATTGTAACGTTTAATAATCGTCATAATTTAAACGAGAAAGCATTTGGCGGACAGGCGGCGGCGTCTGTTATTTTTCAATATTAACCATTAAAACTTGAAAAGACCTTAATTTTACGCTATATTATATAGAAATGACCCTTAATGAGTATGATATCTGGTATAGAACCAGATACCGCCGTACGAGTTCAGCGCTTAACGCAACCGCCTTTATTATTTCCGATCTTTTCGCGATTCTGTTATCTTTCGCATGGGGTTTTTTCTGTGTAAGGATGTATGGTTTTATATANGANTATCAAAGTATAAACGCCAAGTCATTCATNACATATTGGCCGTATCTGCCTGTATTCATNATTATNTTTCAACTTCATAAATTATACCCCGGNGTCTCGCTCGCCCCTTCCGAAGAAATGCGGAGATTNTTTATAGGATCGCTTTTGGCTTACGGCGGCATAATGATGTCAAGGTTNATAGAATACGAAGTCTGGGATTCAAGAAACACCGCTTTTCTAATAGCGTGNATTTTTTCNACAATTATTCTTTTGATCGCAAGAAGCATAACGCACTTATTTTTGCATAACACAAAACTTGGCGGTATTCCCACAGTGATATACGGTTCAGGTACGACAGGAAGGCTTGTCACTGACTGCCTTCTTGGAAGCATCAGATCGGGATATAAACCGGTGCTTATTCTTGATGATAAACCGCTTGGAAATGATGAATACAGAGATATACCTGTTATTCACGATACAAGCATAGGACCTGAAATTGTAAAAAAATATAATATTAAAATGGCGATAGTCGCCATGCCGTCTCTAGATTCACAGGCGTTAAAGCACCTTTTAAACACATCAGTTTCTGCATTCCGTTACAATGTAATTATTCCGAACTTTTTTAACATATCAAGCATCTGGATGTCTGTCCGTGATTTCAACGGCATATTGGGAATTGATACGAGTAATAAATTAAAACTGACATTGAATCTTGTAATTAAACGTTTTATGGATTTAACTATCGTGATATTGGGAGGATTAGTTGTTCTACCGTTCCTTCTTATTATCGCCGCATTAATAAAAATAAACTCGCCCGGCCCTGTGTTCTACAAGCAAAAAAGACTGGGACGGAATGGTAAACATTTTTACGCCTATAAATTCCGTTCAATGGCGGCAGATGCGGAACAAAGGCTTAACAACCTTCTGGAATCGGATCCGCTGTTAAAAAAGGAATGGGAAGAAAACCATAAACTTCAAAATGATCCGCGCATAACAAGCATCGGGAAAATTCTGCGGCGCACAAGCGTTGATGAATTTCCTCAGCTTATTAATATTTTAAAGGGTGATATGTCTCTTGTGGGGCCGCGTCCGATTGTGGATGAAGAAATAGAAAAATACGGTGATAATTTCAACCGTGTTTCGTCAATAAAACCGGGGTTGACAGGGTTATGGCAAGTCTCGGGAAGATCGAACACCAATTACCTTGACAGAGTCGCATATGATATATATTACCTTCAAAGCTGGTCTGTATGGCTGGATTTGTGGATAATATATAAAACATTTGGTGTTGTTATTTTTAGAAAAGGCGCTTATTAAATGAAAAAAATGATATTGTGTTTAACATTTATTTTAATGTGTTCCGCCGCTTTCGCGCAGCATCGCTCATTTGATGATATTTTCCCCAATGCCCGGGATATTCTATCCGCCGCATCCGGCTCCGGGTATGTAAGATCGAGCCAAAGGGCAAACGGATTTATTATTGTCGGAAACAGGCAAGGGTCAGGACTTGCTCCTCAAATTATAAATGAAATTCTTGCGAGGAATCCGGGTTATCTTGTTGAATCCATATCGGTAATTGCGGGAACTCCGGGTTCTGTAAGTCTTTTGGATATTTATAACGCGATTTCAAACATACGCGGTTTACGAGGAAGAACTTATTCCTCAGCGACAAGAAACCAGGATGTTCCGCTGTTTGAGGAAGCGACCCGCATAGTAAGCCAGAGGCAGACAAACGCGATTCCCGATCCCCCTGCGGCGGTGGTACTGCCTCAAAGTGAAACGGTTTATCTGCGCCTCCGCGACGCTAATTTCGGCAACACTTTTTACAGGGGAGATATGTCAATTATCCAGAACGGTTTGCGGTACACAATGTCCAATTTTAGAAGCATGACATATTTATTAATCCCTGTAATCCGTGAAGACAGGTTTGTCGCCCAGATGTATTTTGAACCAATCCAGGAAGGCGTTCTTGTATACAGCATCGCCGGCGCCGATATTTCCGATTTCTTCGCGTCAAGAATACATGTCGAATCCGCTATTTCAAAGCGTCTTGCGGTAATCACAGAATGGGCGGCTGATGGAATCAGAGACCGTTGATTAAAAAAATGGCAATACCTACTTGAAATTAAATTCCATTTTGTGTACTCTGTAATTGCTTGATAAAAATCCGGCGTTTTAATTTAGGGGAGTTTCCAGAGCGGTCAAATGGGGCAGACTGTAAATCTGTTGGCTCAGCCTTCGAAGGTTCAAATCCTCCACTCCCCA
>WQSN01000111.1 GCA_009787835.1 Treponema sp.
ATTCCTCCTCTTGAAAGCGCACAGTCGGCATTCAGGTTTAATATGAATTTTATCAATATGAACCGCAGGCTTTTAGACGATGTTATTAATATGCGCGAGGTNAATTACAGATTCAGNGGGCAGGCGAGGGTGCAGCCNGATCTTCCCAATATAGGCGCTTTTTTGATGAATTACGATTGCTCGGGATCATCCTCCGTGCAGCAAAGAGAGCGGGCGGAAAACAGAAACAGACAGCGTTACAGCCGCAGTTAAAAATTTAAATCAGGCGTTTACAGCTCCTCTTACGCGTTCCGGGTCAAAGCCTCTGTCTGTCTGCGGATTTATTTTTTTTATTTCAAAATAGATGAGCGCATTTGCGGATAACGTTATATTGATGTTAAGAGTCTTGTCCGTTACCTGAAATCTTTGCGTTGCTGTCCGCGGCTGAGCAGTTTCGCGTAACAGTTTAAGCTGGCTTTCGCCGGGGTACGGCGGGGAGCCTATGTCGATCCACGCTTTAAGCGGATTGCATGTATTTTCGTCTACCAGTTTTTTTACCAGAGAGTAATCGCCGTTTTCAAGTTCAAACGTAAAATCAAGCGTTATGTCTGACCCGCCTGAGTCCTCTTTGGGGTTCCACGCGATACCAGCAAGCCCGCCTTTTTCGTTTTTAGTAATGATAAAATTTTCGTTACGCGCAATTGCGTCTGTTCCGATTTTACTGAANAACTCAAACNCCCAAAATGTCGGTTTTGGTATCATCCCGTTNGCAAGAAGCCCGAAGCAGCCTGAAAACGGAGTAAAGGAAACGCCGGCTTCCTCGAACACATCGCCNAATGTCCAGTAAGAGTAAGACGCGCAAGTATCTCCCATTTCGCTTAANAGGCGGGCTGTATAAGCGGCGTTAAGGTTTGTATCATGAATCGGATTAAGAGGAGAGTAGGATGTGTTAAACTCCGTTATGTGCATATCCATGCCCTTGTACCGCGGAAAGCTGTCAATGATCCCGCGGCTTATTTTAAGTTCGGCAAGGAAAACTTCGGGCGGACGCAGTTTCTGGTAAACATAATGCCCGTTTACATCGGGCATCTCGGTCGCGTAAGCATGGCGCGTAACAAAATCAAGGGGAGCGCCGCTTTTTGAGCAATATTCAAGAAAACATTTTAACCAGCGTTCGTCATCGACTCCGCAGATGGAAGGACCGCCGACACGGAGGATTGAATCGCAGCTTTTTACCGCTCTTGAAGTGACATCATATAGTTTAAAATACTCGTCCATATCGGCGTTTTTCCAGAAACCTTTCAGGTTCGGCTCGTTCCAAACTTCAAAAAGCCATGTTGACACTTCCTTTAAGCCGTACCGCTCAATCCAGTGATTAACAGATGCTTTGATCAACTCAGCCCACTTATCGTAATCGGACGGCGGAGTGACATTGCCTTTCCAGTAAAAAATAGTTTGATCTCCTGACGCGAGTTTTTTCGGCATGAAACCGAACTCGACAAAAGGTTTTAATCCCAAAGATAGATAATCGTCAAAAACCATGTCGATGTAGCGGAAGTTAAACTCAATTTTTTCCTCTCCATCAACGTTATAAGTATGATAAACGCCCATGTCATCGCAGAATAAACCATGGCCGCGGATATAAGAAAAATGAATATCTTTCTGAATCTTCTCCAGTTGATTGTGGTACTCGTGACGCAGGGCAAGGTTCATGCGGCCTGTGCCGACGCAGAATGAAGCCTTATTGTTAAACGGCGTTTGAGCGTTACTGTTAATTTTTATTTTCTTTGTTTCCATATTGATGTTGATTATATATTTTTATTTGAAATGTGAATAGATTATAAAAACTCTATTCACAACAGCCGGCAGGCGGGTAGTCCGGAAAACCTTTGCTGAGAATTCGCTCCAGAGACCCAACACCAAAGCGGTAAATGATATTTAAAGATACATTAAGTAAAAACCGGAATAGCCGCTTAATAATTTATACTTTCTCTTAGGTGTCAGGTCTCTTGCGCGAGGAACGGCAAAAATGGTTTCCCGGACTACCCGCCTGCCGGCTGCGGTTAATGAGATTTAATTAAGCCATTAAAACTATATAAATCTGTATGATAAAATAAAATCTTGATAAATAAAATGTTTTATTATATATTGATACATGGAGGATTTATGAAAAGAGCGCCGGTTTTTCTTTTTATTTTTTTGATTGGGTCTTTGGTTTTCGCGCAGCAGAATGTTTCCGCTCCGCCTAAATTCGCCCTTGTAATCGGGAACGGGGCGTACACTAATTTAAGCCGCCTTGCCAATCCTGTAAACGACGCAAACGATGTAGCCGCCGCGCTTCGCAATCTTGGTTTTAACGTAACTGTTTTAACTAACGCAAACCTGGATCAAATGATGACCGCGGTGATGCAGTTTAAAAACAGACTCTCCGTATCGGAGAATGCCTACGGTCTTTTCTTTTACGCCGGTCACGGAGTACAGATGGGCGGAGTCAATTACCTAATCCCCGCCGACGCGAACATCCCGGGTGAAAATTTTTTACGAACCCGGTCTTTAGCCGTTCAGGAAGTTCTTGATGAAATCAACAGCGCCGGAAACGAATTAAACATCGTTGTCCTTGACGCGTGCCGCGACAACCCATTTAGCTGGGGATCGCGCTCCGGCAGCCGCGGTCTTGCCGTAGTCGCCGCCCAGCCCGCCCACAGCATTATCGTATACGCCACAAGCGCAGGCTCCGTCGCCTCCGACGGCACAGGCAGAAACGGTCTTTTTACAAGCCACTTTTTAACAAACTTGAGAACCCCGGGCTTAAGCATTCAGGAAGTATTTAACCAGACAGGCGACGCCGTTTCCAGATCCAGCAACCGCCAGCAGGTTCCCGCCATTTACAGCCAATACTTCAGAACAGCCTACTTTGGAACACAGCCAGCGCCAGTTGTTCAACCGCCTGTAACGCCTCAGCCGCCAGCGGCTACTGTTCAACCTACACCGGCAGCAAACACCACAGTCCCCGCGGGTTTCGTACGCATACAAGGCGGAACATTTACGATGGGAAGTCCTGCGAATGAGCCAGGGTATATTAGTACTGAAACACAGAGGCAAGTTACAGTAAGTTCATTCAGCATGGGTGTAAATCCCGTAACGGTAGGAGAGTTCCGCAGATTTGTAAACGCAAGCAGATACCAGACAGAAGCGGAAAGAAGCGGAGGCGGTCATGTTTGGACAGGGAGCCAATGGGAAACGAGAGCGGACGCGAACTGGAGGAATCCGTATTTTACGCAAGCTGATAACCACCCTGTAGTGCTTGTAACATGGAATGAAGCGGTGCAATATTGTAACTGGTTAAGCGCGCAGGAGGGATTGACACCCGCGTATAATATAAGCGGAACAAATGTAACATGGAACAGGAGCGCGAACGGGTACAGACTGCCGACGGAAGCGGAATGGGAATACGCGTGTCGCGCCGGAACAACGACAGCGTATAACACAGGAGCAAGCATAACGACGAATCAAGCGAATTATGATAGAACATCGTATAGTACAACCCCCGTAGGAAATTACGCTGCAAACAGATACGGCTTACACGACATGCACGGAAATGTATGGGAGTGGTGCTGGGACTGGTACGGAGATTACCCTGCAGGAGCGCAGAATGATCCAACGGGTGCGTCCTCGGGGTGGGGCCGCGTGCTACGCGGCGGCAGCTGGAACCTTTCAGCCGCCTACATCCGTTCTGCGTCCCGGAATCTCAGTACTAGTCCTACTGACCGGGGCATCGACAGCGGTTTCCGTGTCGTCCGCAATTAGTTTGGCTCAGGTTAGGGGATAGGGGTTAGGTAACATGGCAACTGCTGCCAAATTTGTTCGTCTTTGTTCGTGTGGTTCGCGGCTAATAAATTCTCCGTGTCTCTGTGAACTCAGTGCCTCTGTGTGGAATTTTAGAAATGGTAGCTGCTACCGAATC
Organism: Treponema sp.; assembly: GCA_009787835.1. GTDB lineage: Bacteria > Spirochaetota > Spirochaetia > Treponematales > Breznakiellaceae > WQXQ01. The sequence goes on from WQSN01000111.1 coordinate 3,944, forward strand.
TGTTCGTCTTTGTTCGTGTAGTTCGCGGCTAAAAGATTCTCCGTGTCTCTGTGAACTCAGTGCCTCTGTGTGGAATTATTGAAAACTGGTAGCTGCTACCGAATTTGAATAAAGGCAGCGGTTACCATTTAGTTAAGTTTTGAATAAAGATAATTATTGACTAATTGTTGAACATTACAAGTTTCTAATACATTTTTCATATCATTTATATAAACTTTTTTTATTGCGGCTGCTGCGTCCGTAGCTAAAAGACCGATACCCCATTCTCTTAAAAAATCAATCTGCCTTTCGTCAAAATATTTTAGTCCGATTATGTAGTAATCCTGGCTTCTATCATATCTAATCCTCATCCACCTTTTATTTATCAGACCTTCGACAATCTCATCTCTTGCTTTGCCCTCAAGTCCAAATGTTTCTCTGTATTTATCATAAATTTCTTTGATATAATTTAAATTAAATCCGAATACTTCAGGGTTTTTGATTATTACATCTATGTGAGTAGATTTAACTGACAACATCTCGCCATTGGGAGATACCCAATAAGCATCACACATAACTACACCTTTTACTAAATCATCACTCGTTTCGCTGAGTAATTTGCTAAAACCATCATTTAAGTCCATTTACTTTGTCTTTGCATTATATCAATTTAATCTTTAAATGTCAAAACATATATTTTTTAATCCGTGAGAATCCGTTAAATCCGCGGTAATCTATGTCCCTAATCATCCATCCTTAAAATATTGATTTTTTTGAAAAATAACGTAAAATGTGTTATAATTAACATTGAGGCTGAAAATGAANATAGGCAACCTTAGAGCCAAAATTACAAAGGATTTTTCCGATTACTACAGCGAGGAAGGACTCGCCGTTATTAATGATTATTGCGACAANGACAATGACGCTTTTAATTTTATCATTTCTGACACGATAAACCGATGCGGCTCCCGCGCTGATATCCTGTTGTTAAGGGTATTAAAAAAGAAATTAAATTTTAATGATATTGA
>WQSN01000112.1 GCA_009787835.1 Treponema sp.
AGCCATCCGCTGCCGTCAGGTCCGAGGGTAACCGTGTTATTGATAAAATAATCATTAAAAGCTCTAGCTTCTTCCACCGTCATTCTGGGCATAATATCCTCCTAAAGAGCAGCCATTTTCTTTGTACTCTCACGCAACTTCATAGCGTGAAAGATATATATAGTTTCATCATCAAGCGGATTATACAGAATTTCAAGCGGGTTTCCGGCACGGTCAAAACCAACTATAAGATTTTTCTCTGGAAACGCACTAATAGAAATATCTCGTATCTTATTATTGAGAGCATTCAGAATGTCCTCTTTTTCGATACGGTGATCAAACGCTGCTTCGTTAAACTCAGCCTTGATGGTCATAGATTAAGTATAGCATGAAAAAAAATGAAAAACAATTCCGGCGTAGTTCGGAACAAACCCCAAAAAACGCTCTTTTGATTTTTTTTTGAAATATTGCCTAACACATGGACATTTTCAATTATTGTAGATATATTTTACATTAGACAGGAAAAATCGACAAATGAGCAAAATACAACGTTTTAATACAAAACAGCAGATGAATTCTCTCTCTCTCTCTCTCTATTTATAGAAGAAACCTGTTAAATTACCCCCTTTTTTACTCCCGCACTCACAATGCGAAACTAATTACTCACAATTTGGGGAAAACTCTGTCCTTGAGGATGGATAAATAGTGATTACCTGCCAAAAAGACAGGTAACACAAACACAAGGAGTGTTTTTTATGAAAAACACGAACATATTATGGCTTATTGCCGTAATCACGATTATCGGCATTGTCGCGCTGTCTTGCGACGAACCAACCCCCACACCGCCAGCCATAACAACGGCCAGTTTGCCGGACGGCATGGTAGGAGTGGCGTACAGCCAGACACTTGCGGCAACAGGCGATACACCCATTACATGGAGCATCGACAGCGGAGATTTACCGACAGGCTTAACCCTTGCGGAAGCAACCGGCGTAATATCGGGAACACCAACCGGCATTGGCACATCAACCTTTACCGTTAAAGCGACCAACGATGCAGGAAACGATACAAAGGAACTTTCCATTGAGGTTATAAATCCCCCAACCTACACCGTTACATTTGAAACCGGTACCGGCGGATCGACTGTTGCCGCGATTGCGGATGTAACCCACGGAACAACAATCAGTGCGCCGACACCTCCGACAAGACCGTTTACCCTCACAGAGCCTGGACTGTACTCTGGCCCGATACCGGCAAACTATACATTCGTCGAATGGCGAAACGGCGCAACAGCCTGGAACTTTGCGAGCAGCACCGTAACCGGCAACATCACTCTGACCGCCCAATGGACAGCTTCAGCCAATCGCATCGAAACTGTTGCGGCGAATAACGTATCTGCCGCCGTTACCCGTGTTAATCTTTCAGGAGCGGCTAATGAAGGCTCGTACACTCTGGTTATAAATCAGGATGTTACACTTTCAGCAAATCAATGGTTGAATGTTGCAAACCGCCACCTGACCATTATCGGTTTGGGTCAGGAACGTACTATAACCGCTCCTGCAGAAGGCGCTTTTATAGTTAATAGCACCAATCATCCCTCTACCCCATCTTCACTGACACTGGAAGAAAACATCACCATCAAAGGTACAAGCGGAAACAGCACAGACAACCCTATACAAATACGTGGGGGAGCCAGCCTTACAATGAAAGCAGGCTCGAAAATCACCGGTTATACTGCTGATACTGGTGAGCACTATCCGGTGAATTTAAATAATAACAGTACATTCATTATGGACGGCGGGGAAATCAGCGGGAACTCGAGAACTTTTACAGGAAGCGTAATTGGAAGCGCCGGTGTATATGTGAGTACTGGCTGTACATTTACCATGAACGATGGACTCATTATTAACAATACCTTCATCAATGCAGGAAGTGCTACTGGTAATAACCGTGGCGGTGGCGGTGTAGCTTTACGAGCCCAAAGCGGCATCAGCTTCATCATGAACGGCGGAGAAATTACCGGCAATACCAGAAATGGCGAGCCATCTGATGTGTTTATTCCTACTACTGAAGGAGTTACATTCACCTATACCACCGGAACTATCGGCGCATTGTTTGATAAGTCCACAGACCCAGTAGCGAAGCCGTAAGGCAAAGTTAGGTTGTTTCTAAACGGGCAGTGGGTTTTTCCATTGCCCGTTTTTTTTATTTAAGGGTTTCTGGCCCCTTCTTTTTGTATTTTATTTTAAATATTGTCAAAGACATGGACATTTTCATTTTTGGCAGGTATATTTTACATAAGACAGGAAAAATAAACAAATGAGCAAAATACGGTGTTTTAACCCAAAACGGCTTATAAATTCAAGTTCCCCCCATCCATTCATACCTTTATTATGGAAGAAACTTGTCAAATTACCCCCTTTTTTACTCCTGCACTCACAAGGCGAAACTATTTACTCACATATAGCATGAAAAAGAGCGGAGAGCGAACAAGCAATCGTTATATGGAAAGGAATGTTGAGGTTATTTTAAATGAACAGCACAGAGGAGCTATTTATGAAAGGGCAATTTAAATTTTTTGCAGGTTTCAAAACGATTATTATTTGTTTTTTGCTCGTGTTGTCGGCGGCGGGGACGGCTTATGCGCAGACAAGGACAGTCAATAGAAACGATACCGAAAGAACAATCGACGGAATCTTGCAGGAATTTTGCAACAGACATCAATTGCGCGGAGGGATTTCTCTTGCCGTTTCCCGTCGTGAAAGGCTTGTTTATGAAGGAGCTGTAGGTTTTGCAGACCGTAACAATGCAGTAAGATTAACGCCTCAACATAGAATGAGGATAGGTTCTGTGTCAAAACCGATAACATCTATCGCAATATCAAAATTATCCGAGGAAGGAAGATTATCTCTTGACGGTAATATTTTTGGCAGGGACGGCATTTTTAGGAATGCATACGGTATGCCTGCGTTTAACAGGAGACCTGTTGATGTTACAGTAAGGCAGCTTTTGGAACACAGATCAGGCTTCGACAGAGACTACGGAAACAGCTCTCCCGTAACAAGATTAAACATTGAAACATCACTGAAGAGTTTACCCGGTACAGAATATCTATATTCAAATTTTGGTTATAATGTTCTTGGCAGAATAATTGAAGTGGTAACCGGAATGCTTTATGAGGAATATGTCCGTGAACATATACTTAAGCCTTGCGGGATAGACGGAATGAGAATAGGTGCGGACAGATCAGGTCCTGATGAAGTTGAGTATATTAATGTTATACATAATTTAACCGGAAATCCATCTTTGCCGTATGAACTGGGTCCTGCAGGTGGATGGGTTGCAAGTCCTGTTGAACTTTTGAAATTTATGGCACATATTGATAACTTCCCGAATGTACCTGATATTTTGAGAAGCGATACGCCACGGATAGGGGCTTATGCTCATACAGGCAATCTGGGGTATGGCAATTGGGCATATTTGCTGAGAGACTCAAACGGTTTTAGCTGGGCATTACTGATGAATTCTGTGCCGCCTAACAGGGAACAAATCGATCTTAATTCAATATTCAGGGAAATTACAAACGCAATCGGAGAATGGCCTTTGGGAATCGCTTTGTCCGGTGCCGGCAATACTCAAAGTGTCAGAACGCCTAATAATGATTTTTATTCCGGCATTTTATCTTACAGATGGGCAACCGGAAATATCGAAGTTGTTGTTAATGAAGATATTACGCTCAACAATCTTATAACCATTGAATCTCCGTGGACAGCCGGAGCGGCGCTTACCATTCGCAGCGCGAACCCCGCAAGACCGGTTACGCTGACACGAGGAAGCAACGGCAATTTGTTTACAATTGCAAACGGCGCTTCGGTCGTTTTTAGGGACATCATCATTGACGGCGCATCCAATGGCGCATTTGCAGATAACGGCGGCGGAACGCTTGTGCGCATTAACGGCGGTTCATTCGCCATGAACGCAGGCACGGTGCTGCGCAACAATACAAACACAGGCGATGGCGGCGGCGTTATTTTGGCAAGCAGCAGCACATTTATAATGTCAGGCGGAGAGATAAGCGGCAACTCAGGCAGAGACGGCGGCGGAATAAGGATGTCAGGCGGCACGTTCACCATGCGGGACGGAAGGATCAGCGGCAACACAGCCAATCTCGGCGGCGGCGGCGTTAGTGTATCCGGCAGCAGTTCTGTATTTGATTTTAGCGGCGGCAGCATTAACGGCAACACATCTGTAACTAACCCCGGCGGCGGCATGGCTATTTGGAGCAGTGCGACCGTAAATATGACTGGCGGCGAAATAATTGGCAATAACGCCCCTAACGGCACCGGTGTGCGCAGATCCAGCGGAACTTTCAACTTATCAGGCGGCGTAGTGGCAGGCACAGGCAGGAATATTGCCGCAGTTGTCAACGGCACTCACCACCTTAACACTGCCGCGCCGAGTAACGCCGTAATAATCGCGTGGAACCGCCCTGCCGGTAACACGCCGAATTATGTTGCGGGCGCAAATACAAATTTGATTGTGTCGGCGGGAGCGACGGCAACATGGGCGAACCAGGGCGGCGTTATGGGCATTTCGTACACGAACGGATCCAATACAGGGTGGCTGAGGTTATTTTAAAAGAACAATTATACATAAAACAAATAAAAGGGAATTATATGAAATCGAAATACGGCTTTATCGTAATTTTGTTAATGCTTGTACTGGCATTTTCCAACAGCAATTATTTGCACGCGCAGCAAACGCTTGCGGCAAATGCTCCTGTGACTGTGAATATAAATAACGGGCAGAGAGTGCAGTTGAGTTTTACCGCGCCTTCTGTGGGAGAATATGTAATTGAGTCAACAAACAACGGTTCGTTGGATCCGGTGGCGTTTTCGGCAGCGAGCGGCACGGCAAGCGCGAATATAATTAACGATGACG
>WQSN01000113.1 GCA_009787835.1 Treponema sp.
TTAAGTGGTCAGGTCTCCTGCGCGAGGAACCGCAAAAATGGCTTTCCCGGCACGCTCCTCTCCTGCCGTCTGAGGTGAGTAAGTCTGATGACAGCTTGTATAAATTATTTTTTTCTAAAAATAAATTCTCCCATCTTTTAGGAAATAAATTGCGATACAAAATGACCGCCGAAACACAAAGCGGGGAAATTACCAGAAATCGTTTTGCTGTCATATTCAGCATGGAAGAAAGTCTATCATAAAAAATAATATCTTCATATAATAGTGATACGGAAGCAGGACATTACGCGGCAGGGGTGTATGTTATATTGATATCTGCGCTTGTATTTTTAATCGCNCTTACATTTATTTTAGTTTATTATCTCAGCAGGGAACTCAACCGCTCATTGCGAAGGGTAAAAGAAANCTATAATTTTNCATGAGCCGTACTTTTGGCGCAGGAGAAGGNAAGATCAAGACTCAGCCGTGAACTGCGCGATACAGTAGCNCAGGATTTACGTTATCTTTCTTTAGATCAGAANCGGAGAATTTTCTTCGCTTCTTTTTAATTACTTTCCAAGTATTTCGCCAATACAGGCGATCATGTAAAGCGGCACCGAAAAAAGACCGTCTNTTTCGCCGTAATTTCTTAATGTAGTACGAATGGCTCTTTTTGGGNTATACATCTGCCTGTATACATCAAGGCTTTTGGATTTTTTTCGAAAACCGGATTTTACTTCAACCGGAACAATCTCATTTCGCCATTGAATTAAAAAGTCTACTTCCGCTTCGCCTTTTTCTCTACCCCAGTAATGCGGCTTATAACCTGCGGTGACAAGTTCCTGCAAGACAAANTGCTCGGCGATTGCTCCGTTAAAAAAGCTTAGGAGTTCATTGTTATGTTCAAAAAAAACTGTAATATCAATTTCGGCTTTGGCGCAAAAAAGACCGCAGTCGAGCATATACAACTTGAACGCTCTGTCGTCTGCAAAACTTGCAAGCGGTAATTTGTTTTCTTCTGTACGGGAAACTTTATAGACAAGACGCGTATTAAAAAGCCAATTCATCGCATCCTCGTATGAATACGCTCTTGCGTTTTCTGAAAGTTCTTTATATATAAATTTCTTTTTTTCTTTAGACAAATGACGCGGAATAGTATTCCAAATCATTTCTACTTTTGGCGTATTTAACGGTGTAATATGTTTGGAAAAATCATCCTTATAATCCTCTAGAATATTATTCTGTATTGCGCGAACTTTTCTTAAATCTTCACGCTCGGCAAAGGTACTGACCGCTTTAGGCATACCTCCTACAAGAAAATAAGTTTTTAACAGTTTTTCATAATCGCCTGANGCGGAGCNGATTAACTCAAAATCAAGATTTTTTATTGTTTGCGCATAACGTTCTTTACCTATCCCTTCCAGAAACTCATAAAATGAAAGCGGATANAGCGTTAATCTGTCAACTTTACCGACAGGGAAACTNCCGTGCAGCGCTACGCCTAAAAAACTTCCGGCAGCGATAACATGATACTGCGGCGCATCCTCGCAGAAATATTTTAAAGAGTTTAAAGCGCGCTGTGATTCTTGAATTTCGTCCATAATAATCANGGTGTTTTCCATGTATATATTAACTGCAAAACGCTGNTCCAAACTGCGGATTATATTTACAGGGCTTACATTGCCGTCAAAATAAANTGAAATGTCCGGTTGTTTTTCAAAATTAAGTGAAATTACGCTTTTATACTCATTTTTTCCGAATTCTTCCATGAGCCATGTTTTGCCTGTTTGGCGNGCTCCTTGCAGNAGTAAAGGTTTTCGGTCAGGCGAGATCTTCCATGATAATAAGTCGTTATAAATTGTCCGTCTCATATATAAAATTTTAGCCTATTTAGCTACATTTTTCAATGGTAAAATGTAGAGCAAACTACATTTTTCGGGGGAAAATAGTAGAGTAAGCGGTATTTTAGAGGGAAATAGGTAGAAAAGGATATGTAAATCAAATATTGAATTAAAAGAAATAAGGATTAGGGAGAAGGAACTATTCTTCAAATAGAAAAAACATTAGATAAAGATATAGATGTATATNCCGGATGATATACTAATTAATAGAAAATTTTCCATTAAAACGATATATTATAAANATCTCAACAAGAAAAATGCNGTAGGGCTTTTAATAAAAGAAGGGGGTTTTCAAAATGAAAGACAATAAAAGGGCTTNTGCCTGTAAAATGGGGATTATCGTTTTAACGGCGGTAATCGGGATTTCNATTGTTTCCTGCGCTATGCTTGATACGTTGGCGTTAGTGTCGGAAGCNATGGCAGTGCAGGATGAAGGGCTGTCGGANGAACANCGGCTGCTTGTCGGCGCGTGGAGAAGTGATACAGGGCATCTTTATACACTCAATGAAGACAGAACAGGCACCATAAGGCTGAGCGGCGGTAATGCGGATCAGAACATGAGATGGAATACTTTCGGTAATACTTTAACTATGACGATAGTTGACAGCATGTCACGCATGGATGCTGCATATACCTTAAGCGGCGACCAGCTTTCATGGGTACAGATTGGAACAAATAACCAAATAAGAGCAACCCGCGACATCCCCGGACTTGCCTTTACGCATACGGGCGCAAACAACTGCGTCGTTTCAATTGGTACGGAAACCGCCGCAGAAATAGAAATCCCCGCCGCCTGCCCACAAGGGCACAATGTGACCGGGACAGCGGCTGCTGTATGGAGTGACAGCGCGGGCAGTTATGTGGGCGGCTTTGCTGGAACATCCATTACAAGCGTTATAATCCCCGGCAGCGTTACTTCTATCGGTAATTTTTCATTTTATGAATCCAATGTCATAACCGTAATAATTGGCAACGGCGTTACTACTATCGGCGAAGGCGCGTTCCAGTCGTGTTACGGCGGTCTTTCCAGTATAATAATTCCTGACAGCGTTACTTCTATCGGCAGAAGCGCGTTTAGCCGCTGCGGTCTATCCAGTATAACAATCGGCAGGGGCGTTACTTCTATCGGCCAGGCCGCGTTTAGTAACAACAGCCTTACAAGTGTCACTTTTTTGGGAACAATACCAGCCGGCGGGTTTGATGCCAACGCAATGGGATGGAGCGGCGCGGAAGGCTATATGGGTGATTTACGCGCGAAGTACCTTGCCGGCGGACCGGGAACATATACAAGATCCGGCGAAGTGTGGACGAGGCAGCGGTAAAAGGCATAGCCGGTTTTTAACTATCATCCTCAAGATAATCTAGCTGCGATGCGTCTGTGCCGTCTGTCAGTTCTCTCATGTAGTTTTTGGGGCTTCTTCCTGTTACCTGTTTGAAAAGGGTGGAGAAGTAAAGCGGATCTTCTATNCCTACGGCGAGGGCAATCTCTTTTACCGAGCCTTTTCTTTTTTCAAGGAGGTGTATTGCCTGNCTNATCCTGAATTCCGTCAGGTATTGCTGAGGCGATACGAAGATCTGCTGCATGAAAACGCGGTACAGGCGGCTGCGGCTTAAGTTCGCGTGGTTCGCCACATCTATTACGCTTATCGGTTTTGAATAATTTCCGGCTATGTAGTCAAGCGCGTTTTGAAAATGAACCGCTCCTGTCCAGCCGGGGGGCATGGCGGTTTGATCCCACGAGGCTGTTCTGACAAGCGCGGATAAAAGAGCGTAAATCAGGGCAGTGGACTGGATTGTACTGTAAATTTCTTGCCCCCTCCATGTGTATATGCCGTCAATTACCTTAGATATTTGCATAGCTATATGGTGTTCAAGGGTGCGTACGGGGTTTTTGGGTTCAAAACCGGCCGCGTTTAATAGAAGACGGGCATCAACACCGTCAAAACTTAATCCGAACAGTTTAAACGGATCTGTCTTATCCGCGGTGCAGCGTATCGGTGTGTTGGGGTACATGGCGAAAATATCATATTCCCTGACAGCGAACTCTTTACCGCCCAGGGTGTATATGCCTTTTCCGCCGTCAACGAGGTAAAGAGCATAAGCGTCGGGGTGATCAATCGGCAGAACATAGGATTCAGGGCAGCTAAAATAGGCCGCTTCATGCAGAGAAAGCGACGCTAAGGGCCGGAATTGATTCTTGAAATAATAATGATAATCTGGTTCCATTTTCACGCTCCTTCCCTTAATTTATCACAACCAATGCAGGAAACAAGCATTTTTTTAAAAGACGCAACAATAGTCCATGTTTTGGCACTTTTTCTCGATATAAATTGACGCACAATGGAGGGATAATGTAGGTAATCTGTATGGAAAGCCGCAGGTTGGATTGATTTATATAAGGATGTTATAATGAAATCATCTAATTTTCACTTTAGGAGGTTTGTTTATGAAGAAGTTATTATTAAGCGTAATTCCGTTAATTTTGCTGTTGTCAGGATGCGCGGTGTTAGATCGTATAATTCCGCAGCCGGGGCTTGTGAACGGAACGTATACTTTTTACCCGAGAATTCGGGTGAATCAAGCAGGTGTAGAGAAAAATTTATATGTTGACAGAATTGTCGTACAGGGCGAGTTTTTTACAATTTTTATAACAGGCGGACCGACAGGGCGTACCGGTGACGGCGATTACGGAAATTTTTGGCACCGCCACGAGACAATTTTGCTTCAAAACCTTAACAATCCGGGAGTGCCGTTTAATCCGATTGGGCAGGGTGAAGATGACGATGCCGCCGGTACCGGAGGTTTTTATTTAATGTTCAGGAATGTAACAGGCACACGGTTCAGCCTTACATCCACAAGAGTAACTCCTCCGTGGGTTTTTGACGAGATCGATTT
>WQSN01000114.1 GCA_009787835.1 Treponema sp.
AATTCTTGATGACCTTGAAAATTATATGAAAAAAGGAGGCAAACATGGAAACAGTACTCGAAGTCAAAAATCTTGAAAAACATTTTAGAGGCTGCGAAGCCTTGAGCGGGGTGAATATGTCCATACAAACCGGGCAGATTGTCGGGTTATTGGGACCAAACTCTTCGGGCAAAACCACGCTTTTAAAAATCGCCGCGGGATTACTTCAGCCAACAGCCGGTAATATTCAATATTATAAGAACGCCGGGCCGGGACCTGACGCAAGAAAAACAATTGGCTTCTGCCCTGACACCCTTTCCTTCCCAGGCTGGATGCGAGTTAGCGACGCTTTCACTTTCTACCGCGAGATGTACGATGATTATTCCCAGCAGCGAGCCGATGAACTTAAGCGCATCCTGGAACTTGAGAAAATTTCAAGCGCAAGAATCAAGGAGCTTTCAAAGGGAATGAAGGAACGTCTCGCGCTTTGTTTAACTTTTTCGCGCGAAACGAAACTGTATCTGTTGGACGAGCCGCTCGACGGAATTGATCCCGTGGGAAAAACGCGAGTCATTGACGCTATTATTTCCATGCAGCCGCAGGATGCGTCTACGCTTGTTTCTACGCACCTTGTAAAAGATATAGAGCGCGTTTTTGACAGCGTGTATTTTTTATCAAAAGGAAAGATCGTGTTCAACGGCGATTGCGAGGCAATGCGCGAAGAACGCAGCCAAACTGTTGAACAAGTTTATTTGGAGGTGTTCGATAATGAAAACTCAATTTAAGTATGCGTTATTAAACGGGCTTTCCATCAGAGGCATTACTTTCGCTGTTATTCTTGTAATGAATGCCGCATTCATCATACTTGGTTTAACACTGCGGCTTCCATTTGCGGTTCATGTCGTCTTTATGTCTCTTGGCGGTGTAGCTGTCGCGGCAATGTTCGCGGCAAATATCGGGAGCGATGTAATTATGATTCGCCGTATGTTTGCTTCACAAGATGCGTACCTGCAGGCGCTCACTCCGACTCCGCGATGGAAGACTCTGTTTGCCAATGTTATAACAATGATGTGCATGGACATCTTTACAATGTTCATTGCCATTGTATCGATAACATGGATATCCTTCAATTTTATCGGTAACGACATCTGGAAAAATTTTTGGGACATTTTCTTGAGCGAAGATTTTATTATTTATTCCTCATGGTTTAGCGCGGCGATGATTGCCTGTTACCTTCTTTTTGTAATGGTAATCCTGTTTTGTGTCGCGGCAAAGAAATCATTTCTTTATAAATTGCCTGCGTCCGGCTTTTTAGCGTTCCTGCTTGCGCTCGTGTGTTTTTACATTGTCAGCCTTTTGCAGATAGTTATATTGCCGATGAGCAGCGTGCAGGTCTTTGGAATATTCATCATGCTCTCGCCGAACAGCGCCGCCGCGTTTTCATTATTGATCCTCCTCACCTTTTTAGAGGCGGCAGGCTTGTTTGTTCTCACATCAAAACTAATCGAAAGGAAGATAAATATATGAAAAAAATATTATTATTTACAGTTACCCTTGTCTCTATTTGCTTTTCAGGCTGTATTGTTGTAAACCCGGCTGACATAAACGCAGTTAGACCTGAAGGCGAACAGGAAGTTTTTGAAATTAGTATCGGTGAGTTCTCTAAGATAAAGATTAACGGATTCTTTGATGTCCATTATTATTCCGAGCCTTCGAGCACGATAAAATTAAAAACCCATCCAAACCTTCTTGAACAATTTATTTTTGAAATAATTGATGATGAGCTTATCATTAGTACTTTAAAAAGAATTAATTATGGTTCAAAAGAGACCGCAATTGTTTCTATTTCGATGCCGACATTAAAAGGTTTAACTGTCGATGGCTTTGGAAGAAGCCCCGGAGGATTCGGCAGCGTAAGTACGTTTACAGCGGTGGATAAAATTACATCAGATTCATTTTCCATTACGATAGCGGGCGCAGGCAGCGGCAGAGCGGAACTGGATGTTGACAATCTTATTATCGATGTTTTCGGCGCGGGGAAATTAGAACTGTCTGGAAGAGCCGGCACCTCTGTGTTAAATCTTTCAGGTGCGGGCGAACTCAGCGCATTGCCGCTTCAAACTCTTGACACCACGGTGAATCTTTCAGGCGCAGGCACGATAAGCATAAGCTGTTCGGATAATTTAACCGTTAACGCCGGGGGCGCCGGCAGAATCGAATACAAGGGGACGCCGCATGTAAATTTAAACACAGGCGGCGCAGTCAGTATAAAACAGATTAATTATTAACTGTTTTGTAAAATTCCTGCATTACATAGAAAGACGGTTTACGCGTTATCCTGTCAGCGTCAATTAAACCTTTACGATTAAATCCTTCTTGATAACGATTGAACCTGCGAGGACAGCGGAAATCGTAAAGTATCCACGGGGTTGTTCCGGCTATGTAAGGACATTTTTTAAATGTTTCAATCTGCTGTTCGTAGATTCGCTTTTGCTTGTCTTCAGTCCAAAGTTCAGTCTCGGTTCCGTGATGCCCAAGCCTGGCATCTCCGCCAAATTCGCAAATAAGAACCGGCTTTGCGGGATTGGAATTTTCTAGGAGCTTTTGCAATTTATCAAAATCCGGATCGTACCAGCCGTAATATTCATTAATGCCGATAACATCAAGGTGTTCAGCCAGACGATCTTCTATCAATAATTTTTCATGTTTGACAAGACATGCCGCCGATACAAGGCGTGAAGGATCAAGCTCTCTCGCTTTTCGGGCAAGGGATGACATAAACGACAAACGTGAGTCTGTATCGGCGTTTTCATTTCCGATTGACCAAATAATCACGCTTGCGCGGTTTCGATCCCTGAGTATCAATTCCGAAAGCTGATTTTCCGCGTCATCATACGTTTCTTGATTGTCAAAAGCGATTGCCCAGTAAACAGGAATTTCCTCCCATAACAAAACGCCTTCCTCATCTGCAATGCGGGCAAACCGGGGATCATGCGGGTAATGCGCAAGTCTTAGATAATTGCCGTTCATTTCTTTTAAATCGCGAATCGTTTGGCGGATAATTTCTTCGCCGGTTGTTTTGCCTAAAGTAAAATGATCTTCATGTACGCAAACGCCTTTTAAAAATATTTTTTTGCCGTTAAGCAGTATATCCTGCCCTTTTGTTGTAATTGTTTTAAAACCAATTCTATCTTTTATTGAATCGACACAGGAACCGTTGTTATATGATAAATTTATATCATAAAGTTTAGGATTCTCGGGGCTCCATAATTCTAATGGAGCGTTAATTTTTGCTTCTCCTCTGCCGTCTAGAATTTGAATTTCCTGTCTTATGCCAAGCTCGTTAATTTCTATGAAAATTTTTCCGTATGCTTCTACGTCATCTGTAATATAAACATCTGCCAATATTACCGAAGTATTTTTTGGATCGAGGCGCACAAACCAGTCTTTGATATATGCAGGCGGGAGGGAAACAAGATAGACATCGCGGTAAATTCCGCCGTAGTTAAACCAGTCAGTATTCTCCATGGGAATGCGGAAAGGACTTCTTCTTGCATCGACAGATACAATTATACGATTATCAGATTTAACAATATCAGTGATATCAACGTTAAAGGGAGTAGAAGCTCCGTCATGTGTTCCGATAATTTTTCCGTTCAGGAAGACAGTCGCACTGTAAGCCGCTCCCTCAAAATGAAGCAGTAAGTGTTCGCCTTTTTCCTGCGGAGAATATTTAAAGGTTCTTGTATAAACGCCAAAACCTTCAAAGTAATAAAGCTGCGGTTTTATTAAATTCCATGACGATGGAACAATTATTTCCTCATGACTTTCCCAATCAAAATCCAGAGGAACTTCGCATCCCTCCAAGTTAATTCTCTCCTGCCTGAACCAGCCTTGTCTGCGGCACGTATCATAAAGATCAGCGCAAAACCGCCACTTGCCGCTTAATGACTCCAGCTTTCGCCCCGAAACATTAACAAGATTTTCGGCGTTAAGGCGGGGCTGTAAATATTCTTTTTCATAATCATAGTTATGAATGCCCGGAGTAAAATTTTCAGGAATTTCTTTCATTGTTTTCAGATATAGTACAATAAGGCAGATATGTCAACGTTAGCGTAAGGAACATTGACAGAATCTAGCAGTCATTTTAATCTGATGTATGACAACATTATTAGAGTTTAGCGTACAAACCGGCGGACAGACAGACTGGATCAACATCACAAACCATGTGCAAAAAATTGTCGCCTCCTCAGGTGTGAGTGAAGGTATCTGTGTGGTTTTTATTCCTCATACGACGGCGGCTGTTACGATAAATGAAAACGCAGACCCGGATGTTCCCCGCGATGTTAATTTCGCGCTGAATATAATTTCGCCCGACCGCCGCGAGTTTCACCACAGCGAGGGCAACTCCGCCGCGCACACAAAAACAAGTCTTGTCGGGCCTTCGCTCACTATTATTGTTACAGGCGGCAGATTATTGCTTGGCACATGGCAGGGTATTTGGTTCAATGAATACGACGGCCCTCGCACAAGAAAAGTGCAAGTCAGAGTTATGGGCGAATAAAAACCAGAAAGAGTTTTATTCTATCGCTTCTCCGGTGATTGGGTTCCATGCGCCGGCAGCAGCATTTCTTGGCCAGACCTTTAATAGAGCCTCATTAGAAATCGGATTGCTACTACGATAATCAACATCGCCGAAATCTACACTGTTATTATT
>WQSN01000115.1 GCA_009787835.1 Treponema sp.
AAAAAGGAAAGAATCTTCACATACCTATGACTAATCAATGAAATTTTATTAAAAATGATTTGACTAATGCTTATTTTCGGATATAATGTTATTTGGACGGAAAATCTATTTTTAAAAGAAAATTTGTTAAGAGGAATGGGCAATGAAGCAATCAAAAATAAATACAAAGTTAAAAGTTTTATGTATAATTATAACTTTTTTAACATTAACAGGCGCTCTTTATGCCCAAAATGATTTTCCCGGCGGAAATTACTGGGCGCTGAACGGCGGGCTTGGGATGAGCGATCTCCTTGTAAAGGGACAGTCTTTTCAGTTAATTATTGAACCAAATCTCTGGCTTTCGCCTCTTTTAATGGTTGGAACAAAGGTCGGCATAAATTACAGCACNGACGAAATACTNACATTTGAAGGACAAGTGTATTTACGTTTAAATTTCCTGCGTTTTCCTCTTGAAGAAGGATCTTCTCAAAGAACTGTTAACGTTTTTGGTCAATTAGGCTTAGGTTTAATATCGGCATACAGGGGAGATGTGTTTCCTTTTGATCAGGTAACAATGACGCGCGGCTCTGTTATGGCGGATGCCGCCTTAGGCGTTACAATACCACTGACTCAAAGATGGCATATAGAACCTTTGGTCCGCGGCGGTTATCCTCATCTTTACGGATTTTCGCTTACTGCCGGTTACAGATTTCCGCTGCCTCAAAGCCGCACCATTATGACGGCGGCTCCGCCTGCCGCGGTTCATGAAAGAGTCGAGGTTGTAGAAATAATAAGAAGGCTTCCGCCAAGAGAAATATTAAACAGGATAATGATCGCCGCGGTCGAGTTCATCATTTTCGGGCCGGATATCGGCAGTTTCAATGTCGGCATCGACAGAGACGCGCAGGAGTTAAACCAAATGGTGCTGAATTACATCGCAGGGGTTTTAAAGGATAATCCAGACCACCTTGTCAGGATAGAAGGACACGTTAATCCCTACACGATCAGTCATTACGAACTTGACGAGCTGTCGGTGTTAAGCGCCATGAGATCGGAAGCGGTAGCTGAACAGCTAAGGCAAAGGGGAGTAAGCGATGAGCAGATGGTCATAATCTCCTTCGGCGGAGCCAGAACCATCACAAGCGATTTTGACATAAGAAACAGAAACAGGCGCGTAGAGCTGATACTTGTACAGGTCAATACGGATTAAAAGAATTTTATATAATCTGAATTAAAAGTAAAAAGGAGAAAAAATGAAAGACATTCGTAACAAATTTGCTTTTGTCTTCTTGACGGTGTTTATGTGCTTCAGTTTTCTAACCTGCGATTTTGTAAACCCGATCATAGAAAAATGGTGGGTGGATGAAGAAGATGAGGAAGAGCCGGATTACATATACGCTCCTATAATAAAATCAGTGCCTCACATCGTTTATGAAACAATAATAGAAAATAAATATATTTATGAAATAGTAATAAAAGAGGTTGAAAAAATTATTCCCGGAGAAATAGAAACAATTTACGTTGACAGGCCTCTTCCTCCTGAAATTTTGCTTCAATATATATCAATTGTGAATATTGATTATGTAATTTTCGCCGGAAATTCGGATGTTTATAATGGACAACCCGTAGGAGGCGCTACACCGATACAGAATGAGGAAAGAAACAGGAACTTTAATATAATCAGCAACCTCGCGTTGGACTTTCAAGATGAGGAAAAAGACGACTACATGGTGATTTTTCACGGTCATGCCAATCCAACTGCAAAACCCGGAACGCCTGCGTATGCGGCGGAAATTGAGGAACTGCAGAAATTAAGTGAAGGCAGAGCAATCGCGACAATGAACGCGTTTGTTGATTTGTATAATGATTCTGACGCGATTGGTCCCGATGATCCTGTTAACCCTAATCCGCCCAGGTCGTGTCCCGAATTGCAGGGCAGAATGACAATAAGAGGCTACGGCGGCGGAAGAAATGTTTCCGGACCCAATTCATCTTACGCGTCGCTTAACCGCCGTGTCGAAGTTATTGTATTTACAATTGATGAAGACGCTTCATCTGTGATTAACAGATAGAAGGAGCAATACGGAGATTTAATGTATAAAAATAAATTAATTTTAACGATAGTTATTGCGGCGGTGATGTTAAATTTTTCTACCTGCGGTGAAGAACCCGTGAGTGAAACCGGCGGCGAAGAACCGTATAAAAGCTCGTTGTCTGTATCAGGCAGGCAGGTTTGGACACAGAATCCGGAGGCTGTTAGAATCAGCCGTGTATACAATCAATATGATGGAACGCATAATATAAATGTGATTACGCCTGTTGTAAATCCTGAGTTTGATCCTGATGCCGGTGTCAGCGGCGATAATCCGCCGTACATCCGCAAGTCGGTTGGTGAGGGAAAAATCGAAAACGGTTTTTTATCATTTTCCGTAAACGATAATATCGAGGACAGCTTGCTTGGATGGCAGTTGTTTGAATTAATTTTCAGGGAATGGCTGAGAAATGAAGACGGAGAAGATGGTAACCTGACATCAAGTCATGAAGTAAATGGAAACATGATTTTACTGGAAGCGATTAATCCCGATAACAGCGCTTTAATAGACGGCATGCTGGACAGGCAGAGGTACATCGGCACAAGCACAACGATAACCAAGGAAACAATTCTATATGTCTATGTTGACGGCGACTGTGAATTATCAGCTAATGCAAGCTCAGGTTTCCAGCCCGGGAATTATTTCTATTATTCCGAAGCTATAAATTTAAAATTAAAAAAGGGATGGAATCTAATAAGCCGCGGTGAAACATACGGTACGAATTTCTCAGGTTCCGCGATCATTTCGATGGAAGTTCGCTCAATATCGAAGCCGGAAAATTCAAGATGGGTAATGTATCCAGGCTTTTCATATTAAATCAATCAATAAGGAGATACTTATGAAAAAGATCATTTTAACAATTTTAGCTCTTTCGGTTTTAATTACTTCCTCATGCGGCAGTACAAGTAACACATCCGCCGCTGAAGATCCTGTCAGGATAGAAGGGCGCATATCAATATATACATCAATGTACGGGAGCGTAGTTGAAGATATGCAGAGAATACTCGCAGGTCATTTTCCGCAATACCAGGTTGTGTTTACCTACGGCGGAACGGGCACGCTTCAAGCGAAGATCGCGCATGAAGCCGAAACAGGCCGGCTTGGATGCGATATACTGCTTGTGGCGGAACCTTCCTATTCGCTTGAATTAAAAGCNAGGGGAATGTTACACCCATATCAATACAGAGGAGTTTCCGATTTAGCGTTTGANCATGACCCGGAGGGCTTCTGGTACCCTGTGAGGATCAGCAACATGGTTCTCGCTTTCAATCCGCAGAGAAACTCAAGGAACACACTTCCGGCTTCGTTTAATGATTTCGCGCATGACGCGAGAGTGCGCGGCGCTATTTCCATGAGCAGCCCTCTTACATCGGGAACTTCCCTTGCGTCAATTACCGCGTTAAGAGACAAATACGGTTATGATTATTTCAACGCGCTTAGCAGGCAGAATGTCCATATTGATTCCAGCGCGGTAGGCATCGCGAAACTGGAATCCGGCGAATACAAGGTGATAATGGTTCTTGAAGAATCAATTTTAAATATGCGCAAAGAAGGTTCGCGCCTTGAAGTGATTTACCCTGCCGACGGAACAATTGTAATACCGTCCACTATTATGATCGTAAATGACACATACAGCGCGAATAGAAATATCGCNGCGGCGGAAGAAATCACAGACTGGTTTTTAAGCCCGGAAGGACAGAACGCTATTGTCGCTCTTGGGATGCANTCAGTCAGAACTGATTTTGACAGGCTGCCGCATGACGCGATACCGACAAGCGAGATAGTGGCAAACAGCATACCTGTAAACTGGGACAATGTTTTAAACAACAAAGATGAAATCAGAAACCGGTTCGAGGAATACGTAATTTACGGAAGAAACTAACGTATTACGCGATTCCTACCAAATTGTTCCCGGTCCCCGCACTACTCTAAAACCGTTAACCCAAGTGGCGTCGCCGGGTGCCTGGCTGTTACGCACAACGCAGCGCACGTTGCCGACTGCGTTGCTCCACGCTCCGCCGCGTCTTATACGCTCAGTTCCCGAAGCGGGACCTGTTGGATTTACGCTGCCGGCAGAAGCAGGGTTGACAGGTTTTGTACTAGAATAGTCATTAAAATAATAGCTGCTCTTGTAAGAATCAAACCAGTCCCAAACCCACTCTGATATATTTCCGCTCATATCATAAATACCAAGCGCGTTAGCGGTTTTTCCCCCCACTGTTTGAGTGGAACCAGTGTCCGCGCCCAGCTTGATTGACTCATTATACCAGGCAACTGAATCCGCGGTATCGCTTCCTGAATAAGTGTAACTATTAAAGAGCGGGTTGTTTCCTCCCCTTGCCGCGTATTCCCATTCCGCTTCTGTAGGCAGACGGTAGCCGCGTTCTGAAAAATCGGCTGTTACATCCGCGCTTATAATCGAAGATACAGCAGGCCGTATTCCGCCGGTACCCGCCAAAGCAGAACCATATATCACATTTGTAATTGTATA
>WQSN01000116.1 GCA_009787835.1 Treponema sp.
AGCAATTACACATTCCTTATTGTTCATTTACAAATAAGTCTTCTTTAAAAGTGATTTTTTTATTTGCGCTCTCGCCGGGGATAACCGCGACCCTTGTGCAAAACCTGCCCCANATTTCAGCGTCGTCTGTAAACTCTTCGTCATTCACAGCCGAAGCCTTTTCGTGCGCGTGAAGAATTTCAGGAAATTTAAAAGCCTGCGGCGTCTGGGCGATTCCGGCATCAGCCCTTTTTAAATGTCTTTTAACAAACACCGCTTTTTCTGCGTCTCCGCGTTCCGCGCTTAATACTTCGCATTCCTTGGGCGTGTCGGTTAACGGAAGAAGCGGAATAACNGCGCCGTATTTTTTTACCGCNATTATTATATTTTCTGTTAATGCCGCGTTTATAAAAGGNCTTGCGCCGTCGTGAATTAGCGCATAACGCGGATCATGCGGAACNAGNGCGGACAGGGCGTTAAAAACAGANTCGCGGCGCGATTTTCCGCCTGTGACAAAAATGATTTTCTTATTGCACGCGGCGGTAAAATCAGGAGAAAGTGCGTTTTTCGCTTCCGCTTCGGAATTTTCAGCGATTACAATTACGATAATGCTTACGGACGGAACGGACGCAAAAACGCGGGCGGACGATTCAAGCACGGTTAAGCCTGACGAAAGCCTCTGGTATTCCTTTTTTATTCCGCCCATTCGCGANGACGACCCGGCAGCCAGAACAATCGCAGCAATTTGTCCATCGTACATCTCTTAATTTATNACTCCAAACCCTTCATTAAACCCGCATTCCTAAGTATCAAGCTCAAGCTTTGCGAAGATCATGTTCTGAACTTCATCTTTGGATTTGCGAAGCGATATGGTTATCTCGTCTTCNAGCAGCTTTAAAGCGGAATCGTACAGCTTGCGTTCAAGAATCGGCAGTTCTTTTACCTTGCTGCGGTGATAAAGCGAACGGACAATGCTGGCAATATCCCTGATGCTTCCCTTTTTAAGAAGCTCAAGGTTCATCTGGTAGCGCATTTTCCAGTCCGAAGGAATGGGATCGTACTCTTCGCTGATTAATTCAAGGGCTTTCATCGCTTCGTCCCTGGAAACTGTCGGGCGGATGCCGAGTTCCGCGGCTTTGTCAACCGGAACCATAATTGTCATATCTGTCACTTCAAGATAAATAACATAATAAGGGATTTTAGAGTCTTTAAACTTCTTCTGAATGATTGATTTTATAACCCCGACACCCTGGCTTGGATATACAACTTTCTGATCAACCTGAAATGTTTTAGATTTGCTCATTATTACCAATATAACATAAACGGAAAAAACAGTCGAGCCATTTACGCGCCCAAAAAGCGGATCAATTTATATTGACTTATGCCGGATAATGCCTTATACTACTTTAATGACACAGATGATCTTAAAAAAACCCAAAATAAACGTAAATTCCAGCCCGCAGCAGGAAACTTGTATTTTGTCTCTTCTTTATCTACCGTTGGTAGATTAATAATAAGTCCGTAAAAAGGACACGTTTAAGGAGTACGATATGAAAAAAATATCGTTATTAGTGTTAGCAGGTATCATTTTGATGTCTGCAGCGGCGTTTGCAGGCGGTTCCAACGACAACCGTGTGACCATTAGAGTCCTGTACTATCTTGAAGCGTCTGCGCCGAATGCGGTAGCTGACGCAAACAAGTGGTTCAGCGACTTTGAAAAGCTGCATCCCAATGTAAAAATTGAAAGGGAAAATCTTTTTGATGACCCCTATCATGACAAACTTAGGGCATATTCAGCAGCCGGACAGCTCCCNGATGTAATGTATGTATGGCCGTCGGGAAGGTCTGATTATCTTCATATTCAGAGACAATTAAAGGACCTGACATACTATATTCAGAGAGATGGTCTTGCTCAGTATTATTCGCCGATTACTTTTGATCCCAGACAGCAGCTTAGCGGCACTATAACAATGTTTCCCCAGGGCGTAACATCCACACATGTTTTCTTTACAAACATGGAAGTATTGAACGCTGTAGGGCTTCAACCGGCAAGAACCTATACAGAACTTGTAGCTCAGGTTCCCGTTCTTAGAGCTGCCGGCTACCAGACAGTCCTTATCCCGGCAATGAGTGAATGGGTAATGCAGAGCTGCTTGTTCTCAATGGTAATTGGCCGCTTTGCCGGTGCAGACTGGGATACCAGAATTCATAATGGCACGGCAAGATTTACAGATTCTGATTTTGTCGCCGCATTCGACTTTATCAGGCGCTTATACGCTGACGGTGTTATCTCAAGGGAAGCATTAGGCGTTGATTACGGTGACGGTCCTGCAATGTTCGCAAGTAACCGCGGCGCGTACTATATCGACGGCGACTGGCGCGGTGGCGCGTTCATTACGGATTCAGGCACAGGACAGGCTCTTATTACCCCCGCAAGACAGGCGAACATCAGAGTCGGCGTATTCCCGGATATTGATCTTCCNGGTGTAAAATTAAACAGATCAAGCTCAAGCGTTATCGGCACAGGNTATGCNATCAGAGCNGATATTCCCGTTAATTCCGAACTGGAAAGACTTTCCTGGGAACTTGTAAAATATTTATTAGGAAAGGAAATATCCGCGAGAAGGCTTGAAACAGGCGCNACACCGACCCCGTCAAGAATAGATATTGACACGGCCGCAATACGGCTTGAACCTATTCANGTAGGTTTAGGTAACTTGGGTAATGTTGCAGTCAACTCAACAGCAGTTATTGACGGTGTACTGGCTTCCGATGTATATGAACCGATTAACACCGGCTTAATTCAGCTTGCATTGGGACAGCAGACCGCACAGCAGGTCGCGACAACTGTTCAGGCAGCGTATGATACATGGAGAAGGGCTAACCCCCGCTAACGGGTTAAGCTAAAATAAAATAGAAGGCAGGGCAGTATGGATAAAAGATTAACAAATTTAGCGGAACAAAAAACGTCTTATACGTTGCTTGTTCTACCTGCCCTGCTTCTATTTCTGTTTGTAATGGCGTTTCCGGTGATTTTTTCCATTGTTCTTAGTTTTTCAACATACCGAAGCGGACAAATCATGGACATAAACAACCACGGTTTCGGCGGAATAGAAGCTTATAGAAAAGTATTAACCGATCCGCTTTTTTATACAGCTTTAAAAAATAATATTTATATCGTATTAATTTCTGTTTTAGGACAGATACCGCTCGGGTTCTTTCTTGCGTACATATTATCGCGCGGTCTTGTAAAAGGAACGGACTTTTTCCAGGCAGTAATATACCTTCCCAATGTAATTTCCGCAGTAATTATCGGTATCCTCTTTAAAAGATTCTTCCTCGGCTCTCAGAGCGTAATACTGGAACTGCAAAAACTGACAAATCCTGAAGCGATTTACATACCAAGCGGAACCGACCTGATACCTGTATTGATAGTTATACTCTGGATGTATACAGGTCTTTATATGCTGATATTCCTTGCGAACCTTCAAAAGATTGACGTCTCGGTTATTGAAGCGTCAAAGATTGACGGCGCAACCGAATGGCAGACTTTGCGTTATATAATACTTCCCGCTTTATCAGGGGTAATTGTCACCTGCGCGATTCTCGCCATTTCCGGCTCGTTAAAATCTTTCGATCTTATCTGGGTAATGACAGAAGGCCGCCCNGCTGACACTACGAGCGTCCTTTCCATATATATGTTTAAAAAAGCCTTCCGTCAGTCGCCTGACTATCCTGTAGCTAACGCTATATCAACAATAATGGTAATAATCTGTTTTATCCTTATTGGATTGACACGGGCTGTAGAAAAACGTTTTTCTACGGGAGATGATTAATATGAGTGATATACGCAGAACAAACCCAATTTCCCTTGGAGTAATGTATTTTGTAATGGTCTTATTCGCGATACTTGCGATTTATCCGATTTTCTGGGTAATAATGTCATCCTTTAAAACAACCCAGGAATATATGATGACCAGTAAACTGGCTCTTCCTGAAAACTGGTATTTTAGGAATTATCCTTTAGCATGGCGTGACGCTAATTTCTCCACTCTTATCGGCAACAGTATTTTTTATACTTCAATAACGACGATATGTATAATTATTTTTAGTTTTATGGCAGGCTTTGCCTTCGCCAAACTGCCGAATAAAACAACGCCTCTCTTTCACGGCAGTTTTATAATAGGTATTTTAATAACTTTACAGTGTATAATGGTTCCCCTGTTTTTACTAATAAGAACAGTAGGGCTTTACAATACAAGATTGGGCGTTCTTATCCCGTATATCGGAATCGGTCTTCCCATCGGCGTATATCTGGCTACAGAATACATTAAAGGCATCCCGAACGAAGTTATCGAATCCGCCCGCATAGACGGCGCGANATATATGAGAGTTTTCTGGAGCATAATCCTTCCCATGGCGGCNCCTGTAGCGACAACTGTCGCGATTCTACAGGTAACAGGAACATGGAACGAGTTTATGCTTATAAATATATTGGTTTCATCGGACGGGCTTAAAACTGTTCC
>WQSN01000117.1 GCA_009787835.1 Treponema sp.
AAATTCCAGCGAATGTAAACCTGACCTTCAAATGTCAGAATGTCGTGATGATCCGCTTCGCTGCTGTAATTAACTCCCAGCCTGCTTCCGACCATTAGCGGAGGCGAAAGCCAAAGCTTTGGGTCTATCACCAACTGAAAGGAATGTCCGTCAACCAGGACATTGCTCATTCCGATTCCTGCGTCCAGCGACCAAAAATCCCCGGCAGGGAATGTTGTTTGAGCGTACAGGGTGCAAGCGACTGCCGTCAATGCAAAAAATGCAATGATACGTTTCCGGTTAATGTATTTCATATTGATCCCTTTCATTTCAAATATTTCTAAATTTGATTATAGAGCATATATGGGTAATAATCAAGTATATATTATGATATTTTGTATTTATTTCATAATATTTTTGACAAATATTAATAAAATGATATATTTAAGATTAAAAACTTGTTATAATGGGGACACCATGAAAATAATTAATAAGTTTATATTTGCGTTTTTCTGTTTGTTTCTGACAACCTGCCAGAATCCGATAATGGACAAATGGTGGCCCGAAGAAAGACCTGTTACTGAAAGTGGCAGAGAACCCGATGTGTCAGGCGGAAGCGGCGACAATTTTGCAATGGTTGTTTTTAACACCGACGGCGGCACTCCTCAGCCTAGAGCGATAAAAGTAGCCTGGGGCGGTGTGGTCGGCAGACTTCGCCCTATAAGCCGCAGTAACGATGGTTTTCTCGGCTGGT
Organism: Treponema sp.; assembly: GCA_009787835.1. Classification (GTDB taxonomy): domain Bacteria; phylum Spirochaetota; class Spirochaetia; order Treponematales; family Breznakiellaceae; genus WQXQ01. Next base: position 734 of record WQSN01000117.1, read on the forward strand.
TTGACGAGAAAGGCAATTTGTGGGATGTGGAGACGCGCACAGTAACGCAGGCGGACGATGATGATAATGACGGCTTTATCACTCTTGCCATTAGATGGGTTGAAGTTGCCGATCCGATACCTATCTACACGGTCAAATTTGAAACCTATCCGGATTCGAGCGTCTCTCCTTTACCTTCTAACGCGGTTGCCATATCTGATCAATTTGTTGCCCGTGATGGTTTTGTTGTTCGCCCTGTTGAACCTCCGGCTTTGCCTGTTCCCGATAACCGCGCTTTCGCAGGCTGGTATACCAGCGTAGATTATCAATCACAATGGGATTTCTCCTTTCCTGTTGCGTCAAACCAGCCAACAAATAATGTATTAACGCTTTACGCAAAGTGGGATGTAGATACTCACACTATCCGTTTCGAGGCGAACGGCGGTACGCGCCCTGACGGTGTAACGATATTAACGCATGAATTTACGATTTCTTTAAGTTACGGTCTTGTTCAGGATCCGGGACCTCTCGTAAGAACAGGTTTTTCTTTTGCCGGATGGTACATGGAAGATCCTACCTTCACAGGCTCACCCTGGAATTTTGCGAAAAGAATAACAGACTCTGATGTCCCGTCAGTTGTTGATGGTATTCCGCAGGAAAATCCCCTCACCTTGTACGCTAAGTGGGATAGAAATATTTACAATATCAATTTTGTGATCGCTCCTTCTGCGGATGCCGCGCCCCCTCAGCAAAAAGTGCTTCATGGTCTTACGGTTGTCAAACCGGCAGATCCGCAGAGCGGAGACGGGCGGGGTTTTGCAGGCTGGTTTGCGGAAGAAACATTTATCAATCAATGGAATTTTGATAATCCTGTTACTTCCTCAATGACCTTATATGCAAAGTATGTGGTGCAAACGCGCACTATACATTTTCAGGTAAACGGCGGAACAACGCCTGGCGGTATGGATTTTCTTCCAAACCGGACTATATTTGTTCCTAACGGCAAAATTATTAATCCAGGAACATTGAATAGGGAAGGGTTCACATTCGGCGGCTGGTTTACAGATCCGGAATGTACCATAACATGGAACTTTGATACCCCTGTTACGCAGCCTGATAACGTTGCTGGTGAAGACCCCATGTATCTGTATGCCAAGTGGACTATGAACCCCCACACTGTAACGTTTTATATCGATGGAGCCCAGGACGCAACTCTGACTCAATTTGTTATACATGGCGAAAGAGCACAGAAACCGGTTGTAAGCAATCCCGGTCATACTCTGAACGGTTGGTATAGGAATTCAAATTATACCGGTGCATGGGACTTTGATAATAATACGATTACATCTAATACATCGCTGTATGCCAAATGGGATGTTGCTCAGTATCTTGTCCGGTTCCACTTAGGCACAGGCGTAGGAGATGCCGCGAATCATATTCCTCAATTTGGTACACCGGCGGGACAGCCGTATCATGAAGAGTATTATAAAAGCGGCGACAGGATAATTGAACCTTATATGCCCGCTCTGCCCGAAAATGATACGACAAGCTGGTCATTTTTAGGGTGGTATACCTATTTTAATGTTTCTCCTTCCGCAAGCGAAGTGGCTACAGTTACCGGTAATTCTGCGACATGGCGCGAAAATAATCTTCATCCTTACAATTTTAATACGCAAGTAAATGATAATTTTACTTACCCGGAAAGCGGTGTCGAAGTTTTTAACCTTTACGCAAGGTGGGTTCCGCCTGTGCCGGACATGGTCTGGGTTCCGCGTGGAACTTTTACAATGGGCGATTCCTCGGTTTCGGGCAATCCTGCGGCGTACCACGCTTATCCGACGCGACGCGTTAGGGTAGATGGTTTCTACATAAGCAAGTATGAGGTAACGGAAGTTAATTCGCCGAACAATACGATCAGAAGTTACGCAGCTGTGATGGGAACTAACCCAAGCCAATTTTCTAGGAACACTGACCGCCCTGTGGAGAGAGTATCATGGTATGACGCGATTGATTATTGTATGCAGCTTACCACCGCCACCGGAGGACTTAGCCAGGTGTATTCAATGAGCGGTATAACAAGGGCGCCGATATCCGGAACAGGAAGTCCCGGTATACAATCGATAACCAATGCAACTGTAACGCAGACGTTAATCGGCAGAACCGGTTATCGCTTGCCAACCGAAGCTGAATGGGAGTACGCAGCAAGAGGCGGAAACGGCTCGCCCGGAGATTTTACATACTCGGGAAGCAATAATGCCGACACTGTGGCATGGTACAATCTTACTGTTCAGGCACAGGTGTCGGGCAATCAGGCTACTCAACCGGCGGGAAGTAAGCAACCTAACGCTTTGGGTATCTACGACATGAGCGGAAACGTATCTGAATGGTGCTGGGACTGGTTTGCTTCCTACAAGGACAGCTATTATTCTACATCCGCAGCCGGCAGCAATCCGATAGGTCCTCCTTCGGGGACTGAAAGGGTACGACGCGGCGGAGGCTGGAGCAATGCTGTCGGCAATGTGCGAAGCGTTGTGCGCAACAGCAACACTCCCGACTCAGCCAACTGGGTTGTAGGATTCCGTGTTGTGCGGGGACCGGGAACGATTTGGTAGTGGTTTTAGAAAAATTATTATGCTATAATGCACTACTATGCAATATATTAATTTTGATAAAACCGCTATCTATAAAAAATTGGCGGACTATGCCAAAAACGCGGCTTTCGATTTTCGCGGTAAACTTGACGCAAAGAGGGTAGGCGACTGCCTTGTTCCGATGGCGGCAGGTCTTAATTATTCGTGGGCGGCAAAGGCTGCGGACGACGGATGCGTTAAACTTCTTGCAGAACTTGCAAATGAAACGCAATTAATCGCAAAGTACAAGGCTTTGCTTAATGGCGAAATGATGAATACCGGCGAAAAACGCAAGGTGCTGCATCAGCTCCTTCGCGGCGAGCAGGGTCAGCCTGTAACGGAAAACGGCAAAGATATCGGCGATTTTTACCGCAAGGAACTCGATCGCCTTTGCGCGTTTGCAAACGATGTTCACAGCGGTAAATACAAGGGCTCCACAGGCAAGGCATTTACAACTGTAATTCAAATCGGCATCGGCGGCTCGGACTTGGGTCCCCGCGCTATGTATATTGCCCTTGATAACTGGGCGCAGGCGCAGGGGAAAAAGAAACTAAACGCCAAATTTATTTCCAATGTTGACCCCGATGACGCTTCTGCCATAGTTGCGTCTTCTTCGCTTGATGAATGTTTGTTTATTTTAGTATCGAAGAGCGGCACGACGCAGGAAACGCTTTCGAACGAACTTTTTGTAAAAGACAAATTAAAAAAAGCGGGTCTTGATTCCAGCAAGCACATGATTGCAGTTACAAGCGAAACAAGTCCTCTTGCACGTAACAGCGCCTATCTGGATTCATTTTATATTGACGATTATGTAGGCGGACGTTATTCGTCATCTTCGGCGGTAGGCGGCTGCGTTTTGTCTCTTGCATTCGGCGCCGACGTATTTAAAAGTTTTCTTTCCGGGGCTGCAGAAGCGGACAAACTTTCGCTTAACGAAGACATTTTAAAAAACGCAGCTCTTTTGGACGCGCTTTTGGGCGTGTGGGAAAGAAACTTTTTAAAATACCCGTCTACAGCCGTATTGCCGTACAGTCAGGCGCTTTCGCGTTTCCCTGCGCATCTTCAGCAGATGGACATGGAATCAAACGGAAAGCGCGTCAACAGAAACGGCGAAGC
>WQSN01000118.1 GCA_009787835.1 Treponema sp.
TTCGCTCTACTACGCAATCAACCAGACCAGCGCATTTATAGACAGTGAAGCAATCGCCCGCTATTTTTTCCGCAACCGATACATTATCCGCAATGGTGAAGTAGCCACGCCACCGATGCCAAGAGTTGGCTTTTTCCGCTATGGCAGAATTAAAACATAGGCATAATCCACAAACGCCGGAAAAATAGCCGTTCAAACGCTACGCTTATTTCACGACCATTTTTTTTGCACATTATTTACAAAGGCGTTTATTGGCTATCACCGCTGGACAGCCTGCTTGCTCCGTTGCGCTCACGCTTCACTACGCAATCAGTCAGACCAGTAGCGCTCCTGAAAGGTGATAGGTTCACCCGCTATACTGCCATAGCGGACATTTCCTGTAGTGATAGCCTTTACTCCATCTTGCCCCACCGAGTTGCCGAAAAGTGAAGCCGATACCGCCTGTTATTGGATTATTGAAAGTGATAGGTTCATTCAGTTTTTGGCTGGGGAAATCCGAGTTATAGCCCATGAAATTAACCCGCTGACAATTGACTGTCTGTCAATTACATAAATAATCTTTCTTTATATTTCTCTTATATATATTCTTTATTATTTATTTTGTCATTTTAGTCATAAGAATAAAAACTTAAAAATATAAAGATATATAATAAGGAAGATAAAATTCAAAAAGTTAAGAATTAACAAAAATCCAATGACAAGACACCTGAACCGTTAAACCGCACATTTGTCATTATTGATAATTCAAGGCGGATTTTTTTTACAGGCATGGAAACTTTTTTGTATCAGGGGCGCGTGTGCGTCCGTTAAAATTGTCATGTTTTGTAATGGCTAGTTTTTTCCGTGTCAAAAATGCTTTTTCGGGAAAATTACACTAACAAAAAAACACAGAAAACAACAGCCTTGCACAGTTTTGAAGGTGAAAAATTAATAATTATGCTTTTCTTGACCGCCCACACAGGGGAGCAAGGGGGAGCGCAAACGCACGCAAAAGCCGATACACGCTAAACCATAAGCTCCAGCCCNGACCAAAACCTCGCCTCGGCAGTCCTGCCTTGCTGATANCCCATATCTTTAAGCCTCATTGTAAAAAACCTCTCGCTGACNGCGTGTTCGTTGTTATCATCGCACCAGTCCGAATAAGCCTTGTATAATTCCCTAATCCTGATANAAGCNCCCGCTTTTATAACGCAGCGTTCTTTCAGGAAATTCCCGATAACGTCCATTTCACCCCTGTACTCGTCAGTAGCGGTAAGAATTGACGCAGGAGCCACAAGCCCTTCAGCCTTCCATCTTGCGACACCCTCCAAAAGCCAGTTCAATATTCCGCTTGCCTCCGATTTCAACTTTTCCTCCAGCATTTTATCCTGCTTTTCTTCAGGTATCCTTGTGGTAAAAGGAATAAGTTTAATGCGCCGCCAAATGCCGTGATCAGTGCCTTTGATAACAGGCTTATGGTTAGTCGCCATGAAAATCTTGAAAGTGGGGATAAAATTGAAAAACTCCCCGTACAGAAACCGCGCCGTCATCTGGTCATTCCCTGTAATCTTTTTAATCAGCGGTTCGGAAAGCCGCCGCCCTTGCTCCGCTTCCGTTGTCGTAACAAGCCTCGTCCCCCTCAGCCTTGCAATGTCATTGGTAATCTGGTCGCCTATTTTGCGCATAAACGTTTCAGTCGGAGTCGCAATAGCGTAATCACCTAACAGCGACATAACCGTATTGAGGAATGTGGACTTGCCGTTAGCACCGCTCCCGAACAGAATAAACATCGTTTGTTCCCTCGTGTCCCCCGTAATTGCCCAACCCGAAGCCGTTTGAAGAAAGTTAATCACATCAGATTTGTAATCCATAATTTCCCTGATAAACTGCTTCCAAAGAGGACAGTCCGCATCGGGGTCGTAATCCACATTGGCAATTTTCGTCAGAAAATCCTCTTTCCTGTGTTCGGTAAATTCGCCTGTCAGGATGTTAACCGTTCCGTTGCGGCAGTTAAAAAGCCATGAATTGTTATCGAGATGCTCGCTTTTTACATGCAGTTTTTTGATCAGCGAAGCCATTTCGATACATGATTTTCTTCTCCTGCCGTTTTCGCTCATCATTGCGAATTTTTCAATTTCGATACGTTCCCTGTGGTCGCTTGTTTTCAGCATTTCGTAATGAATCCTGCGTATGGTTTCAAGAGCCAGTTCGTTCACCATCGCCGCGCCTTCGTCAATTTCCCAAAACCTGCCGTTCCAGACAAGCCATTTCTTCCATGCCGGCATATACCTGATTTTATCGCCGTGCTCGCGCATTAACCGTTCCGCATTGGTAGAATCCGTAAATTGAATTTTACCGTTTACCAATTCGTTGATACGAAGATACAAACATTCATCGCTGGATATATCTGTCATAATAATTCTCCTTACCGCCTATGGTAGAATGCGGCGGAACGGCAAGGTACTGGAGGTATCTCTAGGTTTTGGAGATATTTTCAGGTAAATTATGGACTTGCGGCAGGTATTCCCGACCTGTTATACTCTANATCAGGGAGAAACCTATGCNGCAAACCATGACTTTAGATGAAAAACTTGCTATTGCAATAAAGGCTGGNGAATTATGGAAANCAGGGGATACAGAAGGGTTTAGCCGTACAATAAGGAAAGCCCCCATGCCNCCATATNTGGCTAAAATTTACAAAGAAAAAATCGGAGTTGANGCACTTCTTAAAAGCGGCAGAAATTTATCAGAAGCAGAGGCAGAATTTGGATCTGACTGGCTTGCTAGATAAAATACATGACGCAGCTACCGCCATTGATTATGGCAGGAAAGGCTTTGCTACAAAAGGAAAAGCAGAAGAAGGACGTGCTTCATATGAAATAGGCATATCCGTAGCGTTAACGGCTTTCAGAGATGCTCAATCTTCCGTTGACCCACAAACTATAATCCTTGCGGAATATACCTTCCTGTCGGAGGAACTTCAATTTTGCGAAGAAACCGATACAGACAGCCGAAGCAGCCTCACACAAGCAATACAAAGTTTTGACGATGCCTTACTTGCCCTTGAAACCGTCGAGGATAGTGCCCTTTATCAAGGGGCGGAAAAAACCCACCCCCACAGCCAAAAATTCCGTGTAAACGGTTTTCCAAAAGATTCATTCCACATTGCCTGTATCGCCCATCGGACAAGGCTTCAAAATATGCTCCGCACTCCAGGCGTAGACCCCATAGAAAAAGCCCTTCTCAAACAGCGGTTTGCCAATCTTGCCACAGGGCAGAAGGGGTATGTTGAGAAGCAGGGGGAGGCAATGGCGTGAATTGCTTATTATTTCAGTAACGAAAAGGGAGAATCAAGAGGTTGATATACAAATCCTGTTACTATAGTATTGAATTTGACATTTATTTGTTAAATTGGAGAGTGTTTTGAAGATATGTGAAATTTTGCTCAATGAAGCAGGTGGAAGCAAAAGTTACAAAGCTCATAAATATACCCTTGACACAACAGAACGCCCAACTATTGATTATGGAAATTCCGATGTCGTTTGGAAAAAAATGGCAGAAAGCATGCCTTATACCAAGCATAGAAACATGAAGGATTTATGTGATAGTATTACAAAGCATCCACAACAAATTTTGACATATTTCCTTGATGGCTCACGTCATGTATTTAAGGTTGACGATCAGGCATATCATGACGGCACTCGTTCACTAATTTATCCGATTATAGCAGGTCAGGCCGGTGTTGGTTGTTGCAAACGTATAAATAGAAAAATTTCAAATGAAGTATTCAAACAAGAATTTGTAATATCGATTCCTGACGTAGCCAATGCAGATAGAAAATCTGGTTTTTTTGAGGCGATCACACAGAACTTAAATGACGTGAAAGAATTGAAACGTCTTAAAATTAGCTTCAGTTCGGTATTACCTTACAAAACATCAGAAGGCGGAGAATTTACAGACCGAGGAACAGCGTGCGTACAAGATCGCATGATGAAAATGGAAAAAGATTTAGTTGCTGAGCTTGTAAAAGAAGGTAAGTTAGGACAAGATAACTATCTTGTAAAAGATGGTTCATTAGAATATACACCAACGCCAGAAGTTAAAAAAGATAAAAAGAAATATCAAACCTTTAAGAATAATTATAATTGGGTGTTGGGGGTTTCTAAAAACTTTAATCCTGAATCTTGCATTGATAATACAAAAAAGCCAAATCCAGGTTTTATTGCAGATCTACCGCTTTACCATAGAACACCTGTTGCATGTTATGAAACCCCTTTTTTGGGAGATATTCAATTTGCTGTATGGTATGTAAGAATCCGTGATCAAAGTAGGACAAGAACACCTTTTGATGGCATTATAAAAGTGGAAAAAATACTTACAAACTATGATGAAGTTATTAACAGCGATGAAGTCGATCTTTTAAGCGCACATTTGATTAATGA
>WQSN01000119.1 GCA_009787835.1 Treponema sp.
ACCTTTTGCTCTTGCTGTACGGATATAATCCATACGAAGAGCGTCTATCATGGTGGCGCGTATATATCTTGTAAGAGATCCAAGGCTTGTAAAGGTCATAACAAGGATTGGCAAAACCATGTGCTTGGCTTTATCAAGAAATGACGCCAGCCCGCCCATTTGAATTCCAGGTGTATACGCTCCGCCGACAGGCAGCCACCCAAGAAGAACGGAAAAAATTAAAATTGCCGCAAGAGATATAATAAAAGAAGGAAGGCTCAATCCCAGTATTGTAACTACCTGAACGGAATTATCGTAGATTGTGCCTTTTTTTACAGCGGTAGTAATTCCTAATGGAATAGTTATCAAAAAAACAAAAAACATTGTTATAGCTTCAAGGCGCAGTGTGTTTATCATTGGCGCTTTAATAACTTCTATAACAGGCTGTCTGTAAACTAAAGACCTGCCAAAATCGCCGACGAGCATTCTGCCCATCCACTTTAAATATTGAATCACGAGCGGCTGATCAAGACCGAGCATCACCCTGATCTGCTCCTGATAACGCTCAAAATCCGCGGGGCGCATATCGTTTTTTAGCCCTTCAGTATACATTCTGACAGGATCGGACGGTGATAATTTAAACAAGGTGAACATTATAACGGACACAATAAAAAATACGAAGATGATATATACAATACGCCGTAATATATAATTTAACACGATTGCTCGCCCTTGCTCATGTTTAATCCTGAGCCTGACCGCTAAAAAGCGATCAGGCTCTGTAAATTCTTTTTTAAATATTAACCAGACTGCCCTAAAGCAGTCTCAGACTGCTCTGGCAGTCTCAGACTGCTCTGGCAGTCTCAGACTGCTCTGGCAGTCTGGCTGTGTTTATTCAAAAACCCATGCTTCGCCAATCGCGGCCCACCATGGATAAAGCGCATTATGATTGTAATTCTGAAGCTTGTTGTTAAATACATCATAATACTGATCCGAGTAGAGCGGAAGATCAGGGAGAACCTGATTAAAATGTTTTACGAAATTTAACCAGCTTCTGTAGAATGAATCGTAATCACCGGGCGTAGTGTTTCTCATCTGCTGGGTGTATCTGTTAAGATCGTGGTCGATAATAAAGTTACCGTTCCAGTCACCGAACATTTCCGGATCCGGCTGGTAATAATACCAGGGTGAATCCACTACATTGAAACCGGAACCGCCGTTAATCATATTGTAGCGTTTGCCGACGCCTTCAAGAGCGTTATAAAACGCGGTTATATCACCGATATCACGGTTTATCTGCATGCCGATGCTTGTAGCGTTCGCGAGCAGGAAGGTAGAGATCATGTCGCCGACAGGGGTTAAATTATTTGAAAACCATTCAACAATAAGAGGCATCAGAGTACCGTCCGCCAGTCTCTTGTAGCGTACGCCTGATGTGTATGCGCCGCCTGTAGAGTTAAGAGTCCATCCGTCCGCCACAAGTTCTTCAGTCGCTTTTTGAAGATTGAGATTATATGTAGTCAGTTCTCTTTCCAGCTGCGCTTTGTTTTCTGTGTACATCCACTGCGCGAAACCGATTCGGCTGTGTACTATTACGCCGTGGCCGCCTGTATACTGGCGCACCAGTTCCTCACGGTCAAGGCTGTACGCAATCGCGCGGCGGACTGCCGGAAATTGCGCAGGACCGTGGTCTACCTGGAACCAGATACATCCGTAACCGTTGCGCGCGTAGTCTATCGATTTGAATCCGCCTGTATCAACAAGGTCAAGCCCTGCGTTTATATTTGTCGCGCCGGATAATCCTGTAAGAAGATCAATCGCGCCGGATCTTAACATATCAATTTCTGTCGCGGAATCTGTCATTTGTAAAACCAGAGTTTTAATCAATGGTTTTGTTTTTTCCGGGCCTGAGCCGAGGAATTTATCATTTACTTCGAGGATTGTGGTGTTATTTCCCGCGTCGTAGCTGATAAATTTATACGATCCCGAGTTTACATAAGGAGTATAGCGGTAACCTGTCGAGCCGTTGTCAACTGTCCGCTGAAGCAGTTCAAGCGTATATGGACCTGTAATTTCCGCGCCCGTGCCTCTGTCTACAACATCGCAGCCCGGCGCAAGCACATGTAACGGAAGGCAGCTAATCGAAGAGTAAGTTATTTCATACCAGAACGGGAAAAGCGGGTCGCCGTAACTGTCTTCAGCCGCGATTCTTACCGAGAATTGATAATCGCCGAGTAAGCGGATACCGCTGAAAACTTTTGTTTCACCTTCATTATACGCTCCATAGCCGTAATAAACATCACCGCTGACCCATCTGTTTGTGCCCAATTCCCTGATTTGCGGGCTATTATCAAAAAGTATCGAAAAAACAAAGTCTTTTGCCGTAATCGGCGTACCGTCATTCCACACCAGATCTCTGTTAATTTCGAATGTGTAGGTTTTTCCGCCGTCACTGTTCTCTGTTGTTGTCATTGACCTGACTACGACCGGGTCTACTATAAATCTGTCATCGTCGGTATATACAATTGTACTATAATTAGCGATGAGATTTTTAATATCGGCGTTTCCTGACAGATTGTCCCAGCCGTCAAACATATTGCCGTTCATGGCGTTAACGCCGACTACGAGTCTGCCCTGCGGGGAAGTTGGTTTACCGCTTGCAGCGCCGCTTGTACCTCCCTGACACCCGGTGTAAACCATGAGCGCCATTAGGATTATCAATCCAAAAACGATAATCCTTCCAAATTTTTTCATCATTATCCTCCTTACCTAAGCATAAACGAATTGTGGAAAATTTAGCTTTCTACACATTAATTTTATTTGTCATTTTCCTAAAAGTCAACAAAAAACGCGAGGAAAATAACAGAAACCAAAACAAATTGAGGGTATATAAACATTTAAACAGAAGGAAGCAAAAGCGGGTTTTTAACGCTTTTAATGGGAAAAACGGGAAGACACATTCACTTTGTTATAATATGTATCCATGTTTCGATCCTGTACAATTGCAATAAAAAATAGATTATAATCATATTTATCTATAAGGAGCCAAAATGCAAAATACAAACACTGCATCTGACAATAAAGAAAACTTAGCCGCGCAAATATCGCAGCTTGAGGAAAAAATCAATCAGTTTCAGAAACTACAGAACGGAATAGTCTCTGTTGTCGCGGATATTGCTGAATATCGCAGCAAGGGAACAGGCAGGCATATTGAACATACAGCGGCTTATTTAAAGATATTGATTAAAGCAATGCTGGAGCGCGGAAAATATACCATTGAGCTCAGCGGTATGGATGTAGATACGCTCTGCTCATCCGCTCGTTTATATGATGTCGGCAAAATTGTCATTCCGGAAACGGTTTTAAATAAGCCGGGAAAATTGTCAAACGAAGAATTCGAGATAATGAAGACTCATGCCGTGCAGGGCGAGCGCATTATTGATAAAATCATTGCAATAACAGGAAACGATGTTGAATTTTTAAATAACGCGAAACTATTCGCAGGTTATCATCATGAACGCTGGGACGGAAAGGGATATCCGCGCGGACTTGACAGACTGAACATTCCTCTTCAGGGACGCATTATGGCAGTCATAGATGTATATGACGCCCTTGTATCTGAGCGTCCTTATAAACAGGCGTTTACAAGCGAAGAAGCGGTAAAAATTATAATGGACAGTACGGGAGAAATGTTCGATCCGTTGATTGCGGAAGTGTTTTATGACGCGCGGGAGCAGTTTAAAAAGAATTAAATCTACGCTTTTCCGCCCACAGTCCGAGAGCGGGATTTGGCACAAAGAAGATACGCTCTCCGTCAGACAGAGTGTTCCAGCCTGCATTCAGTTTATTAATGTCATACCGTGATTCAGCTTCGTTTAAATCTCCCCATTTAAAACCTACCGACTCAATTTCTTTTTGAGTGACGTGCGGTTTCCCTTTCTGCACAGCGGTGCAATAGCGGACAGTGAATCTCCCTTCGCTTGAACCGTGTATCAGGTGGGCGGCGGCGCTTAAATTTTCTCCCAATTCCGCGTTATCTGCAACTTTAGCGGTTATTTCCCCGCCTGGCCTGTAACCGTATTTTCTGATCAGCGCGTCAATGCCGGGATCTTCGCCGAACCGTTCAAGCCCCGGAGCGAGAATTAATAATTCGCCGCCGCTTTTAACCGCCATTCGTGTGCGGTAGACCGCCTTGTTTCCAAGCCATGTTGTGCGAAATTCTTCAGGATCAAGGTAAACAACCGCTTTGGCAATAGGTTCATCCATAATATCGACATTTACTTTCTGCGCAAGGCTTGCCGCTTTCTCGAAACATTCTCTGCCAAAACCGGTAAAAAGCCCTCTTACCGCAAGAGAGCCGCGGGCCTTTCCCGCGGCTGCCGCTTCGCTTTCGGATCGCGCGCTTACCACTGTAAGGACCCAGAAAACCGGCGGCAG
>WQSN01000120.1 GCA_009787835.1 Treponema sp.
TTACTAACGGAGCCGGCGGCGATGCTGTCAAAGATCGATGCCAATAAATTTCATACTCTAATCGAGATAAACTCCCTTATCAATTCAAATTATGGGAATTTAAACAGCCTTTTAGAGCAGATCGTGGAATCAGCGACAAGGCTTTCCGAAGCGGAGGCATCAAGCCTCCTGCTAATGGATAAGGAAAAATTAAATCTTTATTTTGAGGTAGCGCTCGGTTCTAAGGGTACAGAGGTAAAAAAGTTCATTGTAAAACTCGGAGAAGGTATAGCTGGCTGGGTAGCGCAGAACAACAAGTCCCTTATTGTAAACGACGCGGCAAGCGATAAACGCCATTTGTCAAATATCGGAGAAGAGATAAATTATACCTGCCAGACAATACTGGCAGTCCCCATGAGAATCAAGGATGAATGTATCGGCGTTTTAGAATTGATTAACAAAAAAATAACCTCTTCTTCCGGCAAAGTTGAAAATGGTTTTACGCAGGATGATGTTGAATGGCTGGAAATTTTTGCCAATCAGGCGGCGCTTGCGATTATCAACGCGCGGAGCATGGAAGAAGCGAACAGTGAAATAAAACAGCTTCATGATCAGTTAATGGTCGATCATTACCATACGGTAATTACAAAAAGCCCGGCAATACTGGAAAAACTGGATATGGTTGACAGAGCCGCAAAAACCGATTCATCTGTTTTGCTTTTAGGAGAAAGCGGGGTTGGCAAGGAATTATTCGCGGAGCAGATACATTTAAGAAGCGCGAGAAAAAACAACGCTTTTATTAGGGTAAACTGCGCGGCTCTTCCCGAAGGACTTTTAGAAAGCGAGCTTTTCGGCCATGTGAAAGGCGCTTTTACAAGCGCGGTATCAACAAGGCAGGGAAGATTTGAAGCCGCGGACGGAGGAACAATTTTTCTTGACGAAATCGGCGACCTTCCCCTTCCTTTACAAGCTAAAATTCTGCGCGTTATTCAGGAAAGAAAATTTGAGAAAGTAGGTTCCGATTTAACTGTTAATGTGAATGTAAGGATTGTCGCGGCAACGAACAAAGACCTTGACGAACAGGTTAAAAATGGTCTTTTCCGTCAGGATCTTTATTACAGGCTCAATGTTCTGCCTATTTACATTCCGCCGCTCCGCAAGCGGCCGGAGGATATACATGAACTGGCGGCCTTCTTTTTAAAAAAATATATGCAGGAAACCAAAAAACATTTTGACGGTTTTTCCAATGAAGCGCTTGATAGAATGCTTACCTACTCATGGCCGGGTAACATACGCGAGCTGCAGAACTGCATAGAACGGGCATGCGTTATCGGAAAAAACAAATTAATAGGCTGCGAAGACCTTTTCCTGAAACCGCACACTCAGGCGGTGCATGAAGAGGAAAATTTGGCATACGATTTAAAAACAGCGTTAAATGTATTTAAAACAAACTTTATACGCAAGGTTCTTGAAGACAATGACTGGAATCAGACAGAAGCCGCGAAAGAACTTGCCATACAACGGACATATTTATCAAGATTGATAAAGGATCTACAAATAAACCCTTAAGGAGTATAGTAATGCAGAGTAATGAAAAAACCGATTCCGGTAATGTAAGCTTCAAGGATAAAATTAATGATTTTATCCAGAGAAACAGAAAAATTATCCTGACGGTAACGTGCGTTATCGCGGCCGCTTTTATCGGAGCCGTTGTGTTTCTCGCCGTTAAAGACACCCTTGATAAAAAGGAGCTGGCGAGGATAGACGATCTAAACCGCAGGTATGAAACAGTAAAGTACAACACCGAAGCAAATGAAGGTGAAGCGGACAATCTAATTTCTGAGCTTGAAGCGTTTGCCGGAACAAAATCAGGTTATCCTGCCGGTAAAGCATGGTCGATAATCGCTGAAATATATTCATCAAGAGAATGGTGGCCTCAAGCGGAAGAAGCCTGGTTAAAAGCGGCAAAGGCTGGTAACAATACATTTCTGGCTCCAATCGCGTTATTTAACGCTTCGGCCGCCGCAGAGGAACAGGGCAGGCTGGAGCAGGCAATTGATCTGTTACAACAGTGNCTTTCTCATAAATTCGAATTTCCGGCGGCTCCCCGCGCGCAGTTTTCGGTTGGAAGGCTCAATGAACANCTGGGTAATTTTTCNGCCGCATCCGAAAGTTACCGCGCTCTTTTAATTAACTGGCCTGACTTGCCGGTATGGCCGCAGCTTGCAAGGAGCCGGATAGCCNCAATCGANACTCAATGAGACGTAAGCTGACTGTATCAAAGTTTATCGCACTTACCGCACTGCTTTTANCANATGCGGTAACGCTTATTTTTNCTTCCTGCGGAATAGAGGAGTATTATTACCTTCCGCAGGTTTATGAAGGTTATATCCGCGGATATGACAACACGAGCGCCGATGTTACAGTACCGTCCATTTCATCCGAATATTATTACGCACTTGGTTATAGAATTTTCTATAAAATTTATTATACGGCTTTAAGTAATATATTAGATCCGCTGGTAGACACGACAGATCCTACGAGCCAGACTCTAAGAAGTGATTTTAACGCATTCAGAAATCTTACAGACCCGGCAAATCAAACAACAGTCACAACATCGACAACTTTTTCAGGTCGTAATTTTTATGAGTTAAGACTTCAGGATTTTGATATAAACAATTTATTATCAAAATCAGGTACAACATTTACGATTCAGTTCACGGACAGTCCCGGATGGCCTCCTGTAATTAACACAAATGGCGGAGACTCATACGCGCTGCAAAGATCAAACGTATCAGGAATTGTAACAAGGATTTTTGATTTTGTTCCTGAAGATAAAAATTTTATCAACTCATCAGAATTGAATTCATCCGGTACCAATATAAATCTTGATGTTTCCTCACGTTCAGATTCACAGTACGCATACGCATTAATGTATATTGTCACCGTAGGGCAAAATCCCGCTAACTTTACGCCCGTTTATAGTAAGCCGACATTCATCAATATTTTTAAACTTCCTGCCTCTAATTAACGTTGAACTGTCCTATAAAGAGAATTACTCTCTCTTTGAGCAGTATAGACTGCTATTCATAATGTATATTCTGTCTACCAAATGATATAGTCATTTCTGGTTATAAATACTTTATTTACACGGTTGATGCGGATATAAATGCCTGTATATGTCAAAATATGAAGCCCATTCATCTGCGCCGCCGGTTATATTCCGCGCAAGGACATCGACACGCCTTAAGTGAAAAACCGATGCACAATCTTTTTCTAGCCGGCTCTGCCTGTATGCCTTTTCATCACTAGAGTTAATATAATCCATGCCTTCATAACGGGCGTAAACAGATCCCCATAAAAGCGATGATAAGGAATGTTTCTTCATTCTCGATTTTATCAAAAAACATTCGGCCTTTTTAATTTCAATTCCTTGCGGTAAATGCAAATTCAATTTTTGGATAAAGTCATTCGGAACGTAATAATCGTGAAAATTAACAACCGCGGTTTCATTATCCGCGCTTATTCCGGTTGATAAGGGAGACGCAAACTCCATCTTCGCAAGCGGATTAAACCCCTGAGTATAAAGTACCGGAATACCAGCTCTTCTTAGCGACATCGAAAAGATCTCGATAAGGCTCAGATGTCCGTGAAGAACGGCGCTTCCTTTTTTACTGAAACTGAGCAACATCCTGAATACCGATGGATCTTGTTTTCCTGAGATGCCGTTAACCACAGATTCGCCGTGGTTAACGGTCGTGCCGGGAATTTCCGGCTGTTTCACTTTTAAATTCTGTTCATATTGATTTGTGCAAGTTTCCGGGAAACAGCTTCGCGGTGAAATCCCTGCCGTACACACTCCGCATTGGCTGCACTTATCTCTGCACGATTCTGTACGGCAGGGATTGTTTGACCTTTCAAGTTCCCTTTTTAAATATTCCAAAGTAACGCGGGAATCAATACTTGACCAGGGCAACGGATCGATTTTCCCTGAAAAAATCAGGCTGCAATAGTCCGCGTTTCTATCAAGTATTTCACGCCATTTTTCCCTGTTAATAAATTCATCCCACGCGTCAAGACGGCTTCCTTCCCGCCATGCTTCCTCGCANAGAAAACCGGATCGTTCGTCTCCCCTGCTCATCATACCTTCGATTCTTGATATCAGAGGATCGGAGAAACTGACCTTGTGTCCCAAGGGNTTTAATTTGGAGCGGATAAAAGATAATTTTTCAAANGCTGTTTCNNCGTCAATCTGGGAAGCCCACTGATACGGCGTATGCGGTTTTGGAATAAAAATCCCGATGTTAATATTAAAATGCATACGCGATCTTCTTGCGATATCAATAATAAACTCAACAATTTCCTCTTCTTCACG
>WQSN01000121.1 GCA_009787835.1 Treponema sp.
TGTACTTTTATCTGAAGGTCCATCTTTCGGTTCTTCCGTCGTAGGTTATATCTGATTTAATTTCCGTAATAGGCCGCCATTTTACAAGGAATGACACATCTGACGTGATTTGAAAAACAGGAGACGCGGCGGCTGTGTTACGATAAGGATACATATCCACGCGCAGNTCGGCGCTCCAGTCNCCCANGTNATGTACAGCGGTCAGGTTTAATCTTTGCATTTTAAAACCGGATCTGCGCCGCGCGGCCTCGTCAAAAAAATTAAATGAATCAAGCAGATCTGTAAAAATGTTATTTTGCGGACCGTCTATATACATTGATGTATAATCCTCCATTCCGGGAATTCCTTTAAAGTACCTGAAAATCACTGAGTTATTTGATGTTGCCGACATTCTTATTTCCATGAAATTNGTGACGCTTACCGTAAAACCCAAAGAAAGCTGGAAATTTGAATTTGTATGCTGTTGAAGATCAAAATTTAATGATGTGTTTACGTTAAATGACAATTTTAAAAAATTACTTATTATATTCATGTTCGCAAATGAATGGCTGTAAGAAAATGACAGATCTTTGGGAAAAAGTTCCGGCTCTCCAATAAGCGCCCAGCCTCCGCCCAGTTCCGTGTTATCAGGATCATTAAAATTAAAAACTGATTTTTGCGTTCTTATCGCGGTAAACTCAGATTTGAATGTCCATAATGTAAGAGATGATCTTATTGTTGTTATCCCGATGTTGTCACGCGGATTTATTACCATATTGTAATTAAATGAACCAATCCCGCTGAACCTGAGAGTTTCTGTCAGATTAACAGGTTCGAATACCCATTCACCTTCGTTCTCTCCTGTTGTCGGCTTTGTTATGCGAAAATTAATGCTTGTTTCTGATATCCATATCCTGAATGAAGCGTTTGCGGATATCTGCCAGTCCAGCGGCGGAAGATCGGTGCTGATAGTTATTCTTTGATCCATGTTTAAAATATTTGCCTGCATGTTTGCGGACAGCCTGTGAAGGCTTAAACCGGGAGTATCTACGGCGCTTGTTTTTTCTTCCTTTGCCCATGTTCCCCAGACAGGCGCCAGTTCAGGGCCCGCGCCGTCCGTATATCTTCTTGATCTTACCAGCGTCCCCCTGAAAGAATATTGAAGATTTGACTGGGTAAACATATCGCTGCTTGTAAAGGGACGAAATGTACCGCTGTATGAATAAGAGCTTGTATAGTTTGTCTGGCTGTATTGTGTTCTGCGCGCGTTTTCTAATTTACTTTCATCAAAGTCGCCGTTGGTTGTGAATATATCCGCTTCTTTATTTAAGTATGTGTAATCTCTCCATGTTCCGCTGCCTGCGAAAGTNAGGACATTTGTAAATATGCTGCTGCCGTGATCCANATGCAANTTGATNTGCGTACTGCCGCCAAAAATTGTAAGGATGGATTGTATATCTGTCCANTCCACCTGATCGTATGATCTCCAGCCGCTGTTCATAAACTGCATCTCCGAGGCGCTTGTCGGAGTTAACTGGTAATCAATCTTAAATTGGGTTTCTCCGATTCTCGGCAGACTGAAATTTACATTAAGAGCGGGCGGAGAAAGCGTTTCCGCGGAAGCTCTTTCGGATCTGCTGTTTCTCTGCTGTCTGGGCGCTGTTTCCTGATTTTCCTCCCACGGGGGAACAGGACGTGTATGATTGTCGAAAGGATCATCGTACTCATCTTCGTCATCCGTTGAACCGCTTCCTGTTCTTTCTCCGAGAGTCAAGGGTGTTCCCGATAATGTGCCTGAAAAATTGTATATCGTGTATCTGTCAGGAGCGTAAAAAAACCTTCCCGGAGAGTCGTTGTTTGTGATTGAACTATCCCTTATTCTGTTAAAAGTAAGTGTTGTAGAAAGAGTTGTAATGGTCATTCTCGATATATACGGCGCAAGGTCAGGAAAAGAAGGCGATATATTTCCTGTTATATGCCATTGATAATTGCCTATGTCGTGTTCAGTTGTTAATGTTGTATCGGCAGTGTTCTGCTGCATCATGTTTACCAGATCCATGCTTTCCGCGCGATCTAAAAAATCTCTGTTTACATACGGATCGGAAAAAAACGGAATACTCCATGAAAAATTGGCAATAGGCATGCTTATGGAACTTTGAAGCGTCATTCTGTATCGGAACGGGACCGACATGGAAAAAAGATTTGACGAGTTCCAGTCTGATGAGTTGTCAACATTCGAGTAGGGAGTATAGCCGCCTGATCTGTTATAAACAGTTCTTGTAAAGCCGAGCCCAAGCGATAATGAAAGAGGATTTAATATTCCGGTTTTTGGAACATTAAGTTCGATTCCAAGATATCCGCCGAGGTTTACATAATAATCAGCTAACGCTTTTAATCTTAACGCGTTCGGATCCGAGACTTTTCTTCCTGTGGTTCGAAGGAACAACCCCTGAAGTTCTCTTTCACTGTCATTTGAATTGCCGATAATTCTGCTGAGTGAACTTGAATCAGATTTATCCGCCTGCGGCTGTCCCAGTATATAGGAAGTTGTTTGGACAAATCCTCCTTCGCGGCTGCGGTATCCAACGACAGGGTGAAAAAAAAGTATATCCGCAGGAACGTATAAAAACGGAAAATAGAATATCGGTATTTCGCCGACATTTAAAACCGCGTTTAGAATCGCGAAGTCGGATCCCGGAAGGAGCCATAACCTTGACGCGCTTATTGACCAGAGCGCTTCAGGNTTTGCCGCGTTTGTAATACTGGCATTGGTAAGAATTGTAACACTCTCATCNGTGCGCGAGATAACAGTGCCTGAAAAAAGATACGATGATCCGTCATCTTCTATCGTTGAAAGACCATCGAGAAAAATGCTTGACCATGTGTCGATNTTNACAGTAATATTTTCNCCGCGGAATGATTCTGTGGTGTTATCTTCATTTTTTTCATATAAAACAGTTCCTCTTGCGGTTATTATATTTCTTGTACGGTTAAACAGAATTTCTTCGGCGCAAATTCTGTGTGTTGCCGATCCATCCCTTAATGTCAGGCTGACTTCTCCTGTTAACCTGACATAATCTTCTCCTATCGCGGCAANGGAAAAATACTCGGTTGTATGAGCCGAATCAATTGTAATCACCCTGCGATCCGCGTTTTGCCGCGCCTGCGGTTCNCTTAGTCCAAAGTGATTTCTTAAACGGTTTTGNANTTCTGTTTTTGTTCCGCTTTCTGAAAGGCCGAGCCTGCGGCACCATACGGCAAGCTCGTTTAATGTCGATGTTCTTATCTCCATTTCAATCTGCCGTCTTTCTTGTGAACCGAGAGCTGCGGCATGATCGTCTTCACCTGAAGCGTCATCTCTTTCGGTTGTTTCCCCGGATTGATCTTCTATTAAAATTTGATTTTCAATTGCACCGATATTTTCCTGTGCGAATGTTATATAGGACGCGGACAGAAAAATGAGTACAAGAAGGAATCTAAACAGATACAACCATCCCCCGCGCTCCTGTGTACATTTGGCACAATACGCTTCTGTGTTAAGAGGTTTATTATCAACATTTTCAAAACAATCACTCATTTTTTTCCGGGTTTTTTGGCTGTTCCCCGTTTTAACATCTCATTTATATAATAACCCGTATATGAGTCTTTACACTTTGCAATTTCTTCCGGCGTACCCGTAGCGATTATCTGCCCGCCTTTTTCGCCTCCTTCCGGGCCAAGGTCGATAATATGATCAGACTGCAAAAGCACATCCAGATTGTGTTCTATCATTATAACGGTATTTCCCTGATCTACCAGCCGCCTGATTACGTCCATTAACTGCTTTACATCGGCAAAATGAAGCCCCGTAGTCGGTTCGTCAAGAATGTAGAGCGTCCTTCCTGTGGAGCGTTTAGATAATTCTAGCGCGAGTTTTACCCTTTGCGCTTCTCCGCCTGAGAGGGTAAGAGCCGATTGCCCGAGTTTCACATAACCAAGCCCNACCGATAAAAGCGTCTGCATTTTACGCGCGACCTGCGGAATCGGNGAAAAGAAAACAGCNGCTTCCTCAATCGTCATGTCAAGNACATCAAAAATATTTTTACCCTTGTAGCGTATTTCCAGCGTTTCCCTGTTNAATCTTTTTCCGTGGCAGACATCGCACGTTATGTACACATCGGGAAGAAAGTTCATTTCGATCTTGATCGTTCCGTCGCCTTCGCAGTTTTCGCATCTTCC
>WQSN01000122.1 GCA_009787835.1 Treponema sp.
GGGGATAATGTTATTGAATAACTATCCCCTAATCACTAACCCCTATTAAACTTGTCCGGCTGATCCGAGTACGTTCTGGTTCTTGTGCGAGTAGAGTTTTTTAAGCTCGTCTCTTGCGGGGCCGAGGTACTTGCGCGGGTCGAACTCATCGGGTTTTTCCATAAATACCTTTCGGATTAAAGCTGTCATCGCGAGGCGGCCGTCTGAGTCGATGTTGATTTTACAAACCGCGCTTTTTGCCGCTTTGCGGAGCTGTTCTTCGGGGATGCCGACTGAATCGGTCAATTTTCCGCCGTATTTCTCGATCATATGAACATATTCAATCGGAACTGACGATGATCCGTGGAGAACAATCGGGAAACCCGGTATTTGCTTCTCGATTTCCTCAAGGATGTCGAAGCGCAGCGGAGGTGGAATGAGGATGCCGTTCGCGTCTCTTGTACATTGCTCGGGTTTAAACTTCGCTCTTCCGTGGCTTGTGCCGATCGATATCGCCAATGAATCAACTTTTGTTTTACCGACAAAATCGACGACTTCGCTCGGCAGCGTGTAATGGCTGTGTTCGGAGGAAACATCGTCTTCAACTCCGGCAAGCACTCCGAGTTCGCCCTCGACAGTGACATAATCTTTCTGCGAGTGGGCAAATTCGCATACCCTTCTGGTAAGCGCGACATTCTCATCGTACGACAGATGCGAGCCGTCGATCATTACAGACGAAAACCCCGTCTCGATGCAATCCTTGCAGATTTCAAATGAATCGCCGTGATCCAGATGCAGAACGATGGGAATATCACAACCAAGCTCATGCGCGTATTCCACAGCTCCCTTCGCCATATTACGGAGGATATTCTGGTTNGCGTATTTACGCGCACCGGCTGAGACCTGCANTATTACAGGCGATCTTGTCTCGACGCACGCCATGATGATAGACTGAAGCTGTTCCATATTATTAAAATTATACGCCGGAAGCGCATATCCGCCGGAAACGGCTTTTTTAAAAAGTTCCTTGGTATTCACAAGGCCCAGTTCTTTATAACTTGTCATTTTTTACTCCTTAAAACAATCTTGTTTAATGATAATGGTATTTTTACAGTTTGGTCAATTGGTAACCAGTTCCAAATTTNCAATCAATGATTTATAATAAACACCTCATTCCGGGAAATTAACAATGAAACTGACTCCGTTAAAAATTNTAATAATTGNCTCAACCGCGGCTGCGCTGATTATTCCGCTTTTGNTTTTCAATCTNAAGGATCCTGTTTTGATTGTATCGGAAGAAAGTTTTATCACCTTATATGGAAAAGACAGGATTCGCAGCCAGTCGTTTAACTCATCGCTTACTCTGTTCCGCCCGGTCAAAACTGTCGTTATTTCCGCAAGCGCGGCTGATGATGTTATTCCCCTTGCTGTCGCTGAAATGTCTTCAAGACCTTATTGCGTTCTATTTCCATCGAGATATACGCCGTCAGCCAGGATTTATAAGGAAAAAAATCCTAATATTCCGGTAGTTTTATTAAGGGGAAGGAGGCCTGGCGATGTAACCGCTTCTGCTTCCGCCGGTGATGATAGTTCCGGGCTTTTATATTGTTTTACCGATATTAATATTGATTTCCGAAGGGCGGCTTTAGCGGCATCCGTTTTAGACGAGGGTAAAAACGGCAGAATCATGATTTTTTACGAATCCGGTTACCGTTCACAGGTAAGGGAAGCTTTCACGCAAGTTCAGGAGGAAGAATCAATTACTCTCAATACGTCATTTTACACGAACTGGTCGTCATTCTCTGAAACTCCCGATCTTTCATGCGTTATTTTGGCTGGAATCGGTCATGAATTCCTTGAAAAGAAGGCGGGCATCCCNGTTATTTCATTTAGCTGGCTCGATCCGCTGCTTCAACCGAAAGATGTGGCTGTAATTATCAATGATTCGCCCTGGGTTCAGGCTGTAGAGGCTTCAAGGATGGCTGCCGCGGGGGAAGGCGGGCTTATCAGATCCGAGTTCAATGTAATAAATAACGAAAATTTTGACAGGAAGACATTGCGCAAAATCCAAAATTCATGGTAAAATAAACAAACAAAGTAAGATAGTTTGACAAATACAAGGCAAACAATTTATAATTAAGACAAGGATCTATCAAAGGAGTTAGGGATGAAACAAGCCAGTTTCAAAATTATCTGCCTGATTGCGATGGCATGTATAGCGGTATTTTCAGGATTTGGTGACGATGTAACCAATAGCTTTGAAACGAGAATTCTGGAAACATTCAACGGAGACGATGATGCTCCGTATGTTTGGAGAACACAGACAAGCAGATTCAGTTCGCCAGTCAGAGACGCGAATGGTCAAACACGGCAGGACTCGAACGGAAATGAAGCAAGGTACCCGCTTTTAAATTATGTCGAAGCCTGGCCGATTGCAGCTTTCGGATATAACAGGGACGGCGGTACATTACGAAGCCTCGGAGTGCATGGTCAGTTTGATCGAAGAGGTTACAACTGGATCGATTTATATCCGACGCTTGCGGGCGATAGTGAAAACACGCCTTATGAAATCCATATTCCGGGCAGAGTTCATAATATTGACGTTTGGGTGTGGGGCGCGAATCTAAGGTACTATATCGAGATTTATCTGAGGGATTACCGGGGTGTTGTTTATCCGCTTAGACTCGGCGATATTTCGTACCGCGGATGGAGAAATCTGCGCGTAAATATTCCCAACAATATAGCTCAGGCAAGGCGGACATTGCCGTCATACGCGGGTTTGTCTTTTGTTAAGTTCAGGATTTGGACTCAACCTGTTGAGAGGGTAGATAATTTTTATGTATATTTCCGGCAGTTAAAAGTTTTAACAGATATGTTCGAAAGTCTGTTTGACGGGAACGATTTAGCGGATCCCGNTCATGTAGAAAGACTTTGGTCGAGCAATTAAGGAGTGGCAAATGAAAAAGTTTTTAATCTTAACCTTAATAGTGCTTTTTACCGGCGCGTTTGTTTATGCTCAGCAGAGTATCGGCGATCCGAACGCTGAGAGGCTTGGTATCGATTCCGCTCAGCAGATGATACAGGAAATATCTGTTGACAGGTTCGAGTTTGACGGTTTCTGGAGATCATCCATGTCGAGCGACGAAGGTTACGCGACATCGAGGTTGTTCAGAGGCGGTCCTTCACGGGATCGTCCCGGCAGGGGACCGGCTCCCGGTGAAGCAGGGATGGATATTCCCGATAACTATGTACTCGGCACCAGAGTAGACTTCCTCCGCAGGGGTCATAATTCTTTCACGATCTACCCGACCCGCCCAATCCCGATAGAAGGCATTACAAAAACCGTCTCGGTTTGGGTTGCAGGCCGTAATTTTAACCATGAGCTTGTTCTTATAATTCAGGACTTCTTTGGAAGGAATTATGAGTTCAGNATGGGTAAACTCAACTTCATGGGCTGGCAGAGGCTTGTAGTCGCGATTCCCCCCGCGCCGGATGACGGTGTNAGCGGTGTTGTTCAACGCAGCTACAACTATTCAAACCATTTCGGCATAAAGGTGATGGGTTTCAGGGTTAACTGCGATCCGCTGGAATCAAGAGGCAGTTACTACATTTACCTTGATGATCTCCGCGCCGAAACCGACCTTTTCGCGGAACACCACCGCGACGAAGACGACATGGTTGACGGCTGGTAGAAATAAAAAGTTAATATTCAAGCCCGGTTGATTAACAGCCGGGCTTTTTTTTGTCCATATGGATATTTAAAATAATTTAGTATATATTATAATAAAATGTTTTAAAATTTGGAGATATCATGAAAAGGATTATAATATTCACGATCATTTTTCTTATATCATTTTGCGTACTTTCCGCGCAGGAACCGCAGAAATTCGCCCTTGTTATCGGTAACGGCGCTTATACCAATTTAAGCAGGCTAAATAACCCTGTAAATGACGCCAATGATGTGGGAACGGCGCTTCGCAGTCTTGGCTTTACTGTCGAGATTTTAACAAACGCCAGCCTCGATCAAATGGAAA
>WQSN01000123.1 GCA_009787835.1 Treponema sp.
CTTTATGACGAGTACGCCAGATTTAATCAGGAAGCAAACCGCGCGACAGAAGGAACCGGCCTTGGAATGAACATTACGCGCAATCTTATCAATATGATGAANGGAAAGATCCATGTAGAAAGCGANACNGGAAAAGGTTCTGTGTTTAATATCCAGTTGCCGCAGGGTAAAATCGGTTCCGCTGTNATAGGAAGTGAAATGGCNGAAAATCTGAGCAAGTTCCGGATGTATAACCGCGCTTATTTAAAAAATATGCAAATATCTCTTGAACAGATGCCCTACGGCAGAGTTCTTATCGTTGACGATATTGACACGAACATATTTGTCGCGAGAGGATTAATGCAGCCGTATGAGTTAAAAGAAATAGTTTCCGCGAATTCAGGGCAGGAGGCGTTAAAATTAATTGAAAAAGGAAATGTGTACGATGTAATTTTTATGGATCACATGATGCCGGGAATGGACGGCATAGAAACGGTAAAACATATCCGGGAAGCGGGGTATAAAGAACCTATTATCGCGTTGACAGCTAACGTTGTCGGAGATCAAGCGGGAATATTTTTACAGAATGGTTTTAATGATTATATTTCAAAACCGATTGATATGCGCCGGTTAAACGTTATCATGAATGCATATGTGCGCGATAAACAGCCGCAGCAAGTATTAGACGAAGCCCGTAAACAGGCGGAGTTAAAGCGGCAGAATAAAGGCAAACCAGGGGAACAGGATTCTTCGAAGGTACCGCCTGACTCAAAATTATTAGGAGCGGAAATTCCAGGGTTGGATGTATCTAAAGGTCTTAAACGCTTTGACGGCAATGACAAGATATACCTTGATGTTCTGCGTTCATACACCGCGGGTGTAAGTTCCATGCTTGATATAATTGAAACCTTTAATGAGGAAACCCTCGCCGATTATATAATTAAAGTACATGGAATAAAAGGTATAAGTTTTGATATTTTCGCGGAACAAACGGCAAGTGAAGCGAAAAACCTTGAAGACGCAGGTAAAGCCGGTAATTTGGAATTTATTAAATCCAACCATCCGGCTTTTATGGAACATACAAGGAGATTAATTTCCGGTATAGAAGATTTTCTATTAAACCTTAATCTGGAGAATGATAAACCCATAGTAGATAGGCCGGAAGTAAGAGTATTGTTTGAACTTTTGAACGCCTGTAATGATTTTGACATGGACGGCGCTGATGAGGCAATGGCGGAACTGGAAAAATACAGGTATGAGTCGGATAATGACCTTGTAATCTGGCTGAGAAACGCCGTTGACAGAATGCAATTTGAGGAAATTGCCTATAAGATTAATACCTATCTTACTTGATTATATATATAATTTTATTATACNAATATTTACAAAATATATAAAAATATGATAATATTAAAAAACATACGTGATTATTAAGGATGGTTATTCTTGGATAACACTGAAAAAGAACGATATAAAATAATCTATGTTGATGATGTCTCAACGAGCCTTGTGACGCTCAAGAGGAGGCTTTCGGGGTACTACGAAGTATATCCCGCCGAATCCGCCGAAGTCTTGTTCAACGCTCTGGAAAAAATCACGCCGGATCTTATACTTTTGGACATCAATATGCCCGATCATGACGGCTATGAAATTATCGGAGAATTAAAAGAAGATGAACGCTATGCTAATATACCGGTAATTTTTTTCACAAGCAACCGCGACAGGAAGAGCGTGATTAGAGGGCTTTCGTTCGGCGCTGTTGATTATATAATCAAGCCGTTCGAGACAACCAGCCTCATTGAATGTATCGAAAAACACGTGACGGCAAGCAGGGCAGGCAAGGTTAAAGAAGAAAGCTCAAAGCCGCGCATTCTCGCGGTTGATGATGTTGTAAGCGAGTTAAAAATAATTAAAGCCGCTTTGAGCGGTGATTATATAGTGCATACAATATCAAAACCCGAAGCTGTGTTAGATTTCTTAAAAATCAGATATCCCGATTTAATTATTCTGGATTATTTAATGCCGATGCTTAACGGATTTGAGCTTATCGGCATGATACATGATATACCCGAATACAAAGACACTCCGATTATTATGCTGACATCCGAGGGAACGGCTTCTCAGGTAAAAGAAGCGATCTCTTTAGGAGCCTGCGACTTTATTGTAAAACCTTTTAAAGAAAGCGAGCTAANGGANAAAGTCGCGGAGCATATAAAACCGCTTGTATAACTAATTCAACTAANCGCCGTTTCTAAAGCGACTTCCATCATTCTGGTGAAAGTATTCTGCCTCTCATCCGCTGTGGTTGACTCGCCTGTTACAAGGCTGTCGGAGATTGTTAAAATGCCGAGCGCTTCGCGGCCGTATTTTGCGGCGAGAGTGTAAAGTTCCGCGCACTCCATCTCCAAAGCCAAACAGCCGAACTTTGCCCAGAGCTTCCAGTCATCCGGGTTTTCNGCGTAAAAAGTATCTTCCGANACGATTGGACCTGTTTTCGGCTGCCATCCTTTTNACACCGCGGTTTCCCATGCTGTTTTTAANAAAGTAAACGATGCCGTGGGAGCGTAATTCCATCCTTTAAAACGGTGGGTGTTTACGGCGGAATCAGAGCATGCTGACATTGCAAGAACCAAGTCGCGAATTTTTACGTCTTTGTTGATCGAACCCGCCGTCCCAATGCGGATCGCGCGTTTTACGCCGTAATCTTTGAACAGCTCATTTACATAAATTGAAATTGACGGGATTCCCATACCGGTTCCCTGTACAGAAATCTTTTTCCCCTTGTAAACGCCGGTGTAACCAAGGATGTTACGCACGCTTGAATACAGTACGGGGTTTTCTAAAAAATTTTCCGCAACATATTTCGCCCGCAGAGGATCTCCNGGCAGTAAAATTGATTCGGCAATTTCCCCTTCCTTTGCCGCGATATGTATCGACATTGATACCTCCCTTTTGACTATAAAACTCCGGCTGTCAGAACAGCCGTTATTATTTTCCATGATAAGGATAACATAAATATTGATAAAAATCCACAATAAAAATTGACGATGTTGTATTTTTTTTACCATATTACCTGTATTTCTTTAAGGCGGATTTCTCGGGACAGTTATCGTCATCTGCTAATATAAACTTATTTTTACTGTAATTGAGTAAATTATCATTTTTCATCTTTATAAGTTCGTGAGAAAGNGCNCTGCGTTCAACGCAAAGGAAATCCGCCATCTCCTGACGGTTAAACGGGAGAGCGATATTCCTTGTTCCGAACGATTCAAGATAGCGTAATACTTTTTCCCTGATTGTTTTTAATTCAAGGATTTCCATTCTGTTTTGAAGCGTTAAATTTTTNCCGGCGATAAGGTAAAGCATATTTACTATCAATCTGTTGCAGGAAACGGAACAAGTTTCTATCACGCGGGCGAAACTGAGCTTCATAATGCATGAATCCTGCGCNGCGGTTACCGTAACAGGACTTTGGGTAAAACCCGCGCAGTACAGGGCTTCTGCGAAAATTCCTCCTTGTTTTATCGAAGCCACCAGAGAACGGTTTCCGTTATAACTGTTGCGCGTTATGTGAAGATGCCCTGATAAAACAATGCCGATATAATCAAGACGGTCGCCCGTAAGAAGTATAATTTTTCCTTTTCCCGCGTTATGTGTCACTGCTCCAAGAGAATTAAGCAGGGATTGGATTTCGGAATGTTTGATTCCTTTAAACAATCCTGTTAGTTTCAGAATCTCCGAATAATTTTCAAAATTTTTCAAACTTTTCTTCTTTATGTGGTTATAACCACGGAAATACCTGTCAACTTTAATATAATTGTAAATGTAAAGCAACGAAGAATTTTACTTTTTATAAATCTATTTTAAGGAGATTGTAATGGAAAAGCACGCATGTACTGTTTGTGATATTTTGAATGATAAGAGAATGTTTTGTTTTCAATGCCAGCAGACGGTGAAAGGAACAGGCTGTACTGCGTCCGGAGTATGCGGTAAAAA
>WQSN01000124.1 GCA_009787835.1 Treponema sp.
ACACGGCCTTTTAGTGTCCGCTATTATGACCGTTACGGGATATTATTGCAGATAACGCCTGTTGGGGAGGGGCTGCGAAGGGAGAAGGCGCGGGAGATTCCGCGTTCTGTAAAAGATGTTTTTGTTTTCGCCGAAGATAAAAGATTTTTCAGCCATATCGGCGTTGATTTTTTTTCTGTTTTTCGGGCGTTATACCAAAATACCGCCGGAGGCAGAAGAGTAAGCGGAGCATCTACAATTACGATGCAGCTTGCGCGGTTAATAAATGACGCTTCCAGTACCACGGCAGAGTACCGGCCGCCGCGAAGACAGACGATAAATCAAAAAATCGCCGAAGCGTTTAACGCTCTGCGGCTTGAAGCGCGTTTTTCAAAAAATGAAATATTACAGATGTACCTTGAATCTCTTCCATTCGGTTTCGGCGCGGAAGGCGCGGCTTCGGCGGCGCGGACTTTTTTTTCCTGTGAATTGGACACGCTCTCTCCAGCGCAAATTTTCTGTCTTGCTGTGATACCGAGGCGTCCCGGTTTTTACAATCCTCTTGATTATAAGGAAAATTGTTTAGCGGCCGCGTCTGAGCTGCAGTCAAAATTTGCAGCTAACAAAAGGCTGGCGCGGAAATATCCGCTGTTTGCGCAGATTGACGGGCATGACTGGAGTTTCGCGCTTTCATCGGCGCGCCGCTTTCAATATCCGTTTGAACTGCCCCACCTTATCCGTATAATTGATTCAGAAAACCGGCGGCCTGCTTCAGGCGAGATGCGTTTATCAATCGATATTGATCTTCAAAATTACCTTGAGGACAAAATCGCGGGCAATGTAACAATGTACTATTCATCGCGCATAACAAACGGAGCGTCGATTGTGATAGACAATGAAACCGGAGAAATACTCGCATGGGTGGGAAGCGCGGATTTTTTCGATGAGGACGCTGCCGGGCAGATTGACGGCGTGCTTGCGTTGAATCAGCCGGGAAGCAGCATGAAACCGTTCCTTTACGCGATGGCTCTGGAAAAAGGTTTTTACCCGTCAGGGGTCATCGCCGACGTGCCGATGACCTTCGGCGAAAGTGAAATTTACATACCGCAGAATTTCAACAACCGTTTCAACGGACCTGTTCTTTTCCGCGCGGCTCTCGCATCAAGTTTGAATATTCCGGCAGTGTATCTGCTCTACAGGCTCGGCGTTAGGAATTATACGCAGCTTCTTTTATCGCTCGGTTTTGACTCGGTTGAAAACTCCGCGGGAGACGCGGGATTGGGGCTTGCTTTGGGAAACGCTCCTGTCAGTCTTTTTGAGCTTGCGCGGGCATTCAGCGTTTTTCCGCGCGATGGAATATATATGCCACTGACATGGGAAATGTCAGATAACGGTGCAGAAAGATCAATGAACAGAAATAAAAGAAAAGTAAATAATGGATCAATTACAAATAACGCTGTGAGAATTTTCGCCGAAGATACATCGCGTCTTGTCTGTTCATTTTTATCGGATTCAAGCGCGAGAGTTCTGGCTTTCGGGATGGGAAGGAATTTCAGAACGACATTTCCCGCCATATTCAAAACAGGAACATCGAATCAATATCAAAACATCGCGGCTCTTGGAGCGACAATGAAATATACAGTCGGAGTGTGGATGGGTAACTTCACGGGAGAGACTGTCCTTGACAAGACAGGAAGCTCTGTACCGGCGGCGATTGTGCGCGATACATTGAATGTCCTCCATAGAACTAATTACGCGGACACACAGCTTGATTTTCCCGTGCCGGGAGAATGGAATGTAAGAAGGATCTGCGCTGTGTCGGGAATGGATCCGTCGAATGCCTGTCTTTTTATCATCAATGAATATGTGCACCCTGACGAAGAAAGGAGGGCATGCTCGTGGCACAGAATCGTAAACGGCAGAAGTGAAACAACTTACCCTGCCGAATACCAAAGCTGGTTTAATTCGTCCGTAAGATACGGCTCTCTTGATTATTCATCAAGCCCGCTTGAAATCTTAAATCCGCGCGGCGGCTTTGTATACCTGTCAAGCCCGGCTCTTCAAAACGATGAAATCCCGGTTGAGGTAATCGGCGGCGGCAGCGGCGTATTGCACGTAACGCATAACGGCGTGTCATTTAACGTAAACAGGCCTTTTACGTTTTTTCTGCCGCGCGTAAGGGGAAGCAATTCCCTTTATGTCCGCAGCGGCGGGGAAGAGCAGACTGTTAATTTTTCGGTTGAGTGAAAAATAAATAAATTCCAAATATTCCTTTTATTTGTGTTTCTCAAGATTATTTACAAAAATGAGTAAAAATACACATATTTGTGGTGTATAAAAAAGTATACACCATGAAATATCATATAAAACATTGATAAATGCTTTACAAAGTTAGAAAAAAACATTATAAATAACTAATACAAGCCTTAATTGAGCCGGAGGTTATTCGATGAATAAAAATATCTTTTTCACTATCATTTTTGTATTTGTAAGCAATATTTTTGCTGTCTACGCGCAGGATATGATTATTCTGAGAGACGGAAGCATAATTGAGGCGAAAGTCACTGAATTAT
Source organism: Treponema sp. (assembly GCA_009787835.1). GTDB lineage: Bacteria > Spirochaetota > Spirochaetia > Treponematales > Breznakiellaceae > WQXQ01. The sequence continues at coordinate 2,553 of WQSN01000124.1, forward strand.
CTAATTCGGAAATTAGGTATCTTCGATTTAACCATTTGGACGGGCCCGTTATTGTCATTCCCAGAAATAACGTTCTTTCTATAAGATACGAAAACGGTACTGTGGAAATTATTAGCTCTGTCCCCTCGGTTAGTCAGGATAATGTTCAAGCTGATCCGCCGCAGCAGCGGCCGGATAGACAGCCTCCCGCCAGGCCGGGAACGCCTTCTTCCCCGGCTGCGTCTGCACCTGCGTCCGCGGCTGTGCCGGCTGTCCCTGTGCTTGGCGAAGCAAATTTATTACAACAGGCGTTGAACAGGTTACCTGCCGTGGCGGTAGCGGGGAACAATTTAAATTTTACATTCGGCGGCGATGTATGGATTGCCATGCTTAACGGAAGGAATTTTTTAGCCGGAACAATTACGATGGAAGAAACTGATGAAGGTGTAATGTTGTCGCTCAGGCAAACCCATGTCTATCCGCCGAGAGATTTACCGGGTATAAGTTGGTGGATTAGAACGCCGGGTCCTGTTATTAATCTTGAATATAAAATTGGTCCGCCTGCCTCCCTTAGTTTTGTTTCCAGCTCAAGAGATTCAAATGAAAGAGAATCCGGCAGAGATAACCGGCAGGCTCAACAGAACGTCAGGCAGGATAATTCCAATACGGAAAATCTCGCTGGTTTTAAATTCTCAATGGGAGCAGTTTTCGGTATTGCATCACTTGAAGATACAATGACCTATACCTATATGAATGGAACAACTTTCACTTACACTGACAGTGGGACATACTTTGAAATAATGCCATTATTTAACTTTAGGTTTTTATTTTCTTCAAGTAGTAATTTTTATTATGGATTTGGCTTTGAAATGGCTTTCTCTCCAGTGTTATTCAGTATAACAGGTGATTTCGGCTTACCTATGGATGGAATAATTGCTCCATACGGAATTATTGGAGGTAATAATTTTCATTTTCATTTTGGTTATGATTTTGCTTTTGGCGGATTTTATATTTCTCCTGTATACATTGTTAACAATCATTTTTTAATCGGTATTCATCTAGTTGTTCTGGCGAGTACCAATAATATCAGTATTTCGTCGTCTATGGTATCAGATAATCAAAACTATAAAATGAATAGCTATAAATTTGGTGTTTCACTGCAATATGTTTTTTAAAACAGCGCGGAAGACACGTTGTTCTTGTTAATAATTTCTCATGCAATGGTTAAAATCATCTTATACTGCCCCTAGCGTTTTATTCCAATTTATGCTATAATACCACCATGAAAAACCTTAAATCATCAATACTAATATTAATGGGAGTTATACTTATTTTGAGCGCTACAGAAACAGTCGATGCCCAGAATCTGGGCGATGGAATTTTTGCGCGGATT
>WQSN01000125.1 GCA_009787835.1 Treponema sp.
CTTGCCGTAATCAAAAATCCTGTTATTTACATTCCATACGGCGGCGCCTCTTAATGCCGAAGAAAGATTGCCAATACTGACATTCGCTCCGCCTGTTCCAAAATTCATTGAAACTCCGTCACCGCCAAAGCGAAGCTCAAGCAGACCGCTGTTGTAATTGCCAAAATTCCAATCAAATACATTTAACGTAAAGTCACCGCCTAACGCGTAATTCACTCCCTGCCCGGCAAGAGAGCCAAGAAGATTGTTTAAATTATTAAGATCGCTTTTATTTAATTGATTAAAGCCAATTATTTTTTCCATGTCAAGACCGCTGTTAATTGCCTTAAGACCTGTGGATGTAACCGCGCTTGCTACTGTTGTCAATGTGTTTCTAAAAACATTATCCATTCCTTCCAAAAAAATATCAGTTGAATAACCGAACTTGTTTACACTGTCGTAAGTTATACCGCTGATAAGACTGGACGCGAAGCCTGTTGTTAATGTCTGTACGCCCGCCATCCCGATTTGTATGCCTGCTTTAAGAAAAGTAGAATTTGTTGTGTTCATTAACGTGCTTGTAAGCTGCGGTCCAGCCAGTTTATTTGCACCTAATACTCCATCAAAAGCACTAAAGCCGTTAAATAATCCGGAAGCTAAACTGCTTACTGTATTTGTAAGTATTGATTTACCGATGCCGAAAGCGGCTTCGTCCCATGTTTTAAAACCGAACGCGGCGTCAAGAGAGCCAAAAACAATATCGCTTGCAGAACTTGCCGCGATAGTCAAAACGATTCCAGCAAATCCTGCTCCGCCCGATAAAACACCCGCCGCTATTGAGCCTGCTATTGTACCGATGGTGCGAAGCGACGGCGCTTTAAACCAGCTTCCGTCATCATCCCACATCCGCTTGTCCCATGAAGCAAGAGACAATTCGCTGTTTCCTTTTGAATAATAATTGACCAGTAAATATACTCGGTCATAAGGCGGCCAAGTTCGCCCCTGCCTGTATCCTTAAATATTTCTCCTCTTTTATCTGTAAATTCTTTTAACTCTTTTACATCAGGAATATAGCCGATATAAGCTCCGAACAATCCGGGGGATTGCGTTCGTTCACCATTACTTCCGCCCACGCTTACAGGATTTTCTCCTGTTCCAAAAATTCCCTTCGCGATTTCATATATTTCATTAATTGCGTTATCCATTAAATTTCTTATCGCGATCGAATTCAGGTTTGTTAAATGATCTTCATTCAGATTTGTTTTTAGTATTACAGGATCCATTTTAAAATTTTTATATCCCGTTATTAGTACAGTTTCAGATATAACAGGCGAAAAAAGCGTTGAGCCTTTTATTATTTCTTTTTCATAGTTATTGCCGTTTCTTCTCCATAATCCGTTAAAAATAAAATGCTCATCCATTCCCGCCCTGAAATTCTGGTTCGCTGAATCAACATTGGCAATAAGATTTTTAACGGTTTCGTCAACGTTTAATCTAACGTTATACGCCAGTATTCTTGCTTCGTTATCTGCGATTTCCGCGTTTGATTTCCTTGCAAGATCGGACGCGGACATTTTAATAAACGCCGAATCCCACGCAAAAGCGCCGCCTATTCCCGCTCTTGCGAGACTTGAAGCCGTACCTGCAATGCCGTTAAATGATCCGAAAGCGGCTGACATGCCGGTAATTCCCGAAGATTGAAAAAGTTCCGCCATAAGGTCTTGTGCCTGCGTTTCTGTTCCGCGGATTCCGAACGGTTCCCTTGTATCGATAAAACGCGAAAGTCTTTCGCCTTCTGTTCCTACAAGAGACAACAAGGCTTCTGAAGACGCCCTGTCCGCCGCATTGGCCGCCTGCTGCAGCCATTTTTCCTTGTCTTCAAGACCAGCAAGGTACGCTTCCTGCCATTCATAATTGACGCGTTCATATTCTCTTTGGAAATTCGCGTTCCACTGTTTATAAGCCTGCTCCATTTTCTGAAGGCCGGCAATCCAGTCTGTTCTTCCGTTTTCCAGTATAAGAGCGGCGCTTTCCTGCCATGCGTAATATTTTTCCATTATGTCGGTTAACGTTCTGTTCCATTCGGCTTCTCTTACGGCAAGTTCAGCCGAGTATTTATTTTCCAGTGTATTTTCTGCAAGCGAAATTAAATTATTTCCAACCCCGCTGAACACATTATAAAAATTAAAATCCGCGGTTAAATATAATGAAATATCGCGCAACATCGCTTTCTGCAGATTATTGCCGTGATTTTTCCAGGCGGCGGCGTTTTCGCCGTATGCGCTGTAAGCCGCAGTTTGTAAAACATCCAGGCCGGAAGTCCCGTCAATAAACATTTCTACAGCCGAATAAAAATCAATTTCATTCTCTTTTTGTTTTTTTAATTCAGCTGTCCAGAGTTTATCAAGATCGCTTTTGGATTTTTTTTCTTCGCTGTCTGTCCAGTCAAGCAGCGATAAAAGCGCGTCTTCAATTTTTGAAAATACCGCGCTTGAGTGAGAATTCATTGCATCCCAGTATGATTTAATCCTGTTGATTTCACCTGCATTAAACTTTCCGGTAAGCGTAAGCGCCTGATTTATATCCGCCCACTCAACATTTGATCCTGATGTTTTAATGCCTTCCAAAGCCATGATTTTTTTATTTGACTTTTCATAATCTGAGGCAAGCTTGGCTATTGACGATAAATTTGTTCTTAACCCGCTTACCCATTTATCCCTGTTTCTTTTTGTCTCCAATAAAGGTCCGCTTATTTCCATCACCGCTTTNCCATTAACATCTCTCATTTCGTTCCATGCCCAGGATATCGGGAAAGCAAACCATGCATCTGTAATATTTTTCGCTTCTTTATATTTATCGTACACGTAATTATAAGCGTTATTGTAGATGTCATAGGTATAATATTGCGTAAACCCGTAAAAATATTCCTGGCTGTTTCCGGTTAATGTCAGAATAACATAAAATTCAAGATCGGCCTTTTCGGTTTCGCTTAACGAATCCCATGCAATTTTAAAAAATACATCCTGAAAATCAATTACAAACTTCATTTGAGGACCCAGCGTCTGCACTCCCGGTAAGATATTATTTTTTATTATTATTGAATTAAGAGAGCCTTTTTCCTTCAGCTGTCCCTCGCCTGAAAAATAATTTTTTAAGAAACCCAAATCGCCGTTTGACTCAATTAATGATTTAATCAGATAATCCCTTGCAAGGCTCCATGTTCTATATTTGCTGCTGTCAGTAAAATAGCCTGACATTCTTTGGCTTAAACCGCGCAAAGCTTCATCGTAAAGACTGATTTTATTTTTTTCATTGNCTGATGTATTTTTAGCGTTAAAAAAAACGTCAAGCTCATNCGCTTTTTCTTCTGTAATNCCNGTAAGTATCATTGATGAATCNGACGCTCTTGAAAAAACAATTCTTCCGTTTTTCACAGTGATAATATCTTTTACTGACCAGCTTGCTCTGGATGAAGGCGAAGTATAATTTTCATAATCGCGGCTGATATATCCAATGTGTCCAAGCTGGCCCAGCGCGTTCTGGTAATTATTAAAGATGTCCGCGTTATTTGAATATTCCTGAGCCGCCGACTGCTTCACCGTCTGAGCCGCTTCCAGCACAAGCAGTTTCCTGNTGAAACTCTGTTCGTATGCNGCGTACAGCGCATCATACTCCGGGTTTATATATGTGCGGTTTTTTTCTTTGTTATAAAGATCGGAAAGCACATTCAAAACTGTCTGCGCTCTTGATAATTTTTCTTTCGCGGCAGGCAGTTCACTGTTATCTGCATTTAAATAAGCTGTGCTTGCCCATCTTTTTATCGCGTCCTGTTTTTCATATTCAAATCTCTTTTGATC
>WQSN01000126.1 GCA_009787835.1 Treponema sp.
TTAAACGCCGCTCCGCATTTTACAGTCCATCTTTTGGCGATGTTTTTTCCGGGCGAGAACAGAAATTCGGGTGTTGTAACGCTTTTTTCACCGGAGAATCTTAACACCTCTTTTGGAACAGGCGTAAACAGATCTTGGCTTATAAACAGTCAGGGTGACATTTTGATCCACAGCGATATAACAAACATTCAAAACGCCGTCAATGTATCGGGTCAGAATTTTATTCGTGATATACAAGAAAGCCCTCAAAGAAACAGGCAGGAGCTTATCGAAACGGATTTCGGCGTTACGCGGATTCAATCTTCAAACGCTTTTGATGATTTAAAACAAAAAGTATTATCTTTCATTAATTTACGTGTTGATTTTGTATACAAAACGCTGAGTATCAATAGAAAAGTGTCACATAACGAAAGATCAGATACCGCTCACAGCTCTTCCATACGCCAATTTATGGCGTACACAAAATTAAATACAGGCGGCTGCACCGTAATAACCAACATCGAATATGATAAAGTTTTTGAAGGAATAGAAGCGACAACAAGACGCAACATTTATCTGACATTCGCGGTTTTGGGTTTATCAATAATGCTTATCTGGTTTTTCGCGAAAAGCATTTCAATACCTCTTAAGGTGCTCGCCGTTGCGGCGCGAAGAATAGAAGGCGGCGAGTTTGATATTTCTTTGAATCAAAAGGGATTCAAGGGTACGCGGCGGGATGAAATCGGCGTATTGAGCGCGAGTTTTCAAAAGATGACATCCGCCCTGCACATTTTCGGAAGATTCACAAATAAAGAAATAGCGATCAAAGCCATGCGTAACCAGATAAAACCGGGCGGGCTTCCCAAACACGCGACGATTTTCTTTTCCGACATCCGTGGGTTTACCGCAAAATCCGAAACCTTTACCAATATATTCGGTGAGGATTCTTCAAACCGCATCATTCATTGGCTGAACGAATATTTTACGCAGATGATCGACTGCGTGGAAAAAACAAACGGCACAATAGACAAGTTTATCGGNGATGCGGTAATGGCGCATTGGGGAACAGCCTACACAAGCGGAAGCCCNGCCAAAGACGCAATCGCCTGTGTTAAAGCGGCTCTTATGATGCGTAAAGCGTTATACGACATGAACAAAAACCGCAGAAAAGGCGANTTAAGCGATCCGCCAATCAATATCGGATGCGGAATNAACACAGGAATNGTAACCGCGGGGCAGTTAGGAAGCGATCAAAGAATGGAATACACGGTTATCGGCGATCCTGTCAATCTCGCTTCGCGGATAGAATCTCTTACAAAACCNCTGGGGGCTGATATTTTAATTTCCGAGTATACATGGAAAATGGTTAACAAATATTTTATTACGGAAGAAATGCCGTCAGTAACCGTAAAAGGAAAAGAAAAGCCGCTGCGTATATTCGCCGTTGTCGGAGCCGCCAACGCGGAAAAGGGACCGAAAACGCTCGAAGCTGTACGCAAACTGCTTGGAATAGAAACCCCGGACCTTGGAAAAACCGACCTTAACGCGGATGAAAAGAAATATAAAATAGGCGGCGAAACGAAAAAATAATGACGGCCGCCGCACGAACAAAACCGAGATATGTAGAGCCAGTTAAAACCGGTTTCCGCTTCCGGGATTTTCTGGTGATTTTATTATGCCTTTTTATAATCGGTTACTTTTTAAATCTTTTCAGGCTCGATTTATTTCAAACAATAAATTTACAAAATGTGGAGCCTGTCGGCACAATCACAATAAAAAACAACACAGTACAGCGGCGGATCGCGGACAGGGTTCTTTGGGACAGGCTCGTAATCGAATCGCCTGTATATTTGGGCGATTTAATCCGCGTGGCGGAAATGTCATCCGCTGTTTTAAATATCGACGGGCAGCAATTGGATATAGGCGAAAACACGCTTATTCGTATTCAACTTGCGCCTAACGGCGAAGGCTTGCAAATAGAATTAAGCGAGGGAAGCATAGGAATAACAGTTACCGAGGACAGCGTTAACCACGGATATACACCGCTTCAGTTAAACATGAACGGACGCGTAGTCGAAACAACAGCGGGAACTTCCATTACCGCTTCCGCTTCAGACAAAGGAACTCAGGTTCAGGTAAACGAGGGAGCAGTAACCTTCATAGAAGGAACCACAAGCAGGGAAATTACATCAGGTGAACAGCTTGCCCTGGATAACACGGGAACAGAAGTTCTTCTGCCGTCCGTAGTAGTAACCCACCCCCTTCCCAACGCGCGTTATGTGAAAACAACACAGCAAAGCGTTCCTATCGCTTTTTCATGGAATAGAATTAATTTGCAGCCGCAGGAGTTAATCCGCCTTGAAATTGCCGCCGACAGGTACTTCAGCCGGAATGTTATTGCGTTTAACGATCTTAATACATCATTGGAGACAACGCTTGAAGCGGGGAACTGGAACTGGCGGTTTNTATTACAGGACACNGTTCTATCAACAGGCAGGCTTACTGTAATAGAAGCGTCTGTGNTGGATCTGCAAAGTCCCGCGAGAGGAAGTTTATTCCGTTATGANACNGAGCCGCCTGCCGTACGNTTCCAGTGGTCGGAAGTCGAAGAAGTTTCGCATTACATCATAGAAATATCATCAACATCAAATTTTGANAATCATACAACAAGACAGACATCCGCTCCATTCTATGTGGACGCAAGTCTTGGAAGCGGCACATGGTATTGGAGAGTAAAACCTGTTTTCGCGTCTTCATATACAGGCAGCACGGAATTTTCAAGGATTTCATTTTTCATAACAGAACAAAGCGAAGCAATAAAACAGGCGAACGAAGTAACTCTGCTTGCGAGCGTGCAGACAGCGGAAATAGAACAAGAAATAAGTCAGGCATCCGTTCCTGAAATTGTTCCCGAACCGCAGATAATTGTCGTTGAGCCTGAACCGCCGTTCGCCGTACCCGCTAACCGCACTCCTGTCAACGGACAAGTGTACGGCATTGAACAATTAAGAACACAGCGCAGCATTGTATTCAATTGGACGCCGGTACAGGGAGCAAACGCGTATATCGTTACACTACTTCAGCAAACCGCATCAGGACGGCGCGTAATTAACAACGTAACGGTAACAAGCGCAAGGTGGGTGCTTGATGACATCAGCGTATTATCAGGCGGCGGCGGAACCAGACGCGGCACATATATTTGGCAAGTTGAAGCAATTACAAGAAACGCGGACGGAACAATAAATCGGCGCGGAGGAATCGGAGAAAATTCTTTTACAATGGATATACCTTCGCCAAACCCTGTCCGGGCAGACAGCCCGGGGGTGCTATATGGCTACTGATTTTTTAAATCAAATTGGAAGTTCATGTAAGAACCGATGGTTCTGTTTGTGCGGTTCGCGGTTATTAAAAAAATTTATATTATTAAGTTTACTTATATTTTTCTCATTTCCTCTTATGGCGCAGAATGGATCGGCAAGTTTCCGTATTGAACTCCGTTTCATCCAACGTCTTACATGGACAGGAGACGACTACGCTCTGCGCTACGAAGTAATAATCGAAAAAGAAGAATTGTTAAACCAAACCGGACGAGGACGTTACAGCCGTTATTTTCAGGGTTTTACAGAGGATATTTTTATCGAGGTGTCGCTGCCTCCCGGAAATTACCGCTTTCAGGTAATCCCATATGATTTTTTTAACTCGCCGGTTCCAGGAGCGCAATGGGTAAATTTTGAAGTATTAAGCGGCGGCGATAAACTGGCGGAAGGAGATCATGAAGTAATTTTAATTAATCCTGGTAATGAAACAAGCAGAACAGAAATGATCAT
>WQSN01000127.1 GCA_009787835.1 Treponema sp.
AGAATTTTCGCGTTATTGGAGCCTTTTTCCCTTATTCTGGTTAAAAATTCGGGTTTTGATTCGTTATATCTGCGTGTTACTTCCATGACCAGATTGTAAACAGCAGGGCTATCCAAATCGATTGACAAAAGGACATTATGATTAAATTCAGGAATATCTTCTATTAAATCATGAACAAGAGATGACTTTAGCAGAACAGGATCAATATAATTATAGTCGATAAGGATTGACATTGTATCAAGCTGATGGCGGAACATATTACCGCCGCCTTCGCGTGATTTCCCTATTAAAAACGTAGCGACCCGTATATAAGGCGCAAGGCGGGTTCCGCCTAATTTATCCATCTGTTCAAGTGTCATTAAAGATCCTTTAAATAAGTTTTAAGTTTCTCGGTACGCTTAAGCGTTTCTTCCAGTTTCTCCCTCTGTTCATTTACAAGTTCCGCGGGAGCGTTATTCACAAATTGATCGTTTGAGAGTTTGACACGGAGACTTTCTATGTATTTAATGTTTTTTTCAATATCTCCCGCGAATTTTTTTCTTAACGCTGATGTGTCCACGGCTTCGGCGACAAACACAAACGCTTCGAATCCGTTAGCTGCCATTCCGATTGCGCCCTGCGGGCGATCATCGGGTGTACTGCNTGAAGCCTTAAACTCAAGTTCNCCGATGCCGGCAAGCAGTTTAATTAAATCTTCATTTTCTTTAAATGTTTTTGTCCATTCAGTTTCTGTGCGAAGGAAGGCGCGGAGTTTNTTATCATGTGTTATGCCGCACTCGCTGCGCATNGTGCGGATCATTCCCACAAGAGATTGAAGCGCCGCGAAATTTTTCTCTTCAGCCGGTGAATACAATTTTTCATCATACTCAGGATATCTNGCNCAAATTAAAAATTCAGAGTCATCATCACTAACCCCTAACTCTTTAAGTTTCTGGTAAATTTCTTCCGTCACAAACGGCAGTANAGGNTGTAATAGTTTNAGAGAACTTGTTAATACATCCAACAATACTGTTGCNGCGCGGTTTTTTTCTTTGTCATTCCCGCCTTTCATTGAAAGTTTTGTCGCTTCAACGTACCAGTCGCAAAAATCATTCCAGAAATATTCATAAGCGCATTGAGATGCGTCGTTATAGCGGTATGAAAAGAACGCTTCCCGCATGGATTTAGCAGCGTTGTTAAGCCGTGAATAGATCCATTTATCCGCCGCGTTTAATTCCGGTTTATCGATAAGTTCAAGGCTGTCGATGTTCATAAGAATATAACGGCTTGCGTTCCACACTTTGTTCGCGAACTTTGATCCGAGCTTAAATGATTCCTTGTTAACAAGTACATCCTGTCCCGCCGCGCACATAAAGGCGAGCGTGAATTTCATAGCGTCAGAGCCGAACTCATCTACAAGCTCCAGAGGATCAAGGCCGTTGCCGAGCGACTTGCTCATCTTGCGTCCCTTTATGTCGCGCACAAGCCCGTGAATGTAAACATCACGGAAAGGAGCCTTACCTGTAAACTCAAGTCCCGCCATGATCATTCTGGCTACCCAGAAAAAGATGATGTCATACGCCGTTATAAGCGCGGTAGTGGGGTAGTAGCGTTCCAAATCGTCTGTTGTGCAGCCTGCTTTATCCCAGCCTAAAGTGCTGAAAGGCCAAAGCCAGCTTGAGAACCATGTATCAAGCACATCGGGATCCTGCTCAATGTTTTTACTCCCGCATTCCGGGCATGAGTCCAGGTCGTTACGCGAAACTGTAAGTTTTCCGCAGGAAACGCATGTCCATGCCGGGATGCGGTGTCCCCACCACAACTGGCGGCTGATACACCAGTCGCGGATATTTTCCATCCAGTGTTTATATGTATTCTCCCATTTTTTTGGATAGAATATAATTTCTCCCCTCTGCCATGAGGCAAGCGCCTTTTCAGCTAACGGNTTCATTTTNACAAACCACTGCTCGGAGAGAAACGGTTCTATAACAGTATGGCATCTGTAACANCGGCCTACCGAATGTTTNATAGGTTCTTCTTTTACAAACCAGCCGCCTGCTTGAAGATCTTCAAGCACNAATAAACGCGCCTTTTCNACAGTCAGTCCGCGGTATTTAAGCGGAACTTCGCAGTTTAATGTTCCGTCGGGATTTAATACATTTATTACCGCAAGATTATGGCGCTTGGCGAGTTCCCAGTCATTGGGATCATGCGCGGGAGTTACTTTTAACGCGCCTGTTCCAAAACCGCGCTCGACATAAGTATCAAAAATAAGCGGGATTTCCCTATCTGTAAGAGGCAGGTGCAGGGTTTTACCTTTTAATGACGCATAACGCTCATCCTCAGGATGAACCGCGACAGCCGTGTCGCCTAACAGAGTCTCTGGCCGGGTGGTGGCAATTTCGATATACTCCCTTTCGGCGTTTTTCTCCGTGAAGAAATACCGGATATGGTACATTTTTGCGGATGTCTCTTCATGCTCGACTTCGTCATCGGCGATCGCGGTCCCGCAGGAAGTACACCAGTTTACAAGGTAATTCCCCTTGTATAAAAGTCCGCGTTCGTAAAGGCTGACAAACACCTCGCGCACCGCGCGGGAAAGCCCTTCGTCCAGCGTAAAGCGTTCGCGGTTCCAGTCAACGCTTGCGCCGATTTTTTCAAGCTGTTTTGTGATGATTGCATGATGTTCTTTTTTTACTTTCCAAGTCTCCTCAAGAAATTTATCCCTTCCAAGCTCAAGGCGGGTTTTCCCCTGTTCCAGTAATTTGCGTTCAACAACATTCTGCGTCGCAATCCCGGCGTGATCTGTTCCCGGCACCCAAAGTGTCGGCACTCCTCTCATCCTATGATAACGGACAACGATATCCTGAAGGTTATTGACAAGACCATGACCGACATGAAGGACGCCCGTTACATTGGGCGGCGGAATTACTATAACAAAGGGTTTATTATCTGTATTTTTAGCTGTTTTTTCGGTTGCGGCAGGCGCGAAGCAGCCGTTTTCCTTCCACATCGCGTAAATGCGGTCTTCAAAGGTTTTGGGGTCATATGCTTTTGCGAGTTCGATAGAGTTCATGGAGTAATAATACCTTTTTAGGAAAGAATTTTCAACCAAGGCGGGTGTGCATGCGCTGCCAAACTTTTAACCGTAAATGCCGCGTACACCACAGCCTGCGAGCAAGCGTACCCCGCCAAACCTTTGCTGAGAGTCTGACTACGAGCCCTGGCCGCATAAATCATGCAACCCGTGAATATGACAGAATTTTAAAATATTTATGTGGTCAGGTCTCTCCGTCAGGGAACCGCAAAAATGGTTTTGCGTGGTACGCTTGCCCGCAGGCTGTGGTGAATGAGATTTGGACTGTATGAATTTAACGTTTGTTATGCGCAGTATTATTTGCTTTTATTTTAATTAATTCCTAATACTAATTTCATTCCCATTTCAACTTCTTCCATTGTTTCTTTTGTTACTTTTGAATGTTTATCTTTTAACCTGCTTCTGTCAATTGTATATAATTGCGCTGCTATTATTACAGAATCTTCTTTTAATTTTGATTCTTTTTTCTTAATTAATACATTCCCCGGTGCATCCAATAAACGTAAATTTGTGGTTAAAGGCAATACTACAATTGTTTTAATCCTGCTTTCATTAAACCCGTCATCCTGTACAATTAATACCGGCCGGGAATAACCGATTTCACTTCCATTTCTTGCAACGAA
>WQSN01000128.1 GCA_009787835.1 Treponema sp.
TAATTTGGCATCTTCCATAATGCCAATGGTAGAACCGCAGATACCGGAAAGGTACTAGCCTTAAGTCTAGGTTTTGAAAATATTTTTTCTGTTAAAATATATACATAAAACCGCCGCCGGAGTAACAATTTTGTTATTCTGGTTGTCTCTTATGCTTTTTGGTGATAAAATGCTTGAGCGATGAAACCTATCCTGCCGCCCATATATAAAAAATTTCTAAGCCCCGCCCTCGACTTCCGTGTCAGGCTGTTTAATGTGCTGGCTATTGGCGGAACGATAGTCAGTTTGCTGATGGTAATTCTCGGCATTATCATCAAAATCGATCCATTAAATATAATTCTATGTCTTGTTTCGGGTGTTCTGGCATTTGCGCTGCTCATCTATTCAAACCGGACCGGACGTTATCAGATATGTTATATAATAACCATCACAGTCGTTTTTTTGGGGCTTTTTCCCTTATTGTTCTTTTCCGGAGGGGGTTATCACAGCGGAATGCCCGCCTTTTTCGTGTTCGCTGTGGTGTTTACAATGTTAATGCTTGAAGGAAAAAAAGCAGTAATTTTTTCCATTGCGGAAATCTTGATATATATAACAATCTGCGTAATTGCGTACCTGTTTCCGGAAACGGTTCTCTTATTGGAAACTGAACTTGATTTTTTAACTGATGTCATAGCCGCGTTTGTCGTGGTCAGCGCAGTGCTGGGCGTATGCATGTTTATGCACTTCAGGCTGTACAACGCACAGCAGCGCAAGCTCGACGAACAGAACACCCTGCTTGCCCAAATAAACCGCTCAAGGACAGAATTCCTCGCAAACACTTCCCACGAAATGCGCACGCCGCTGACTGTTATTTCCGGGAATATACAGAGGGTAACACAAACACTGGAGGACATGGGCAAGGCTGTGAAAGACCAGGAAGCGGTACAACTTCTTGCGGGCGCGCAAAGCGAAATAATGCGTCTGGCACGAATGGTCGGCGGAATGCTGACGCTGGCTTCCATAAACGAAGAAACAGAAAGAAGCAGGGCAAATTTTACCACGATTATACAAAGCACGGCGGATATGCTGTTACTGATACTGGAAAAGCGCGGCAACCGGCTTGAAACGGAAGTTGAAGAAGACTTCTACGTTTTTTGCAATCGCGATTTACTCACTCAGGTAATTATGAACCTGATACAGAATGCCAACGATCACACAATGAATGATACCATCTTGTTATGCGTCATANGAGANGGCGGGACACTGACTGTTACAGTCAGCGATAATGGGGCAGGTATATCAAGCGACTTGCTGCCCCGTGTCTTCGAGCGCGGCGTAAGCGGAAAAGAAGGCGGCACAGGCTACGGGCTATTCCTGTGTAAAACGGTGGTAGAATCCCACGGCGGGAGAATATGGATGGAGAACGGGTCAAACGGAGGCGGACAGGGAACATCGGTATACTTCACCCTTCCTGTTTATGAGGGGCAATACGGAGATAAAACGAAATGAAAAAGAGTAATGTCCCAGATATCAGAAAGCGTGTTTTATTTGTCGAAGACAACGAAAAAATCATGTCTAACAACTTATGGTTTTTCAACCGGGCCGGGTATATGGCCATCGCCACGCTGACTCTAAACGATGCCCGCGCTTCGCTTAACGAGTGCCGCCCGGACGTTATTGTCCTTGACATTATGCTTCCCGATGGCAGCGGCCTTGATTTTATACGGGAATTACGGGCAAGTGATAAAGCAGATATTCCGGTTCTGCTATTGACCGGGTTGTCCGAGCGGGACGATATAGTACGGGGGTTGTCCGAAGGAGGAGATGATTATCTTACAAAGCCCTATGATTTTCAGGTTCTGCTGGCGCGGGTAGAAGCGCTTGTGCGCCGCTCCGAGAGAGTGCCGGAAACAATCATAAAAGACCGTCTGTCTCTGAACTTAACAGCGAATATAGCTTTTTTGGATACAGATTTGCTGCTGGCGCAAAAAGAATTTGCTCTGCTCTTAATCTTTGCGCAGAATGAAGGACGCTTTATCAGCGCTGAATATCTCTATAAAAAAGTTTGGAAAGGTTTAACCAATGACAGTCAAGCGCTTAAATTGGCTATACACCGCTTGCGGACAAAAATCAATGGCAGCGGATGGTTTATAGAGTGGTCAAGGGGTGAAGGGTACTGTTTCCAGAAAGGGTGAAGGCTTTGATACGAATCGAACAACCCCAATATTTGCGGCGAGAGTTTCAATTTTGAAACTTTCGCCTTTTTTTATGCCCTGATCCGGTAAAATCGATTCTAATCCAGAGGTGGCAAAAATAATGAAAACAGTCTTTATAGTAGATGATAACGCAACTAACCTTGTAACAGCCAAAAACGCGCTCACTGGCGTATATAAGACATACGCCCTGCCGTCCGCGGAAAAGATGTTTCAACTTCTTGAAAAAATTAATCCCGATTTAATCCTTCTTGACGTTGAAATGCCGGAAATGGACGGTTTCCAGGCTCTCTCAAAATTAAAATCTGACGAAAAACAAAAAAACATCCCTGTTGTTTTTCTTACGGCAAAGAATGACGCTGAATCGGAAATACGCGGGTTTGACATAGGCGCTGTTGATTTTATTAACAAACCGTTTTCACCGCCTGTATTAATTAAACGTATCGAAACGCACATTGGAATTGATACAATTGTAAAACAAAGCCTGCGAAGCGTCCGCCTGGTTCATAACGCTACAATTAACATCATCGCCAACATGGTGGAAAGCCGCGATAAAGTAACAGGAGGGCATATTGACCGCACACAGAAATATCTCGCGATTCTCATACATGAGTTGATTCTAACGGGTATGTATACCGATGAGATATCAAAATGGAATTTAGAAGAACTCCTGCCTTCGGCTCAATTACACGATGTAGGAAAAATTAAAATCAGCGATTTAGTTCTGAATAAAACTGAAAAGCTTAACGACGATGACTTTGCGCTGATGAAAAAACATTGTGAAGAGGGCGAGAGAATAATCGACGGTATCATTGAAAAAGCGGAAAAAGATAATTTTTTATTACACGCTAAAATTTTCGCGGGCTGCCATCATGAAAAATGGGACGGCTCAGGTTATCCAAAAGGGCTTGCAGGAGAAGAAATCCCTTTGGAAGGACGAATCATGGCAATCGCGGATGTATATGACGCATTGGTTACTGAACGTCCCTATAAAAAACCGTTTTCCCATGAACAGGCAGTTGAGATTATCAGGAATGACAGCGGCAAACATTTTGATCCAAAGATTGTTGAAGCGTTTTTGAATGTTGAAAATGATTTTTTGGAATTAGAAAAGTTTGATATAGCAAAGCTGTTTGATATTCATGGAGGAAAGAAATGAAGTTAAACAAAATTAAAAAAATATTGCAGCGTTTTTTCATTAATATAGCAACATCGGGAAAATATACCGGAGAAAAATCATTCGGCATGTCCGATTATCTCACACGGTATGTGTTGATGAATTTTATTATAATTTTCGGCTCCATCGTTCTTATGTTGTTTACAATAGTAAATATTAAAAACGGAGTGTATATCGACGCGGCGGTCTGTATCGGCATGTCTTTTGTAGGTCTTGTGAGTTT
>WQSN01000129.1 GCA_009787835.1 Treponema sp.
CCGGCAAATCCTGTTCCAAAAGGTTTTATTACGCCTATCATTTCTTGAATTTCAACCAGTTGAAGGTCTATTCCGGCTACGCCGATTACCTTCCTGTTGCGGATAATCGGAACAGTAACGCTTGTAACTAAAAGCTGCTCATCGCCGAACCAGTCAAAGTAAGGCTCTATGACATATTCCTTTCCTGATCTGAAAGAAGAATGATACCATTCGCCCGCGTCGCCCGGATCGTCATAATCATTCGCAAATTGAAGCTGTACATTGCCGCGATCATTAGTATAAAAACTTAAAAACCTTCCTGTGTGGTCGGTTCCCGGAGTATTTACAAACTGCGCGTCAAGACCGTCAAGCTCGTTAGGTTCAAAAACTGCCCAAACGCCGACGAACCCCGGGTTCTCTTCAATCAGGGTATGCAGCATATAATTGACCAAATCACGCCTTCCCTCGGGAGCGACAACCTCGTGAATATCAGCTACAAACATGGAAAAAGCCCTGATTTCATCAAAAGGGACTTCCAAAAACGCCTTAATGGCGCCAGCGGTTACAGCCGTGATATTTTTCGCGTTATCATCCGAAATAGCCGTAATTGAACTTGAAGCGATCATTGACGCGGCAATAGTCAAACCGCCGATACCGACAAGATTAACCGCGGAAATGATAAGAATAAGTTTCATTCCGATTTTCATAATACCCTCTCAATATTTAATTAATATATGCAGAAAAAAATGTAACCTTATATTAACATACATTCTACAAATAATATATATTTTTTAATAGTATGCCTATTATGAAAAAAAATTCTAGCATTTTGTAAAGCAAAACGCCGGTTTCACACCCATATAAGGGTATGAAAAAAATGATATTAAAACTGGCTTTTACAGCTGTAATGTCTTTGCAGTTTACCTGTTGCACGGATCGTCTTTCTTCGGTTTATATTCTGGAGATGCCGCAGGCGCCGGAATACTGGATATCCTTATTAGGTCAGCCTCACTGGAAAGCACAGTGGTATGATCAGGACGGTAAATTACAATCGGAAATTATCCTGCCCGGCCGGACTGCGGAAATTAAACTGCCCGTAACATGGATAAACCCTGTAACAGTCTGGCCTTTCTGGCCTGAGCGCGGCCAAATCAGCTTTAAACCGGCAGGAGCTCTGTTTCCGTTTGATTGTTCAGGCAATATGATGATTTTAACCTGGGAAGCGGGAGTGGATGCATTTTTTTATAATGAGCTTGCTTCTGCTAATACCCNAAATGAAAAGAAAATACCTTCAAACTTTGACTGGCGCAGGTTTCGTGAACTTTTTAAAACAGACGCACTGGACAGCGCGGTTATAAAAGACCCCTGGCTTGTAGACTGGAATAATGCAGCGGAAAAATCCATTAATTCAAATTTTGATAAACGACGCCTTGTCCCGCAAACAACCGATCTCGTAAATATAAATGTACCTTCCGGCGTATGGTACGGATCTTCGCCTTTCAGCGAACCATTATCCTTCGCACAGGGTGAAAATCCTTCTTTCCCATTAACCTCAGGTTCAAATGTTTGGGTTTCCGCTGAAGGAATACTGCGGACAAGCGGAAAAACATGGGTATATACAGCATGGCAGTAATATTGATATAACTTGCGTTATAATAAATATAATTGGTATAATCGTCAAAATGGAGTAAATTTTGGCAAAAATCTGCCTGTGTCTTACTGCAAAAACAATAGACCGAAACCTGGAAATCCTGAATAAATACAGAAAATTTACAGATATAGCGGAATTAAGAGTGGATTGTCTGGAAGATGACGAACGGCTTTACATACGCCGTTTCCCAGAGCTTGCCGGAATGCCTGTTATCCTTACAATAAGGCGGGATATTGACGGCGGCCAATTCATAGGGGGAGAAGGAGCAAGAGTAAAACTGCTTGCCCGCGGGCTGGCATACGCAAAAGCTGATACCAGGCTTAATTTTGCCTATGTGGATATTGAAGAAGATTTCAGCGTACCAAGCCTTGAAGAAGCGGCAAGAACATTCGGTACAAGAATTATCCGGTCATACCATAATTTGGATGGAATAATAGAAAACATTCCGGGAAAAATAAAATCAATGCAGCGTTCCGGGGACGAGATTGTAAAAATCGCTGTCACGGTAAATTCCATAGCCGACGTTCTGCAGACGCTGAAAGCAGGCAAGTCCTGTCCAAATACAGATAAAATACTGATATGCATGGGGCATTACGGAATTTGTTCAAGGATACTGGCGGAAAGATTCGGATCATTTTTAAGCTATACATGCGCTTTATCTGAAAACGAATCTCCGGGAGCTGCCGGTCAGCTTGATGTAAAAGAGATGGCGGAACTGTATAGATTCCGCAGAATTAATAAAAAAACAAAAGTGTACGGTATTATAGGAAACCCGCTTAAATCAAGCGTCAGCCAGTGGTTTTTTAATACAGTTTTCGGGCTTGAAAACGCCGATGCAGTTTATGTTCCGTTCCCTACAGACTCTGTCAGTAATTTCTTTGAACTTGCAAATGAACTGGAAGTAAAAGGGTTTTCCGTTACGATTCCCCACAAAGAATCTGTGCTTTATGAGCTGGCAAGATGCACCGAAACAGTTTTATCAATCGGCGCATGCAACACTGTAAGCATTGCGGAAAACGGATGGTTCGGTGAAAACACGGACTGCACGGGTTTTTCAAATTCGATTCTGGCATTTCTTAACAAAAAAGATTTAAAAAGAAAAAAAATCACCATCATAGGCGCAGGCGGCGTTGCACGCGCAGCAGCCGTCAGCATCTACCGGCTTGGAGGAAAAGCCCTGGTACTGAACCGCACTATCCACAAGGCAAAGAATATTGCCGAACAGTATAAATTTAAATGGGGCGGAATTGATAATCACGGAATTGAACAGATGTCAAAATATAATGACATAATTATTCAGACAACATCCGCCGGAATGGAAGGACATGAGGGAATTGATCCTCTGGAACTATATGTTTTTAACGGAAAAGAAGCTGTTATGGATTTAATCTATATGCCAAGCGAAACGCAGTTTTTAAAACGCGCAGAAGAAGCAGGATGTAAAACGATTAACGGATATGATATGGTAATCAGGCAGGCTTGTATGCAATATGCAAGTTTTTTTGGAAGGGAAATACCGCAGCAGCTATTGTCAAGGGTAAATTCGCCGGGAGCAAATACATGGAACAGGATTCAAACTAGATGACAAAAGAAGAACAGCGCGAACATCAGAAAAAGATGGCGGGTATAACTGCGGTTGATATGCTGGTAAAAAGCGGAATGAAACTCGGTCTTGGAACAGGATCAACTGCCGTTCACGCTGTCCGCAGGGTAGGTGAACTTATAAAACAGGGAACAATACATGATATTTGCGCATTTGCGACCAGCCTGCAAACGGAAATTGAATGTGAAAAAACGGGAATACCTTTCTACTCGCTTAACTCAAGAGAGCTGTCAGAGGGACTGGATTTAACGATAGACGGCGCAGATGAAGTTGATCCGCAGAACAGGCTCATCAAGGGAGGCGGAGGCGCTTTATTAATAGAAAAAGTAACCGCTTATTCTTC
>WQSN01000130.1 GCA_009787835.1 Treponema sp.
GCAGTATTGCTTGTTAATAATTTCGGGTATGACAGAAGCATTCAAAGACTTTCCCGTGTATTTTATACCGATGCCGAATGGGAAGCAATAATACGGCAGCAATTGGATGCGCGTCTTCCTCTTTATTACTGGGGAACCGGCAACAACAGCAACCACGCTTTTGTAATAGACGGATACGACAGTCAGGGAAGATTTCATATAAATATGGGCTGGAGAGGAAAGGATGACGGATGGTATTCTCTGAATAATTTAAACCCGGGTGGAAACAGAAGATGGTTTAACAACCAGTTTATGATAATCAATATAAAACCAAATCAGGGCGGCACAGGCAGCAATGAACTTTTTATCGAGAGTATTGCTTCAGGTAAAACAAATATATCTCAGAACGAAACGTTTTCTGTTACTGTCAATATGAGAAGCCCCGGATTTTTCCCGGGCGGACAAGCGGCAGCGGCGTTGACAGATAACAACGGCAGAATAGTAGAGATTATCGGAACCGCGAATTACAGCGCGCGAAACCCCGGCGCTACAGGTACAAGGGAAATGCAATGTTATGTGTCTGGATCAGTAAGACCGGGACAATACAGATTAATGATTGCCGTAAGACCGACAGGCGGAGAATGGAAAATTATGACAAGATCCGCTGTCGGAAACGGAGTGCCTAACTTTTTTAATATTACTGTTACTGAGGGAAGGGCTGCACAGGGCGGCGGTTACGGAATGGCAGTAACAAGTTTTTCTGCTAGTAAGACTTCCGTAGTTCATAACGAACAATTTACTGTCAGCGCCAGATTCAGAAATATCGCAGAGGACAGATTTCCAGGCGGTAACTACAGCGCGGCGTTGGTAAATGACGCAGGACTTATTGTGGCAATTATACGTTTGGTAAACTCCTCCGCTGATCCGCGAAATCCTGGTTCACAAACCAGTGTTATTAATATGGATTGCGTTGTCCTCAATACCGTACCGCCTGGACGTTATCAATTAAGAGCTGTTGTCAGAACTACAGGCAATGAATGGAGAATCGTGACGGATTCTACAGCTTCGAATGTTCCCACCGGCATTGATTTTACGGTGAGATGAAAAAAATAAATTAAAAGGAGATTATATGAAAACAAAATTTATTTTAACAGCGATTGTGTTAATTATTGTATTAATGATTTCAGCTTGTACAAAAAAAAGTGAAACAGCCGTAATAATAACTGCCGAAAGTTACGCGAAAATCCTAAACGGGGATTTGTCTGATTTCGCAGGAACATGGGAAAATGTTTATAATGAAAAGAGGCATCTCAAAGCAGACGGTTTTTTTACGGATGGCTTAACAGTTTCCGATTTTAAGAAAACCGACAACGGAAACGGAGCATATTCATGGTGGATAAAAATAGATGAAGACGAAAGACTTGGCGAAATGGGCGAAGTCATATTTCTGTATCCCGCCGGAGTTGAGCTTGATATTGAAGGTTTTTCTCTGGAATATAGCGGAGAAATGGGTGTTCTGTTAAATGACAAAACAAAAGATCGTATTGTTGTAAGACCCGTACCATTGTATGAGGCTCTCTTTTATACTGCTGTTTATTACCGCGAAGGGCAAGCTCCTACCGCGGAAACCTTGGCAGCGCAAAGACAAACAACCGCTTCTTCCAATCCGCATCCTGAAATCCTCAACGGAGATTTATCCGAATTTGCAGGAACATGGGCAAGCAGTTCCGGGATCGGAGTGATCCTTAGACCGGACGGTATCTTTGCCGCTGCATCGAATATGCATTATTGGAAAGAGGCTGGCGGTTTCAGCCGAGGTGTGGATTTATTATCAGGTTCATGGGCTTCAAACGGTATTGATTATCATTGGAACATTTATGATGAAGAAGGAAGGTATAGAGGTATTGTATTATTTCCTGTTGGAGTTGGCGTCAGATACGGCGGTGTGGATTATCCTTCGGATACAACAAGAACAAGAATATACTCTTATCAGCACGACGCTTACCCGGCAAATGAATATTTATATTACCGCGTAGACGAAGCCGCTTCACAATCAAAAGTGCGGGAACCTGCCGAGTTAACAGGAGAATGGCATTCCAGATCAATTACCGGCAGTTGTCACGGACAGGAGCATTATATCTTTACCGCAGACGGCTATTATAGAAAAGGCGATATTTATCAAAAACACGACGGCACATGGAGTTTGGTAAGAGACGCCGCAGCGGGTAAATATCACTTAACGCTTCAATATAAACAATTCATCGATTTTGAATCCGGCTGGACGCCTAATGATTTTACTGCATATGGGGAATATGAAACAATCGATCCCAATAATATCGACTTGTTATTACCCGGTACAGGTTGGATAGAATTAACCCGCTGCCATAATCCCGGCTGGAATGCTCAATAAACAGATAAAAAGGAGTCAATATGAAAAGATTTATTTTATTAATCGCAATTACCGCAATGGCTTTCACAGCTTGCAATAAAAAAAGCGCGCAAACCGAAGGTTCGACACAACTGCAGACATCAACTGCAGAACAAACACAGACAGCCGCAGCCCCCGTCAACCCACACCCTGAAATCCTCAACATAAACATTTCAGAGTTTACAGGAACATGGGTTACATCTCAAGGTCAAAGCATGCAGATTAGAGCGAATGGTATGTTAGCTGAAAGAGAAGCAGCCGGAAATAAATATATTTCTTATTTAGCTGATGATTTTGAGGCTGATGCTTATATAATTCCAAAAGGTATTGAATTTGTTCACTGGACTGGAGCTATTCAAACAGATACAACAAAAGACAGAGTATTTATTCAATACGGCTCTGAACGCACTCCTACAAACGATGATGTGTATTACCGCGAAGAGGAAACCCCTACAGAAAATATTTCTGAGTTAAGCGATCTGAGCGGACAATGGAGATTTGAATCAGGCAATAATATTAATTTTTTCGGTCAGGAATATATTACTATCTACTATAACAATAATATAGAAATATGGGGGGTAAGACCGGGCGAATCATACTTATCAGGAGGAGCTTACACAAAAGAAACCGCTGTTGGGGAAATCAACAGAAGCGGTCAATTAGCAGTTTATCATGATAGCAGTGCAAGCGGCGTTTTTCTTTTTGGAATTGCAGTAAGAGGTGATGTTATGAGTATTACAGATCAAAATGGCAATACCGCCGTTTTTCAAAAGGTTTACCTGCAATAGGGAGTGATATGAAAGAGAGATTTATTTTATTCGCAATTTTTACAATCTGTGTGTTGCTATTCACAGCTTGTAACAGAGGGAAAAGTGAAAGCGCAACCGCCGCAGGAGGCGCATTTAACGGTGTGATAACAGCACGGGTAGAAAACGGTGACACCCTAAATTCGATAATAACAAATTTACACGTTGCAATGGGAATGAAT
>WQSN01000131.1 GCA_009787835.1 Treponema sp.
AAAGACTTTATATTTTTCATCTTCTAAGATCGAGGAGAGAGTAGTTCTGATTCCGGGTTCATCATCGATGATTAAAATTGCAGGCATAATAAATCATTCCTATTAACCCGCTGTTGCGCGGATTATTGAATTTTTTCTGCCGGCAGATCAATATAAAATGTAGTTCCTGTACNTTCTGCCGAATCAAACCAGATCGCGCCTCCGTGATCGTTTACAATTCTTTCAACAATCGGAAGCCCCAGCCCTGTGCCGGATTCTTTAGTTGTAAAATACGGCGTAAAAACAAATTTGCTGTCTTCTGCGCTGATTCCGTTTCCGGAATCTCTGACGCTTATCCTACAGTAACATACTTCTCTTTTTTTAACAAGATCAGAGCGTATCTCGATTGAGCCTGAGCCGTCCATCGCGTCTATCGCGTTTACGGCAAGGTTTGTGAGAATTTGTGAAAGCCGGTTTTTTTCTATCTTCACGTTTATTCCATTTTCAACATAATCAATATTGAAATATACATTCGGGTATGAACTTGAATATGAATTTATTAATACTTCCACGGATTCGCGNAGATCGCTCGTCGAGGTTGACGGTTCCATCGGTTTTGATAATGTTCTGAACTCGTTTAAAAGAATGGAAAGTCCTTCTGTTTCCTGTATAATTGCCATCATAGAATTTTCTATAATGCTGTCAATGTTCTGCGGATCATTTTTCCATCTTCTGAGCACTCGTTCAGCCGACAGTTTAATCGGAGTAAGCGGATTTTTTATTTCATGCGCAAGCTGCTGCGCCATATTCTGCCATATGGAGATTTTCTCGCTTTTTACAAGGGAAGCGCGCGATGTTTCCATGTTATGCACCATTGTGTTAAATGATTTAATTAACGTACCCAGTTCATCATCGCGGCGCGTAAGAATCTGTATTGAAAAATCGCCGTCCGCGACCTTTTGCACAGAATCTGTCAGTTCTACNATAGGATATGTTATGCGCCGTGTAAATGAAATTACGATGATGGCTGTCATAAGAAGAGGCGGCAGNAAAAACACAATGTAATAGTAGATTAATAAAGGTCTTATATTTTCTTTTAACANATTAATTGTTTCAAAACGCTGAGTCTGATTATCCAAAGCGGCTTTTCCNCTGTCAAAATCACTTCCAAGATTATAACTGATTACGCGCAGCATGTTTTGTGACATTCTTTGCACATAACGTATCGCTCCGTCGTCTCTCGGCAGCTCCCTCGCCGCGAAACCGTTTTCAAATGATGGAGGAAACTGAAGCGAGAATTTGTCATCGCCTGTAAATGAATGTTCCGCCCAGGGGAGAGGAAGAGTTAACTGAAAACCGCTCTGGTTATCCGCCGGGCCTTGCGCGTTATTTTCATTCTGACTGCTTGTAAGGCTTGATACGGAAAAGATAAAAACCTGAACGGACGCGATGTGGGGTGGAAGCCGGGAGCCGTCATGTTCGTATATAGAAAAATCAGTCTGCCTTATTATGTTTTCAAAACGCTCAAGATGAAGCGCGTAATTTTCCGCAATAAAACTGTTTGCGGCTCTGTTTGCGGCAGGGGCTTCTACACTCTGCCAGAAATGAACGATTTGGTTTAACGCTGTACTTGTCATAAGAGTTATCGGTGTTAATGAAAAAATAACAACGATCGCGAAATACGCAAGAAGCCTTGCGTTGAATTTACTTCCTGGACGCTTGAAAATAAAATCGCTTACAAGGCGGTAAATTGATATACCGAAGAATATCATTAGAACAGCCGGAATTGTAAAGAACACAAGAAGATTTAATTTGCCGGGAATACTGCCGTCGAGTAATGTTTCTATAAAAAAACTGCGTGAGAATAAAACTGTCAGGATGCAAAGCAGCGAATAAATAAGTATCAAAAAGCGGACCCTGATAATCGGGTATTCAATACGAGTCCTGCTATTCTTCAAGTTAACTCCTGCACGGTTTGTGTTAACATAATGTTATTCTTCTTCAAATTTAGATTCAAAAAGCCTTATAAGCGCTTCAACCGCGGCTTCCTCATCTTCTCCTTCCGCGATTAATTTCAATTCAGTTCCATATGACGCGCCCAAAGTAATAATACCCATTATTGATTTTGCGTTTATTCTGTATCCCTTTTTTTCTATATAAATATTTGATTTAAAATTTTTAGTATTCTGCACCAAAATGGCGGAAGGACGCGCGTGAATGCCTGCTCTGTTTATTACTGTAACAGTTCTTTCTGTCATCACGCCTTCCTTATATTACATCATCGTGTCCGAAGAACACGGATCTTGTGGCGTCGCTTTCAATCCATTTAAGAATATTTTTATTAAATTCTTTGGATGAATGATAGCCCATAAATTTCAATCTTTCGTTCATCGCGGCGGTTTCTATGATGATTGGAATATTTCTTCCCGGCTTAACAGGAATTGTCAGCTTTGGAATATTTACTCCTAAAAGTTCGACGGTATGATCTTCGGCTCCNAGCCTGTCGTAATTTTTTTGTGAATCCCATTCTTCAAGTTCNACGACAAGNTGAATCTCTTTACGATCCCTTATCGCTCCGACTCCGAAAAGATGCGTAATATTGATTATNCCGGGTCCGCGTATTTCCATATGATGCCCGATGATTTTNTTCGCGCCCGCGCCCATCAANGTGTTTCCNTTGATNCAGTTAATTTCNACGACATCATCGGCGACAAGCCGGTGCCCGTGGTGGATCAGCTCCAGAGCTGTCTCGCTTTTTCCAACGCCGGATTCACCCTGTATTAAAATGCCCAGCCCGTAGACTTCTACAAGCACGCCGTGGACAACCTGGCGCGGAGAAAATATTCTTGACAAGATGCGCATTATTCTCGAGGAAAAATCCGCAGATCCTAAATCGGTCTGTAAAATCGGGCATTGCGCGTTTTCGGCTATATCAAAGAAATCCTTGTGGGGAGTGTAATTATGCGTAAAAATACAACAAGGCATAGGGTAACTGAACATTTCCTTGATTGAATCGATATTCCCGTCATTCTCCAGCCTGCGCAGATACGACGCTTCCCCGCGCCCGAAAAGCTGAATTCTCTGATAGGCGAAATCCTCAAAAAAGCCCATTATAGCGCCCATCGGTCTGTTTAAGTCCGGTATATCTATCGGCCTTCCAAGCCCCCTTCTCCCGCCTATACAGCGAAGATTAAGAGAGTTATGTTCCTTTAGATCCAGGTCGATAAGGTCAAGTACCGTAAATACCCTGTCCGCCATGTTTCAAGTGTAGCGGAAAATTTGATAGTATTCAATGTGTCATTCACAATATAAACAAGGCAAACCAGCGGGTCTATGTTATTATTTTCCATATAATAATATAAGACATATGCTTGCTAATTTAATGCTCCTCGTTACTCGAGTAAA
>WQSN01000132.1 GCA_009787835.1 Treponema sp.
GAAGATTCCTGTAATAAAACAGCTTCAGGAAACGCACGCGGCTCTGGCTACTTGAAAAATTTGAAAGAATATTAATTTTTTTGTTGCCATATATCACAACAATAGATATAATAAAATAAAATAAAATAAAAAATTCACCGGTATGGTGAAAAAAATTTTCTCAGGAGGAAAATATGAAAACTGGCAAAATTTTTCTGGTTGGCCTTGTTTTACTGCTTGCATTCAGCATGACAGTAATGGCCGGCGGCGGAAGTCAGGCTGCTTCATCGGCAGTAACAACTATCACGGTGTGGTCAAATGATGCTCATGATAAACCATTATTGGACTCGTTGGTAGAACGGTATAATTCCACTACAGGCGCGCAGAAAGGCATAAAAATTGAATACACTGTATACGGCGCGGACTGGAACACCGCCATTAATATGGCGATGGAAACAGACAGGGCCCCTGATATGTTTAAAGCCGGGTTTGCGAATTACTTGAACTTCCAGGAAATGGGAAGATTCCTTCCCTGGACAGAAATCCCCGGGATTCAGGATATACTCGATAAACAAGCGCCGTATCACAGAAACCTGTCATCAACATACGGCGGAGTACCATACGGTGTAGTCGTTTACGGCAATATCCCTGGTTTCCACTATAACAAATCCCTTCTTCAGCGCGCAGGGTTCTCCGCACCCCCGAAAACATGGGCGGAACTGGAACAAATGGCTGTCGCAATCAGCCGCCTGGCTCCGGATATTTACGGAATCGGCATTCCGCTCCTTTGGGCGCCCGATTTCTGCCACTGGGTAACAGAATATGCCGCGACAAATTCAATCGGACACATGTATTGGAACTTTACAACCGGCACATACAACTTCGCGGCGTTCACGGAATATTTTGAAATGCTCTCGCGCATAAGGAATGCCGGAGCTGTATTCCCCGGAATGGAATCGCTTACAGACGATCAGCTTCGCGCGCAGTTTGCCGCGGGTAAAGTCGGATTTATCTGGGGCGCTAGCTGGAATGTCGGCGTACTCTACGATCAGTTCCCCTTCCAGCCGTCTGACGGATGGGATTTCGCACCCTTCCCGGTAAGAGACGTGAACACTCAGTACAGAGTGCCTTTCTCGGCAGGCGCGGCTTTCCATGTCAGCGCAGCGGTTAAAAATGATTCCAAAAAGTTGAACGCAATGCAGGATGTTATCCGCCTTTTCCTCGGCGATGACACACAAAAACAACAGTTTTCAAGCGGCCTTCGTTTCCCGATCAGGACTGACATTACCGCCAGCGCGTCCCCCGCAGCGCGTCCCCAGTGGACAAGTGTCGGCAACAGTTCGCCTCTTGGCTTTGCTACAATGCCTGCGGCCCCGCATAATGATTTTTCTCTCGAAGGTCCGGACAGAGCAGCAGTTATCGGCCAGATTCTTACAGGCCAGATCCCCATTACAGGCATTCGCGCGGCACTCACAGACCTTGATACCCGCATGAACGCCGGCTTTAATCAGGCTGTACAGCGCGGTCAGATAAAGAGAGAAAATTATATCTCTCCGAATTTTGAAACACAGTTAAGAGCCAGATAGGACTTTCTATCAGGGATTTGATTTAATGAGGCTGTATAAAAGCAGCCTCATTTTTTATTACGCGGAGGTATTCGATGTTGAAAAGAAGGGTTGATCTTGGAGGAAGCCATGTGTATGAGTTTGTCATGCTGCTTCCTTTTTTTATAGGGTTTCTCGTCTTTACTATATACCCGATTCTTTGGGCGCTTCGCTGGGTAATGTTCGATTATTCCGGTTTCGGAACGCCCTATTTTGTGGGGCTTGATAACTTTGTGCGCGCCTTTACCCGTGACAGGGAATTCTGGCGTTCCATGTCTAATACTTTTTATCTTGCGTTCATGAAACTGATTATTGAAATTCCTTTAGCGTTAATTATAGCCTTCCTTGTTAACAATAAAGTAAAAGGCAGTTCTTTCTTCCGCGTAATTTATTTTCTTCCCACTGTTTTCAGCATGGCGGTTGTCGGACTTATTTTTACAATTCTTTTCAGCGCGTACAACGGCATTGTCAATTCGGCGCTTGTAGGCTTAGGCGTTTTTACGCAGAATTTTAACTTTTTCGGTTCGCGCTGGTCCGCGATAAATGTAATTCTCTTTGTGTCAATATGGTCTACGATCGGTATCAACATGATTTACTTTTTAATGGGACTGCAAAACGTTCCCAATGAATTATACGAATGCGCGACACTGGACGGCGCGTCAGCGCCAAGGCAGTTTTTCAGCATAACAATTCCAATGCTCGCTCCTGTTTTGCAGATGGTCATAATGCTGAGCGTTATCGGCACAATGAGGATCAACGATGTTGTCCTTGTTATGACAAACGGCCAGCCGGGAGGCACAACGGAAGTCGCGATGACGCATATCCTTAAAATGTTCTTTAACTTCGGCGCTATGGGCGGACGCCGGCAGCTTGGTTACGGCTCCGCGCTCGCGATTATTATGGGTATAATACTGGCGATAATGACAATAACTTACCTTAAAGTATCCAAACGCATGAAGAATGTTTATTAGGGGGAAAGTGTGAAAATTAATATAAAAGCAGTAATACCGAATATTTTTATTTATATTTTCCTGATTACTCTGGTTTTTGTCGCTCTCTTTCCCGTTGCATATATATTTTTATCTTCATTTAAGACGAACATGGAAATAATGCTCGGGGGAGTATCACTGCTTCCCGCTAAATGGATGTTCAACAATTACGCCCGCGCGTGGCAGCTTGCGAACTTTTCACAATACACATGGAACAGTTTATATATGTGCGCGTTCATCGTAGTTGGATCGATAATCGCGGCGACAATTCAGGGGTATGTATTTTCCCGCGGAACAAGCAAAGTAACCAGATTCATTTACGGGATGGTAATGGCTTCCCTTTTTATTTCCGTGGGAAGCTTAAGCTTGTTTCCGCAGCTTCAGATAACGCAGTTCCTGAAAATCGATCGCAGCTTATGGGGCGTAATTTTAATTTATGTTTTTGGGATGAATGTCGCGTATGTTTTCCTTTCTACAAGTTTTTACAATCAGATACCAAAGGAAATTGACGAAGCCGCAAGAATCGACGGATGCAATTTTTTCCGTATTTACAGATCAATTCTTTTCCCGCTTACTAAACCGCTTATCGCGACAATCGGGCTTATCTCGTTTCGGGCTTCATGGAGCGAGTACCTTATGCCCTACATTTTTACGTTAGGCGATCAAAGCAAATGGCCGCTTGTAGTAGGCGT
>WQSN01000133.1 GCA_009787835.1 Treponema sp.
ATATAAAAGGTTTGGCTGATGAAATCGCGGCAAAAGTTAAAAAGGAGACAGGTTTTGTAATGGAACCGGAAATACTTTTTATCGGAGAATGGGATTAAAACTGGAGTTAAAAAATGAAAAATATTTTTTTATTGATGATGATCTGTATTATCATATCGGGATGTTCTGACGTTCAAAGCGGCAAAATGATTCGCATAAACGGCGGGACATTTACAATGGGCAGTCCTGACAATGAAACAGACCGCGAATACGACGAGGGAAGGCGAAATATAACGGTAAAATCTTTTTATATGGGCGAACACGAAGTTACACAAAAGTTGTATCAAAAGGTAATGAGAGAGAATAACAGTACATTCAGGGGAGCCGGTCTTCCTGTAGAGACCGTTAGCTGGTACAGCGCGGTTCTTTTTTGTAATAAACTCAGCAGGCTGGAAGGGTTGACTCCCGTTTATGAGGCAGATGGAACCAATGTAGTGTGGAACAAAGAAGCCGATGGTTACAGGCTGCCGACAGAAGCGGAATGGGAATATGCCTGCCGCGCCGGTGTTGAAGCCGCGTTCAACACAGGGGGAAATATCACCACGGCGCAGGCGAATTACAACGGCGATTATCCATACGGTGATAATCAACAGGGGTTGAATCTTGAAATGACCGTTTCACCCGGAAATTATCCGCCGAATCCATGGGGTCTTTACGACATGCACGGAAATGTCTTTGAATGGTGCTGGGATTGGTATGAGATATACCAGCGCGTCAATCTATCAAATCCTTCTGGACCTGAATCAGGATCTTACCGCGTGATCCGCGGCGGTTCATGGGCAAACGGCGCAAACGCGATCCGCTCGTCATACCGCGGAATCTATATCGCGGGCGACGGAAATGATCGTATTGGGTTCCGTCTCGCGCGTAACGCCCGGTGAAATAAACAAATAGACCCCTTGCATTAAAATCCCGCATCTGATACCATCAAACTGAGGCTTAAATCTCATTTAAGCTAACCTCTTTCCTGGCCGCAAAAATAAAGGTTGAGATTTCTTAACCGCACATTTAACGGTCAGGCATATGGCCATAAGGAGGAACTATGCGCCGATATGAACTTACGGTTATCTTTCCAATGGAAGAAGACCAGCACAGGGCGGGACGGGAACAGCTTCTTTCCGATCTTTCAGCCAACGGAGTCGAGATTGAAAAAACCGATGAAATCGGGGAGCGCACTCTCGCCTATGAAATCAAAAAAAGAAAACAGGGCAGATACGTCCTATTGGTGATCAAATCCGATCCTGCAAAAATAACAATCCTTGATCGTATTTTTAAATTGAATGCCAACCTCTTAAAATTCCTCTTTGTACGGATCGAGGAATAGGAGACAATCATGGCTGATTTGAATCATGTGGTTTTNGTCGGACGCCTGACAAGGGACGCGGAGTTGAAATACACTTCAAACGGACAGGCCGTCTGCAAATTTTCCATCGCCGTAAACCGCCGTAAAAAAAACGGAGATCAATGGGAAGATGAAGCTAATTATTTCGACATTGTTCTTTGGGGAAAACAGGGCGAGTCGCTTCAATCGTACCTTACAAAAGGAAAATTGATCGGGGTCGACGGAGAACTGCGGCAGGATCGCTGGCAGCAGGACGGGCAGAACAGATCTAAGATAGAGATAATCGCCGGTTATGTTCAGCTTTTAGGCGGAGGAGGCGATAGAGGTTCGACAGATCGCAGTTCCCAGAATAACACGCCGGGTCAGGGTTCGCCTGAGCCGTCTTATAGTTCGTCAAAAGAAACATATGTTGACGACATTCCATTTTAATTAAACAAGGAGATAATTATGTCTGACGATAAATATTTTGATAATGACCAGCCGTCCCGCCATGACCGCGGAATGGATATGCAGATGGATGATCGCGACGGTGATGATCGCGGCGGCCGAGGCGGAAAAGGCGGAAAAGTATTTTTTAAGAAAAAGGTTTGCAAGTTCTGCGCACAGAAAATGAAAATCGATTATAAAGAAGCCGACACACTGCGCCGCTTTATTACGGAAAGAGGGAAAATACTTCCCCGCAGAATTACAGGCACCTGCGCGAAACATCAAAGGGCGCTGGCTCTTGCGATTAAACAGGCAAGAAGCATTGCGCTTCTTCCGTATGTAGCTGAATAATACATTTATGCCGCAGGAAGATAAGACTCCGTCTCTGGAAATAAAAGCCGCTTTTCAAAACAGGGAATCGCTTACTGTTATGTTTGTATGCATCGCAGTAAGTCTGTTTATTATGAAAACAGGTATATTATCTTTCTTCTTTCTGGCTCCTCTCGGCTATGCTGTTCTTGTCTGCGGTTCTGTGCTGGCGACATTCGTCTGCGCGGCTGGGGTGAATATAATTATCACTCTTTTCACTCATGTTTTTTCAGGTGGTAATTCAGGCAGCCTTATGATGGACATTCTATATTTTTCAACTGTTTTCTTCATGTTCATATGGATTACAGGGGGTAAAAACACAAGGACATTATTCCGTTTTATAATCGGAGCATCGGCCGGAGCGGCGGCTTTTTTCATTTTCATCTGGGCAAACAGAAACAGTACGCCTTTCGGCGCTTTTCTTAACAGCATGGCGGAAGCGGCATTAACAGTTCTTTCTTCTTCAACATCCTATGCCCGCAATGAGATGACAGCGGATTCAGTATTGATGATGATAGAAAATGTATCTCTTCGCGGAGGCGCTCTTGCCAGTATGTTGTTCATCTTCTTTTTGAACCGGCATATTGCTGTCACTTTGTTTTTATATATTAAAAGGCAAAAGTATGGACGGCGTATTACAGAATTTTTCGCTCCTGTAAATACAATATGGGTGTTATCGGGAGCGCTGGCGGTATTAATTTTAACTGGCATTGTCAGCGTGGAGATTCTTGAAATAATCGCATGGAATGTATTAACAGTCTGCGCTATTATTTTTCTGGTGCAAGGTTTTGGAATCGTAACGTTCATTTGCGAGAAACGCGCTCCGGCGTACAGATTTTTAATGAACATTGTTTTTATTTTTGTAATGTTAAGCCCGTTAGG
>WQSN01000134.1 GCA_009787835.1 Treponema sp.
AACTCCCGCCAAAATTCCGCTTAAAAAACACAAGGCAAGACGTGAAAGCGCAAGTGGCGCACCGAGCGCGAAACTGAAAAATAAAATATTAGGATTGAGCAGAATAGAACTTACCATAAAAGACGCGAGCAGATGCTGCGAAACATTTTTTTTCCCCAGCGCCGCGATTATCGGGACAGTGCCGTACATGCAAAGCGGAGAAACAATCCCCAGAAATGAAGCGATGCAAAGCGGCAGCAGCCAAAACCTGCCTGACGCAAGCCGCGCCATTTTTTCCGTAATTTTATCCGAGAGATAAACTGACACCAAAGAACCGGCGGCAAGCCCCAACGCCCAATAGGGAGCGATCTGTATAAATTGAAACCACATGCCTTCAAGTAACATGGCGGCTTCATGGAGCGGATTCATGAAATATTTTTCCTAAAATCTAAATCCAAAATTCTTTAAACCAATAATAAAATAACTGTCGCCGCCGCCTTGTTCGTTGAACGTTCTGCCGTATCCGATCTGGGGCATGATGCCGCTTCTTCCCATTTTAATTAATATTGATATTTCCAGCGCGAGAGTAATGAATTCATCCTTTGTGTCAATCTCAGTCCATCCGCTGGTAATACCTGTATCTATCGATCTGTAACATAATCTATTATATTCGAAAAACATTGTACCGAACAGCGAAAAAATTCCAAAAAAATCAAACGCTACATCAAGATTCAAATAGTAATAAGGGCCGCTCATCTCTCCGCTCGAAACAGAATAGGACGCCGGACTCATCAGCGGAGAAAGATACCACTCCTGCGTTTGATCAAGGTAGTAAACAGGAGCCAGTCCGGCGGAAAATGAAGCATAAAGGAATCTCCAGTTAAAGTTGACATCAGCGTCAAGCATCGGGCCAACCGAATGACCTGAAAAGTTATAATGATACGCGTTGTAACTATCTGGTCCGGCGGGATGATACAGGAAGTAGCCTCTGTTATCTGATTTACTGTAATTATAATAAGCGCCGGCTCCGGCTCGCATAGACAACATATCTCCCCTGAGAAACTGATACCTGACAGGCATCAGATGCACTTCGAACGATTCCTGTCTGATCGCCAGCATGGAATCGTCTATATCCCATATTTCATTTAGGCCGAACGAGTTAGTATTACGGTACCTGATTTCACCGCCGAATCTCCGCGCTTCGGTATAAAAAAGTCCCAATGAATAATCGTTCTGAATTCGATCTCCCAGAATCTTAGGGGTGAACGAAAAATAATACCGGCCATCTTCAATCAAAATGCTTTCCTGCGCATCCGCCGCGAGGAGGTTTGTATGTGACGTAAATATAATAAGGAAAAGAAAAAAACGGCGTATAATATTTGATAATATTCCTTGCCTCATTTCGATATTTTTACCATTATTTTAATAAAATTACAAGAGCGATAGATACCGCGTTATACATCTTGATATCATCGAATTATATTAATATAATCCTACTTAAGTATGTACAAGCCGTATAAGGCACCAGTGTTGAGTGCTTTCGCAGATATTAAATTACCGGAACCCCGGATATCCAAATTTGTGCTGTTTCTTATTAAGCTGCTGGGAAGGACGTATCTATTTCTGTTTTATGGAATAACACAAATTGTCCCGCATAATGAAAAAACGCTTTTTGAAACTTTTGATCGTGTAATGTCGGGAAAGAGCAGATGCATAATCGCTTTTCGGCATCCCAACGGCGGTGAGTCTCAGCTTCTCGCCTGGTTTTTTCTNTTTAAATTGAGGAAATATGCCGTCAAGCACGGTATACGCACCATCCGNANACCGCACGCGATTTTTGTATACGGCTANGAAGTGATGAGATGGGGCGGCTGGGTTCCGCGGTTCGTTCTGCCCAACATGGGCGCGACAGGCGTTTATCATTCAAAAATGGATTCCAAGGGGATGTCAAGAATTTACAAGGCGATAGTCAGCGGTCCGTACCCCGTAGCGATTGCTCCCGAGGGACAGGTTTCCTATACAGCCGATACAGTCCCGCGTCTTGAGCCGGGCGTTATCCGCATCGGTTTTCATGCCGCGTCCGAACTGGAAAAAATAAATCCGGATTGCCCTGTAGAAATTCTTCCGTTGTCAATTCATTTCCGTTTTGGCCCCTGGGGGAACGGCAACATGGAACTCCTTTTAAGACTGACGGAAAGACTCTGCGGCTTTTCACGCAAAGAATCAAAAAAATTAAAGTTCAGCGAAAGACTTGAAAAGTGCAGGGATCGCATCATCGAAGTAAATGAAGAGCGTTATAAAATAAAAAACGATGCTTCAATACCGTTAAATGAATGTTCATACATAGACAGGATTGAAAAAACCGCATACGCCGCTCTTGAAACAGCCGAAAGGATGCTCGGTTTAAAAAGCGANGGCGATTACTTCGTGCGTTTNTACAAAGTGCGCCAGATCTGCTGGGATCGTATTTATATTCCAGATTTATACGNCATAGAAAAAATCCCGCAGATTGAGCGCAGCATGATGGATNTAAAAGCGCAGGAAGCGTGGTATATAGCGCGGCANCAGGAGTACGCGGATTTTAGCTGGTATTTCAAATCTCCGGTTCCNTCAGANGATGCCGCTCTTCATACTAAGATTGAGTACATTCAAAATCTCCATGATTTTGCCAACCGCACCATGGGAGGCGCTTTCGGGAACAGGGTAAGTATTTTCCCGCGCAAGGTAATAATAAAATGCGCTCCGGTAATCAATCTGACAGAACGGCTTGCCGGTTATAAACAAGACAGAAAAAACACAATAGCGGACACGTTATCTGATCTTGAAAAAGCCTATCTTGAAAATATTAACGAAATGATTAGAGATGAACAGGATTAGAACGCGTTATTTAGCGCGTAACGATTTAATCCGCCATCTCCTGCACATGACACAACTTGCGGTATAAACCATCCCGCGCCGTCAATTCCGCGTGGCTGCCTGATTCCACGATACGCCCCTTTTCAAAAACAAAAATGACATCGGCATTACGGACAGTGGAAAGCCTGTGCGCGATTGTAACAATTGTGCG
>WQSN01000135.1 GCA_009787835.1 Treponema sp.
AATATTCATTCCTTCCCTGACAAATTCATAATCAGCATGAGCCAGAATATCGCCGTCGCTGTTAAGCATAAAAGATTTATTCACGCCGAAGTTGAAATTATTGTTTATGTTATCTGAAGAAAAAAGAACCGCGCCCGCGCCGCCTGTCTGCCACGGAAAAAACATGGCTGTAAGAGATCGTTTAAAATGAGGAGATGCGTTCTGCAGCAAAGTTTCTCCGCGCACCGAACGCGCAAGAGACGCTCTCTGGCTGTCAATGAATGAAGCGGCTTTCTCTTCATCAATACTATAAAAGGAAAAAAAACGGCTGTTAATCAATAATTGATCTTCGCCGCCAGATGCGTAATAAACAGCCGCTATCTGCGGATTTTCGGCAAAGAAAAAATCAACCGATTCATGCATGTCATTTCCTTTGGCGCTTAGAGAAGTAATTGTTTGAATGAGTATTCTGGAATTGGAACGCACATTTGTCAATACAGCTTCAGCTTCCATTGCAGAGCGCCGGTTTGTTTCAAAATTATCTTCCTCGGCTGTTATCCGCAAATCGTTATAAACCAGCCAGGAGACCAGCGCTGTTATCGATCCAAGGGAGAAAACGACAATAAACGAAATAATCGTTATTAACTTGGCGCCAATTGAAAAATGAATTTTGTCCAATTCGCGCCTGTTTGTTTTTTTTGAGCCCATACTTATATTATCGTTTTTTTTAAGTACTAACTAAAGATGTCAGATGTCTTTTCCGCAGGCTTCAACATACATTTCCATAAATAATCTTAAAACCTGATTCCTGCTGAAACTGCCGCGCTGAAAACATGCAGATAATCGCCGCGTATGGACGGCTCTATAAAAAATCTGCCGGCAAACAAAAAACGCCAGCCAAAACTTAAACTGCCCGAAAACGTCCCCGTGTCTGGCAGAACTGAAAATTTACTGGAACTGTTAAATATGACATGTCCGCTCATAATCTGGAAAAAAGGACCGCTGTACGCCGCCTTAAAAAAATAGAACCGCAGCAGAATATTAAATTCCAAAGCATAAATATCACCATTATTAAAAAACCAACCAGCTTTAAATCCAACCGAAGAGCCTGAACCGAATCCAAAAGAAAAACTTCCGCCGTAGATAGACCCGTAAGTACTGTGAAGCGCGGTATCGCCTCCGAANCAAAACCAAAAATCTTCTCTTTGTTTTTTGACATCAGATNCAAGTATCTCCAATCCATCACCTGCAGGTGTGGTATCNNCCTGAGAAAAAACAAAAGAAGAAGGCAGAAAAATGTATATTGTCATAAAAAACAAAAGAAGTCTGGACATATCTTAATTATAATCTTAATTATAAGTATTTCAATTGTTTATACGCCTGTTCAGCCANACCGAAGGAAGCGTTTTTGGTAAAATCCTTAGCGTATTCATCNTAGAGCATATCTTCGTACATTTTNCCGGCGAAACCTTCATCAATAAATCCGGATTTTTGCACAGTGTTTCTCATGCCGGTTAAAAGATTTTTAACTAAAAAGGTTTCAAGTTCAAGGCAGAGCTGATAAAGTTTGTCGTTCTTGTCAATCCCGNCCTGGGCGGAAAACTCCGCCGCATTTTGCCNGGGACTGTTTTCACNGGCGTTTTCTGACGAACGGATTCTGTCAACTAAACCCGCGAAATCCTTATTTTGAGAATTATAAACGGCAGCAGGAGAAGAAGGACGATAATCATCCAAATTAATTGATCCAAAACTTCCTATTTCCATCTTAAACCTCTAAAATTATTAATCAGTTAAAACGCCGCCGGTTTATCTCTTTAACGTAGTCGCGGTTCCAAGCATATTATCGCTTGTCTGAATTGTGCGTGAATTAAATTCATAAGCGCGCTGCGCGATGATCAAGTTGACCATTTCTGTCACAACCGCTACGTTGGACATTTCAAGATACTTGTGTTCAAGCTGTCCCATGCCTTCATAACCGGGAGTGCCTGCAATCGCNTCNCCCGAAGCCTGCGATGTTTTAAATAAATTTTCACCTATCGCGGTAAGACCGACAGGATTCGGAAAGCGGTACAGATCGATTCTGCCTACGTCTACTTCCACTTCTTCTCCGTTGAGCGGAACTTTAACGCTGACTCTGCCGTCTTTGGTTATATTGACACTATTCGGTAAAAAACCTTCAGGCATTATAATATCGGGAATCAGCCAATAACCGTTGCTGGTAACCATGCGGCCGGTATTATCAACTTTAAAATTTCCGTTACGTGTATACGCAAGCGAGCCGTCATACATCTGTATTCTGAAAAAACCTTCGCCGGCAATCGCGACATCGGTAGGAACTGCTGTCGCCTGAAGACTCCCCTGTTCAAAAATTCTCTGAGTGTCCGCAAGTTTAACGCCGTGTCCCAGCTGTACGCCGACAGGAACAACAGTGTCTTCTGTCGCGGGAGTTCCAGCGGTTCTTACAGTCTGATAAATAAGGTCTTCAAAATCGGCGCGCTGCCTTTTATAACCGTGAGTATTTACGTTCGCAAGGTTATTCGAAATCGTATCAATATTAGACTGCTGCCCTATCATTCCTGATGCGCCTGTCCATAAACTTCTTACCATGTTTTATCCCCTCTTTAGCGTCGCTGGATAGCGACGCAATTTAATCGAAGCTGAACAAAGTTCAGCAAACCTCACTCTAGCGTCGCCGAATGGCGGCGCTGTTTATTATTGATATTTGGCAATTTGATTAATTAAAGTGCCAAGCATTGTTTCTTCTGCCTGAATTATTTTCTGGTTTGCCTCATAAGCGCGGTTAACTTCGATCATGTTAACCATTTCAACCACAGGATCAACATTTGAGGCTTCCAGAAAACCCTGTATAACTTCCGGACGGTTAAAATCATTCATTATCACGGCAGCGCCGGATTCAAAGGTTTCCATATAAAAACTTGTGCCCTGTTTTTTCAGATAACGCTCATGTTCAAACTCTACAATTTTTAAAGTATCAAGCAAAACAGTCTCTTCCCAAAGATTTCTTTCTCTTGCTACCATTTGATCCGGATCATCCTGATAAGC
>WQSN01000136.1 GCA_009787835.1 Treponema sp.
ACTTATCAGCTTTTGGGTTATTTTAACAACGGCAGTAATACCATCTCCGGAGCGGAATTAAAAACAAAAAGATATCAGATAACAAAAGAAGGACTGATACCAGGCAAGTATGATGTAAAAATTGAGCGCACAACAGCGGATTCTACCGACAGTAAAGTAGTCGATACAGTGCATTTAGGCTCAATAAGATCAATAAAACAAGTCCGGCCAATCCGCGCAGATCGTCAAAAAGATTTAACAATCATCGCTTTACGAGTAACGGCTACAGCTAGACTAAACAATGTTCTTGACACTTTTAATTATGTCGCTGTTTCTAAATTGCCTGTATATTCTAATAACGGCTCCGGATCATTATACTGGCTCAATACTGCTGTAACACAAAACCCCGCCAGTATGCTTCTGTACGCTTTGCGCGGCAAGGCTGCGCAGCAGCAGGTAGAGCCTGATAATATTGACTGGCAATCGTTTGAAGCTTTTTATTTGTGGTGTGAAGAACATGATTATAAATGCAATGCGTATATTTCTGAATCTGTTACAATAGCGGAACTGATGCGGATGATTGGCAACACAGCGCGCGCCGACATACTGCGCATAGATTCAAAAATCAGCGTAGTGCAGGATATAGAACGTCCTGGACCTGTGCAGTTATTTACTCCTAAAAATACCATCAGTTATAGCATTACGATGTTTAATGCCGATACTCCAGATCAAATAGCGTTACGCTACATAGATGAAGATGCTGGTTTTATTCATAATGAAGTTCAGGTTTATAATACTCCTGACGGTAACCGCGGTGATAAACCTCCAAACACAATTCAAAAGGTTGATCTTTGGGGAATTACAAACAACAAGCAGGCGCGGCGCATAGGCATGTACAATTACGCATGTATAAAAAACAGACCGTTCTTTCATACGATTGATGTTGATATTGAGTATTTGTTATGTAACAAAGGTGATTGTGTGCATTATGCCGGAGATATCGCGCTTACAGGATCTGTGCAAGGAAGAATTAAAGGCATCATCTGGGTTGACGGCGTTTGTGTCGGCATTGACACAGATGAACCCGTCCCAATGGCGGAAGGACATCTGTATGCTGTGCGAATAAGATTATCAAACGGAACTATAATTTTAAAAGAAGTTGTTTTCAATCCGGGAATCCGTCGTGAAAAATCATTTACATATTATCCTGTTGATGACGGCGAAGATTTATACGAACCTTTTATAGGCGATATGTACGCAGTCGATGAAGATAATGTTATTTACGAACCCTTCAATGTGATTTTATTTACAGAGCCGTTAGACGCAAACAATGTTCCAAAAGCCGGAGATATCTACGCGTTCGGAGTGCGCGGATATGAAGTTGTCGAATTAATTATTACCGATATTCAGCCGGGACAGAATTTCACTGCAACGCTTTCCTGTGTGGAGCACAGCCCGGAAATTTTTGATGTTGATAAGCCGGACTTTGTTCTTCCTGATTTTATTAACAGAATAACTCCTGTCTCCGGCGCGATCGATGACGGCGTTATAAATCCTGTTAATTGGCAGAGATTTTCTTTATTCCATGACAGCGAAGATGAACCTCATCGTCCTTCATCTGACTGGCAGAATGAAGGCTGGTATCAATCACAAAATTTCAGATCGATCTGGCAGTCTTCAAAATTGGCAGAAATAATTGAAAGCGGCGAATGGAGTCTGCCTGTTAGAATAAAATCTTATCGCGGTACTGATGACATAACTCCCATTTGGTTAGGGCTTACACCGCAAAATATTACCCTGGAAACTGACGGAGACGGAAACATTCAAACAGGGCTTTTTCCTATAACTATTCAAGCCAGATTATTACAGTGGAATTCTTTGTTATCCGATGTAATATATTCTCTTCCCGATAACAAAGCAGGAATATCTATTGATTCAAACGGTGTTATAACGGTAAATAAAAACGCAGACCTTGATGACAATAACAATATTAGAGTGAACGCAGAATATAATGGTACTGTTTACACATCAGTTATTAACATAAAAAAGAATATAAGAAATTCACCTGCGCGTTATTTGGGAACTGTTACAGAATTGCAGCTAACATCAACTGTAACAATCATTAAAGGTCCGCAGCCAGGACAGGTGAGAGCTTTACAGGGTGATTACGTGCTTGCTGTCGCCGCAGTAAAAAATCAATCTGCAGGCAGCGTTTTTCAATGGACAGGTCTCGCTTGGGAATACCGCTCGCCTGCAACTCATTCGGATTTGTATATGCGCTCTTTTAAAGACGGGCTGGATGTGCCGGAATTAACAAAGGACATGGGCTGGTTTGGTGCGGTGTTTGCAAAGATGCTGGTTGTAATGGATGCTTTTATAGAAACTTTGTCGGCTCAAAAAATCTTATTAAAGAACGGCGGAATAATTCAAAGCGACAATTATGATCCGGTAAATAAAATAGGTTGGATGATAGATTATCTTGGTAATGCTGTTTTTAACAATGCAACAGTAAGAGGTCATATTGATGCAGAGAGCGGTTCTATAAGAAATCTGAATATAGATAATGTAACTATTGGGAAAGAAGCTGTATACTTAGGAATAATTAAAACGGGTCCAGTTTTTATCTCTAATGAAACAACAGCACCTATTGAACCACGAGTTTTTGCTGCGAATACTCGTATAAGAGACATAGTAGAGGCTCTTGGTCCGAATGCAACTATAAATGTTTCAACTGGATATTTTGGTACGATACAAGGATTAAAAACTGTTATAGTATCACTAAGGAGTACCGGAGTGTTTAGTTATACATACACTATTAGTTTAATATTTAATAATAGCGTACCGTATGAAATTTCAGACACTGGCAATATCTCGCCTCCTCCAACTCTGGGGGCAGTATTATCATTAGGCGGTAGTATTCCTGGAAAAATATTCATAATGGAAAATTTACCAATAGGATCGGAAGGACTTCAAGCTGGAAGCGTATACAGAAACGGAAATCAACTTATGATTGTATAAAGTGAAAAAGACACAGTGTTTTTAGTTTCAGACGGACACGG
>WQSN01000137.1 GCA_009787835.1 Treponema sp.
CCTCCTGTCGCCCTTGCGATGCTTTTGCTTCTTGGAATATGTAATATGGCGTGGGGAACTTTAATTTGCTCATGGTTTGGCGTCCCGCTTGAATCTGTTCCAAAGTTCTTAAAAGATATTTCGCTTTCATATATATCTGAAGCAAAGTCCAGTAAAGATGTTGTAAATCAAAATCTTCAGATTCTCTGTTTCTCGCTGGGGCTTATTCACTTGTCGGTCGCGCATGTTATAAATATGTTCCGCTGTAAATCAGCCAGAATTCTCGGAGAACTCGGNTCNATTGCCATGCTTGCGGGAATGTACAATGTTGTTTTAATGCTTATTGTAAGCAACGAAACCCGCGTTATTCCGCTGATGCCTTTNACAATTCCCGTGATTGCGTGCGGCTGGTTTTTAAACTTCCTGTTCGGATCATATGTAACAGGCATGGGTCAGGCGATTAAATCGAGTTTATCGAATATAATGTCGGTTATACTGGGAGTAGTAAGTATATTCTCTGATATAATGTCATATATCAGGCTTTGGGCTGTAGGTCTTGCGGGCGCGGCGATCGCCGCGACTGTAAATCAGCTGGCAGGTCCGTTACTTGGCAATTTCCTTATATTTATGGGGATAATTCTTTTGGTATTCGGACATGGTTTGATTATGGTACTTAACGTACTTTCCGTTCTTGTTCACGGAGTGCGTCTTAACACACTGGAATTTTCCGGGCATGTAGGCCTTACCTGGTCGGGTATTTCTTATATGCCGTTTAGGGAAAAAATAATAAAATAAACCTTGAAGGAGTGAAGTATGAATTTTGGATTATTAGGAGCTGGTCTTGTTCTTGGTATAGCGGCCTGCGGTTCAGCCCTGGGTATTGGATGCTGCGCTAACGCGGCAATCGGCGCGTGGAAAAAATGTTTTATTTCCAACAAAGCCGCTCCGATGACGATGCTGGTTTTTGCAGGATTCCCGCTGACACAGACATTTTACGCGTTTATTCTGTTAGGTCAAATAAAAGCGGCGGCATTGGCATCTCCTGAAAACGGTTTGCTTTATTTAGCGTTCTCCGTTGCTTCAGGGTTAGCCATCGGATTTACAGCATGGGTTCAGGGAAAAGCCGGAGCATGCGCCTGCGACGCCCTTGCAGAAACAGGAAANGGTTTCGCGCAGTACATCAGCGTTATCGGTATTTCAGAACCTGTCGCNCTTTTCGCGATGGTTCTTACAATGATTAGCTTATAAGCGCGGAACTTCGCTTAAGTGTTTCACCTTCGGTGAANCT
This sequence comes from Treponema sp., assembly GCA_009787835.1. Taxonomy (GTDB): domain Bacteria; phylum Spirochaetota; class Spirochaetia; order Treponematales; family Breznakiellaceae; genus WQXQ01. Next base: position 1,268 of record WQSN01000137.1, read on the forward strand.
ATTTATCGCGGCGGTTTACGGGCATTGTACGCTTCGGTGTCATTGTCTCTAAACCGCCGTGAGTGTTGTAAAAACTCTTGTGAATTAATATAATCAGAATATGGTCGAGTAGCTCAGTGGATAGAGCAGTTGCCTTCTAAGCAACTGGTCGGGAGTTCGATTCTCTCCTCGATCAATCAAAGGAACGATTCAAAGTTTCTAAAAGTAAAGATACTAATAAGTATTATGAGCAAAACAACATACACATTCCTTTAAAAAACTGGTTTAATGATACATAATAAAAGAAAAAAGGGATTTTTAATGAAAAACGCACTAAAAAAAGGCGAAGCAATGCGCCACATTGCAATTATCGCAATTATTGTGATANCCGTATTGGCAGTGACANCCTGCGAAATTTTAAGCGGTTTAGGCGCAACAAGAACTACCGCGTCCGCAACAAGCACAGCACCGGCATCAAAACCGGGGCTNACCATTACCGGGCTTGACGACTACATCGGTATGCGAATTCACGCCAGAGGCACAGAAGACAACAGAACGATTCGGGCCGGGGATCGCATACTCTCTGAGGGCGATGATGGTTTTAATCCATGGAACGAAGGGGTCATGACCAGCGCNGTGATAACAGGCGGNACNATCACCTTGAACGTCTGGATTGTAGAAATGGGCGAATATATTGAAGGTCCCGGAGGAGGCCGCGAGTTCACCTCCGCNCCTTACACCGGCAGCGGCCAAGTGGGGATGTTCTTCACTATATGGGAACAGGACGGAAGCGGAAATGATCTCTACTATGAAAATATGTGGGAGCTTGATNAAGCGTATGATTTATTAACCATAACATTCACCAACGGCTCAGCTCGTGTTAAGTTTGAAGGCACGCCTGGGATGTGATCTTNAAAATGTATATAAAAAAATATTTTAGAATTACTACATTAACTGTAATAATCGGGCTCTGTTTTACGGGATGCGACAGCTTAAGCGCCGTTTTTATTAGTGCGGCGCAGCCGTCAAAACAGCCGTCAGGACAACAATCAGAGCAGCCGGTAATCACCGCCGCCGCAGCGCCTATAATAAATCAGCAACAGCTTAGAAATTTAATCAGTTTTGAAATATATACCGATACATGGAACCTTGCCGCCTATGAAGTGCTGGAAACAGAAAGACGGCAGCATTATACAAATTTATTAATTGAAGAGATGAATAAATATCCGGACGGTTTTTTTGAAAGAGCCGGCTTGCGTACAATCGCCGTTGGAAAAAACTTAAGATTTCAAGGAGTTTTCAGAGCGGCTGTGCCTGACAATTTTAAAAGCATATTGTTTATGGGCATCAGGGATGATTATAGCGACGATTATATCAGGCATGTATTTCATCACGAACTTAATCATTTTGTTGAATATTACATTTGGAGAGATTACAGGTATGATTGGGATCGATGGCGCGCATTATTTCACGGCAGAGGNGGCGGCGGCGAGCTGGCGTATCAAGGCGGCGAAGACGGCACTGCGATAACTTACAATCCAAATTTAGCCGGTTTTCTAAATAATTATTCAACGCTTGGCCAGGAAGAAGACAGATCAGAAATGATAGCGTTTTTTCTAACAGATAGCAGAAATTGGCAATTTATGGAAAAGGCCAAAAGAGATAATTTGTTTTATCAAAAAGCCGTATTATTGTTTACCTTTTATAAAGAAAGATTGAATTGGAATTTATT
>WQSN01000138.1 GCA_009787835.1 Treponema sp.
GAGCATATTATCATGCCGGTGCGCAGCACAATCGCGATGGAACTCGCGAAACGTGAAAAAACCGGATCGTCTTTGGGAATTACAACATCAATTAATCAGGTCGGCACAATAGCGGGGCTTTTACTTGTAACCGGAATTTTTATCATATTGGAAAAAAAAGGTTTTTCAAGAATTGATTTAACCGGATACCGGATTGTCCTTGGCATGGCGGCAGGGTTGATGACGTCGGCGGCATTGGTAGCGTCAGCGTTACAGGAAACTACATTAAAAGCTCCCAGGCAGCGTCTTTACTTCGCTAAAAAATTCACCAAGTACTATATAATGGAAGTATTTTACGGTTCGAGAAAACAAATTTTCCTTACCTTCGGCCCCTATGTGCTTGTCCGCGTATACGGCACGGACCCTTCAATAATGTCCATGCTAATGGCAATCTGCGCAGTTTTTGTAATGGTTTGCAGCCCGATGATCGGAAAATTAATTGATAAGGTCGGATACAAAGCGGTCATGGTAGCGGATACACTCATCCTGATTGTAGTCTGCCTTCTTTACGGTTACGCGCACAAATTGTTCGTTCCCGGCATAGCGTTCATCGTTGTCTGCTGCAACTTTATTCTGGATCAGATCATTTCAATCGCCAGTATGGCGAATAACGTTTATGTTCAGCGGATTTCTTCTAACCGCGAAGAAATAACGGCGACATTGTCAACAGGCATTTCCGTAAATCATATTTTCAGCGTGCTGATCGCTTTTATCGGAGGCTGGATTTGGGAAACCGCCGGAATTGAAACGCTCTTTACAATCTCGGCAGTCCTGGGACTGATTAGCAGCATTTACGCCGCAACGATTAAAAAGAGCGAAGAAACAGTGAGGAATGACGAGTAACGAATATTAGATTAATGATATAATTTTTAAGAGGAGAGATATATGCAAAATTTCACTTATAATAATAAAACGAAAATAATTTTCGGGAAGGGTACGGAAAATCAGGTTGGAAGTGAAACAGCTCTTTACGCAAAACGGATACTGCTGCACCATTCAGGCGGCTTTGCTGTCAGATCTGGTCTAATCGACAAGGTAAAGGAAAGCTTAAAAAACGCGGGAGTCGAATGGGTGGAATTGACAGGCGTTCTTCCAAACCCGCGGTTATCGCTTGTAAGAAAAGGAATTGAAATTACAAGGAAAGAAAAGCTGGAACTAATCCTTGCTGTCGGAGGAGGTTCCGCGATTGATTCTGCAAAAGCGATTGCGTTCGGATCCGTTCATGACTGCGATGTTTGGGAATTTTTTGAACGCAGGAGATCCCCGGAAAAATCGCTGCCTGTAGGATCAATTGTTACAATTCCGGCGGCAGGAAGCGAATCCAGCCTGAGCTGCGTTATCACAAACGAAAACGGCCCGTGGAAAAGAGGAGTAAACTCTCCGTTTAACCGGCCGGTTTTCGCGATTATGAATCCGGAGCTTACATATTCGCTGCCGCCGTACCAGAGCGCCTGCGGAATAACTGACATGATGGCTCATATCATGGAACGCTATTTTACAAAAGAGCCCAATGTAGAGCTTACAGATGAATTTTGCGAAGGCGCGCTGAGAACCATTATCCGTAACGCAAGAAAAATTTTCTCAGGCGGAGAAAACAACTACGACGCAAGAGCGGAGATCATGTGGGCAGGCACGATAGCGCATAACGGTTTTCTGGACACCGGAAGAATAGGCGACTGGGCAAGCCACGCCATGGATCATGAACTTTCCGCGTTATTCGATATCGCGCACGGAGCGGGGCTTGCCATCATGTTCCCAGCCTGGATAAAGTACAACATTAAAGACGGCACTCCCCGCTTTGCGCGGTTCGCGGCTAAAGTCTGGGGAGTAGACGGCGCATTCTACGATTTGGAACAAGCCGCTCTTGAAGGCGTTATGCGCATGGAAAATTTCTTCCGTTCAATAGGAATGCCGGTGCGGTTCAATGAAGCAGGCATCGATCCTTCCCGGATACAGGAAATGGCAAAGCGCGTTGTCTACTTTGGGTCTATCGGTCAGTACCGCAAGCTGACAGAGAAAGACGCGGAGGCGATTTATAGGCTGGCGGCGGAGTGATTAGTCAGGTTATTATTAGACTCAATTAAAGGATCGCTGACAGGCGGTTTTTCAAAAATAGAAAAAGGATCAATGTCAATACATTTATTTGAATCCCGGTTTCCGGCAATATCCCAGGCTACTGTATTATTGATAATTGTTAAATTATTTTTAAAAACCTGAATATCCATAAGTGATTCAAATACAGTATTTTTTTTTATAAGAGGTTTAACATCAAAGAGCCTTACTGAACCGTCATTCATATATGCATAAACTTCGAAATTATCTGTAGGTAAAACCTGTAATACAAGAGGGAAAAAATATCTTCTATCAAGTTTTCCTATATTCATATCAAACCAGAGGATTAATAGTATTCAAAGGCAGCCCTGCTTTGGATAATTCCCAATTCTGCATTAACTCATCTTTATGTATCTCACACCATGCGAGAACCAATTTCAATTGCCTGCCAGGAAGAAAACCACTTTCAATAATACACTCCAAAATCAAAACAACCGCTTTAAACTCTGCATATTCAACATGAAAATGAGGCGGGTTATGATCATCCCAATTCATTGCTATTTTTATTCCATAAAATAAACTAACAATCGGCATAATTTAATATATCAAATCTTCAGGATATTGCCAATGTAAGTAAAAAACGGTAAAATGTACATCTGCCGGGTACGCCTCCGGACAGCTGAAGCTGTCCGTCCAGTTCCGGCGATGTTAATTTTATTGGGTGCGAACGCATGTAGAATTTATTAAATCGAACACCCCTAGTGTCCTGTCTTATTCGGTTTGCATGATAACAAATGCGCTAATTCCTTATTGCATAAGGAATTAGCTTAACATTCATTCCGTCATTTGTATAAGACAG
>WQSN01000139.1 GCA_009787835.1 Treponema sp.
CGCTTGGCTTCAGGCTTACAAGCGACAAGCTCGCAGTCCACGCCCGCGAAATGGCGGAAAAAGCCAAGGGCGAAGGCATTGCAGCCGCGATCATTGATAAACTGCTTGCCAACAATCAGGAGAACGAAGCGGCTATTGAAGAGCAGCGCAAAAATGTTGATGCATTGAAAGCGGCTCTGAAAAACGATTCAAAACCCACAGCGAAACTGCTGCTCTCGCTTGCCGACCACTTTGTAAAGAGGTCAGTGTGGGGCTTCGGCGGTGACGGCTGGGCGTATGACATCGGCTTCGGCGGCTTGGATCATGTCCTCGCTTCCGGCAAAAATGTTAACCTGCTCTGTATGGACACCGAAGTTTATTCCAACACCGGCGGTCAGATGTCAAAAGCCACTCCTGTCGGCGCTATTGCGAAATTCGCCGCGGCCGGAAAAGAGATTACAAAGAAAGATCTCGGCGCTATCGCGATGAGTTACGGTTATGTATATGTCGCGAAGATTGCGTTAGGCGCTAACATGACGCAGGCCATCAGAGCTTTCCGCGAAGCGGAATCCTATAACGGTCCGTCGATCATCATCGCATACTCTCACTGTATCAACCACGGCATTGACATGAGCAAGGGGTTGGAGCAGGGCAAGGCGGTAGTATCAAGCGGTCTGTGGCCGTTGTACCGCTACGATCCGCGCCTCAAAGATCAGGGCAAGAATCCCTTCCAGCTTGACTCCAAAGAAGCAACCACAAGCCTTGAAGACTTTATGTACAAGGAAGTCCGCTTCAAGAGCCTTAAAGCCGCCGACCCCGCCCGCGCGGACGCGTTACTCGCTAAAGCAAAAGCGCAGGCTGAACGTGTGTGGAAAGAGTACAAGTACTTAGCGGACAGACCGTTCTAATTTAACTGTAAAGTGAATATAAGCCCGCAAACGTTAACGCGTTTGCGGGCTTTTTATTACTGGTGCGTTGTGCAAAAAACGCGTACTTAATTACACGTACAATTTTTTTATATTTTCAAAAAAAGGAATTACACGGCATCCATCTCCTTACACAAATGATCAAAAGAAGAAAAATTTTAATACGTTTATAAAGATTTTTTTATCAAGAATTTATAAATAATTCACTGTGATAAGTAATCGCCATAAACATAAGAAAAAAATGTTATACAGACTGTTATATTATTCCTTCTCATTGTGTTTTAACAAAATCATCAAGACCGGTATTATCATCAATTATTGCAAATGAAGACAATATTAATGTTTCAGAAGGGTCTATAAGATTATGAAAAATTGAGTCAGTTAAAGCATCTAACCAGAATTCATTTTCTGTTGGACGATAGCCGTAATAGTGTAAAATGCCAAGTGAATCACTTGTAAAATCAATGTCAAATTCAACAATTGGCTGTTCCAATACAAATTGTGAATAGACAAGCGTGGATACAGCTATAAAAAGTATCAATATCCCAATTAATTTTTTCATGTGTTTCTCCCTATATAAAAGTAATGTCAGTAAAATGAGAAACTTAATGGTTTTATTAAAAATATTTTTAAATTTTATGTGTTTATAATAACGTTAATTTTATTCCGTATATTCAAATGCTGTAATATTTATTGATCGGTACGGCTTTCTGGATGTGCAGGGTTCAGCAAGTAGCATGGGGAGTAGGCGGTATTTTAAATTCTTTCCAGCATTCGCCGGTTTTTAATGCCTGTTTTATCCAGTATGCACGAAATGATATTCGCGACAGTTCGCGGGTTTATGCCTAAATTAACGGCGATTTCTTCGTTGGTTAAGCCCTTTTTCACATTAATTAATATTTCAGATTCGCGGTTTGTCAGCATGTCGGTTAAAGATGTAATTTTATTTATTTTTCTTTGCGCGTCTTCATCAATGCAGACAATGCCGTCAAAGGCGCTGATTATCGCGTTTTCCAGTTTTTCCTTGTTCCGCAATTTTGCTAAATATACCATTACACCAAGACTGAGCGCTGTGCTTACATAGCTGTAATCGTCAAAGGCGGTGTAGACGGATAAAAGCGGCAATTTATAATTTTGATTCTTTAACCAGGGGATTATGTCGAGCCCCCAGCCGTCGGGAAGCAGAATATCCATGATTAAAACGTCAATATCCTTTAATTGCGGAATTATTTCTTTAGCCCCTGAAAGAGTTGATGATGTTCCCAAAACATTCCACCTGCCTGTATCATTAAAAAATGAAGCAAGGCTCTCCGAGACAATCGGGTGATCTTCCATGATAAATATGGTTTTCATTGCTTACTCTCCATATTGATGGGGGGTAAACTCAATTTTTACCATAAGTCCGTTTCCGCTTTCGCTGATAAAATCAATTTTCGCGCCTATTATCGCAGCTCTCTGCCTAAGGCTTTTCATGCCGATACCTTCCTGGCTGTTATTTAATCCTATTCCGTCATCAGAAACGCATATCAGTATTCCTTTGTTATGACGCCTAACAACGAGCATGGCTTTTTTCGCCTTTGAATGTTTCCCGATATTTGTAAATGTTTCCTGCGTCATACGGTAAAGATGAAGCAGATTGTCAGCGCTAATATTTGCAAATGACAGTTCTTCTTCCACAAAAAGAGAACATTCAATTCCTGTTTGTTTCCTGCACTTATCGCAAATATCGGCAAGCAATTCCTTAAAGGGAAGTCTTGTAAAATCCGGCGGCATAAGCTCCATGCAGATTGCCCTGATTTGAGAGCCGACAGGAAGCTCCATAACCTGTGGCAGTATCACGTCATGAAGCTCGCGCGAAATACGCTTTCGCTCCAAATCCATTCCTTCTATCACGCGCCGCGAAAATGAAATGGTCATAAACTCGCTTCTTTGCGCCTGCTTTTTAAAAAAATATAAAAAGCACATAATTACCAT
>WQSN01000140.1 GCA_009787835.1 Treponema sp.
ACAGTTTTTACAAAAATGCAGCCTGAACAGCGGCCGCGGGAGAAACTGCTTGCGCGGGGGCCCGGAGCTTTATCCGACAGGGAATTACTGTCAATCCTTTTGAACGCGGGAATCCGCGGAAAAAATGTAAGGAGGCTCTCAAGCGATCTGCTTAAATTCTTGCAGAAAACCAAGAATACTCCTTCCGTGAAAGAAATCGCTTTGCTGCCCGGGATCGGGCAGATCAAGGCATGTTCAATCGCCGCAATGCTGGAGTTCGGAAGGAGGCGCTTCGGTCCGTCTTCTGTCAAGGTAAAAAATCCAAAGGATATTTTCGCTCTTGTAAGACACAATGCCGACCGCAAACAGGAAAGATTTATCAGCCTGTCGCTTAACGGTGCGCATGAAGTGCTGGCCGTCAGAATCGTAACCATCGGGCTTGTCAACAAAACAATTGTCCACCCGCGCGAAGTATTCGCCGACCTCATTCAGGACAGAGCGTCGGCGTTCTGCGTTGCGCATAACCACCCGTCGGGACAGCTTGAAAGCTCGCCTGAGGATGATGAGATCACAAACCGCCTGCAATCCGCAGCACGGATATTGGGGCTTCATTTTATCGATCATATCATCTTCACGGAAACATCATGGTGGAGTTTCAGAGAGAATGGAAAATTGAAGGATGGGCAAGAGAATATGCAATACTGACCGTTATCAAATAATATGATAAAATAAACCCATGCTCAGGCAAAAAATAATTACTACGGCGCTTGCCCTTCTTCTCGTCTTTCCGTCATTGCTTGCGGCGCGCGCGCCAAACATTATTACAGAAGATAATTTTATTCAGGCGGAAGGCAGAGGGCTGACAATTCAATCAGATCCGCCGGGTGTAAGAGTTTTTATAAACGGCATTGAGCGCGGGATTACTCCCGTGGGATTTGAAAACATGGGAGCGGGCGAATATCAAATCAGACTCGTTAAAGATGGTTATAATGACAAGCGTTTTAATGTAACGCTTTCAAATACAGGAAGGCTTGTTGTATTAATCAAGATGGAAGAAGAGCGCGGGTTTGCAATGCTCTCCGTTTACAGAGCCGAAGGAAGTCCCGCGTATCTTCCGTTCAATCCGCAGATAACATCAAGAGAACAGAATGAGCCGCCGCCTCTCTCGCATGAATATAAAGCGGTTTTAAATTTTGCCGCTGGGGTACGCACAATCAGGGTTCGCGCTTTTGGCTGGGAAGACGCTGCCGCGGACGTGCTAATCAGAAACAATGAAACAACTGCGGTAGATATTTATATGAGACCGGCTGTCTTCAGTATTGATAATGTATCTTTATCAAGAAACAGATTTAATCCTTTTAATACAGGTCATCTCGGTATTACAGATTTTCGTTTTGATGTATCGGCTCCGGGAACCGCATCATTTAGAATATTAAATGCGGCGGGCGCTGCGGTATTCGAAAGACAGCTTGATGTTTTTGATACATGGTATCAATCAATATTATGGAACGGCAGGGACTCTGCGGGAAGGGCGCTGCCCGAAGGCGTTTATACCATTTTGATGGAAGCGTCTGCATTTCAGCTAACACAGAATGATGATGACAGTGGTACGCCGCGGATAATAACGATAAGAATAGAAACCGAAATTGATTACTCCGTTAATATTTTTCCATTGTCGCTTGACAGCGGAATTTCAGGATTGTCTTTTACGCCTTTGCCTCATACTCTTCCGCTGGGAAGTTTCCAATTCAATGCCGGTGTTCTTGCGGGGAATTTCATTCTTCATGGTGCGCAAAAAGAAGTTTTTGATATTCCGTTTAAACTCGGCATGAGTGTAACGCCGGTAAACCATCTTGAACTTACTACCATTTTTAATATAAATCCCTACAGGGAAGATTGGGGAATAACTGGTTCCGTAAAATATAATTTTTTAAGAGGTGACGGCATCCCGCTGGCTTTCGCGGCCGGCGTCAGTTACACATGGGCGGGAAACGAGGGGGCTTTTCCTCTGAGTCCCGGACGCGGCGTAGGATTTTTCGCGCCGCTATCATTAGAGCTGACAAATACACTGGGCGGGAGCTTTTCATTGGCACTCTGCCCTATTCTTTTCTGGCGCGGTCCTGAAGGGCTTATTCCAGCCTTAATGCTTGGAACGGGTATCCTCTACCGCGCCGCATGGTTAAACGCCGGTCTCAGTGCGCGCCTTGAATATGATTTAACAGAAAACACAGATCCATCGCTATTGGCAGGAGCGCAGATACATTTTTATCCGTTAAGCTTTGTCTTTTCACTGCAAGGGGGGGTCATGTCACGTAACAACATATTGGGCTGGTACGGAGGCATCACAATTGGATTTATCTATTAATTTTTATTCAAAATTATAATCAGCGCTTTTTTACCAGATAGAAGTATCGGGATTTTAGCTTCAGATTCAAAGCGGGAAAACTGCGTAAAGTTACCGTCGTTTGCACATAACACAACTGCTCTTCCGCCTTTTTTAAGCAGCTTATAAAAAATATCTGACATTTTTAGTAAAAAATCACTGTCTTTTGTTTCGCGGAAATGCCCCCACGGCGGATCTGTAACAATAGCGTCAATGCTGTTTTCACCGATTAGCGCCGGCAATTCGCAGTAATCGCGTTTGTGCAGAGAAAAAATCTTATTATTTTTAAACCTTGACTGTGTATACGAAACCGCTTCGCTGTTATTGTCACACGCGGTAAAATTCGTTACGTGAAAATGCTTAAGCGCTTCCTGCGGGATTGATCCGTAACCGCAAAACGGATCAAGCACAGCATCGCTGTGTTTAAGACGCGCGAGGCGGCATAA
>WQSN01000141.1 GCA_009787835.1 Treponema sp.
TCCACTCGTTTATCTGCTGATTGTATTCACTGTCATCAAGCAATGAAAAATCATTTATGTTCATTAAGCAATCCATTTAATATATCAGCGAACAACTTCCGGTATATCTTCGAAAAGTTAAGCACCAAATCATCATCCAGGATTCTGTTCTTGTATTTAAATTTAAAATTCAAACAGTTTTTTTGTTCTTCCATCTGGGCAAGAAGCGTACAGTTTACATCAAAGAAGAAATCTTCATTGTTGGTTTCTTTTTCAACCCCATTAAAGGCAAATTTGGAATCCCGTAAACCGCTCTGGGAAAAATTAACATCCAGTATCTTCCTGTCCGGCAAAAATTTCAGAGTTTCACTTATGGGCAAATATATAGCTTTGTTTTTTTCTACATTGATGTAAAAATCCCTTGCCTGTTTTACCAAATCATGAGCTGTTGTGTTCTGATCAAAAAAGAATTTAATTATCATGGTGTTAAGCTGCGAACCGAACATCAGCGCAAGACCTTCGGGAATTGCCGAAGGGTAGGAAAAACTAATCATCTTCTGACCTGACATCCTGTAAAGCGACAGGGCAAAAATAATCTGGGCGTAAATATAAGGGGTTATTCCGTGTTTTTGAGAAACAACTTTAACTTTGTCCGTATCCTTTTGATCTATGGAAAAACGGCATATACCAACAGGGCTTAATGTCTTCCGCTCATTTCTTTCATTAGAACCGCAAAGGAATTTAAGATCAACCGGCTCGGCGTCACGGCAATAATCGCGCCAGAAATCACAAATACTCTGCCGGTTTTCGTCAAGGATAGTTTTTATTTTTGTAAGGTATCCGGCAAAGAGCATCTGCTGCTGTTTTAAATTTACAGATCCGCTATAGTCCGGTTTGTTGTAGTAATTTGCGTATTCTTCATAAATGGCATTTGCCTTTGTTCCGTCTGTTATTATATGATGAACGCAGGTAATATACCGGTACTTTCTGTCATGAAGCTTTATCAGAATAAACCTATAAAGAAGATCATTCTTTAAATCAAACGGCTTTGTCAAAATGGAAAACAATTCTTTATCATCAATCGGATGATCAAAGTACTGCAGCAGTTTTGTTTCGCTTGAATGAGGCTCCCTGGTTTTCCAGCAAAGAGTATTGTTATTGTCACTCACATTGCTGAGAAAAATAAAATAATCACTAAAGAGCCGTTTAAGCGAATCATCAAGCCGCTGGGGAGAAACTTCTCCTTCAAGAATTTTATCCTCCACTATATTGTAATCGTAACGTTCCGGATCAAGCAGCCACTCATTGTAAAACATTGTCTGATACGGACTAAGTTCAAGCGCTGTTGCAATATCAATTTCTTTTACGCCCGATCCGCTTTCACCTGAGGTCTGTCCCTTCTGTCTGTTGCTAACCAAAGCCGCCAAAGCCCGCGGCGTCTGATGCAGCAGTATATCCACAACTGAAAGGCCGGTAGAACCGTACAAAATAAACGACAATTTGGCTGCCGCTACAGAATCGCCGCCTAACAGTATAAAGTTATCCAACGCGCCCACCCTGGGAAGATTTAAAAGTTCACGGAAAGATTCACAGATACTCTTTTCCATATCATTAGCCGGTTTTTCATAATCAGACTTAAAGTATTCAATTTCAGGCGGGATAATTTTTGTGCGATCTACCTTGTTGTTCATGTTAAGCGGCAAGGAGGCAACCTGCTCAATATATGAAGGAACCATATAATCAGGTAAAATTTTATAGAGTTCTTCCTGTATCTTTAATGGATCAAGCGTATCCTGCGCGGTGTAACACGCATAAAGCCTTGTCTGCGATGTTTCAGTGCCACGGCTCGCAAACCCGACAACAACAGCTTTGGTAACAGGCGCGACGCTGCGAATCGCGTTTTCAATTTCACCAGGTTCTACCCTGTGTCCGCGAATCTTGAGCATCCAGTCGGCGCGCTGGATATATTCATAATTGCCGTCAGGCAGAAGCCTTGCAAGATCGCCTGTATGATAAAGCACCCTGTGATCCGGATCATCAGAGAACGGGTTGGAAGTAAATTTTTCGGCGGTAAGCTCCGGGCGGTTTAAATAACCTAAGGCAACACATTCGCCTGAAATGCAAAGCTCTCCTTCACTGCCGTCAGATACCAGCTTTCCGCCTGAATCCAATATATATCCATTTGTTCCTTCAGTCAGTTTACCAATGGGAGTATTTTCATAGTTTCGGTCTATTACAAAGAAAGCCGCGAGCGCCGCGGTTTCAGAGATGCCGTATATATTGAGCATCAAAAATTTATCATTATAAATATTTTTTACCTGCTCGGAGCCTGTCGCGAGAATTCGCATCTTCCCTTCAAAATGTTTAATAAAAAGAGGCGCCAGCACAGGAGGCATAAATGAATAGGTAGCCTTATGTTCCAGTCCATACTGAATAATTTTTGCCATATCCATGCCGTATTCGCCCGGAACAATATCTATTTTACAGCCCATACACATAATGGAAAATTCTGTTGATACATTAGCCACTGTAGACATGGGTAAAAAAGACAAAAATATATCATCACGATTAACATGCGCGGCTCCTGTATACACTTCACGGGCAACTACCTCTGCGCGGTAAGAGACAGCCCGGTGCGGAAGCATAACACCCTTGGGGCTTCCCGTAGAGCCGGAAGTGAAAACAACCATTGCTAAATGTTCCGGTTCAGGATTAATC
>WQSN01000142.1 GCA_009787835.1 Treponema sp.
CGGGANTAATCTTAAAGAACTTGGAATGCCGAACAGGTTTACTTTATACAACGGTCAGAAGGTTTCACTTGATGAAATGATCTCATTCTATTACGCGCAATACAACGAGAGAGCCTTAAACGCTGTTATATTCGGAAATTTCGCAAGCCAGGAGGAACGCAAAGCATTAAAAGATGTAAGCGACACGAATGATATAAAAGAGCTGCTGGCACTTGAAACAAAATATTCGCAACGATATTGGAATGACATGAAAAAACTTGATGATTTTTTCGCGCAGGAAGGAAACGAAAAATATATAAAAGTTATGGACATAATCAGCAATGATTATGAAAGCAATTACGAACGATTAGAGGAGTTTGTCGCAAGGGAATACAACGAAGAATTAGGCAGAGAGCCGTATTATATGCCGCTTATCAGGGACAGCGTGATAGCGCAGGAAAATACCGAAGTGGAAAAAGCGCTTACAGATGCAGGCTTATCACGAAATGTCAATAAAGGATTTACAAAAGGCCGTATGGATATTCCATCATACGCGCAGCAGCCGATACAGACAGGCATGTATGCAACATGGGATCGTATGATTGTAAAACAGGAGCATCTAATGGCTTACGATTCATTCCACAGAGAGATGCAGCAAATATTTAAAGGCCCTGACAGTGAGATATTACGCGAAACATTAAAGCGCGGACATTCACAAGCAGCTCTAAAGTATGTAGAAAATTTTATCAGCGAACTTACAAACCCGCCTGTACAGAAAGATTTCGCGGCAATGGATAAAATAAACAGGGTTATGCGCGGACATTACCCGGCTGCTGTACTCGGCTGGAGAATTGCGAGCATTGTAAAACAGGCAATAGAAAGCCCGCCGCCGTTTTTTCAATTTGTAAGTCCTAAACAGTATATAGCCGCAGGTATTTCATGTTTGAGGCAGGATAAACGCGACTTTATCTACGAAAAAAGCGTGTACATGAAAACAAGATATTTTGATCCTGCTGCCGCTGTTGTTAAAGAAATGGAAAAAATGTACCTACAAGGAGTAGGCGAAATAGGAAAGGCTGAAGCAGTACTGACAAAGATAGAATCAACAGGCATGATAGGGCAGGAATGGATTGATTCGGTATGTGTAATGCCCGGTTGGTTAGCCGCGTATAATAAAAAACTCGCAGAATTAAACAAAACAGATTCAAACATGACGGTTGAGGAAGCAGACGCGCAAGCGGTAAGATATGCGGATATAGTAGTCCGTGACTGCCAGCCATCATCTGTTTTAATGGACAGGATTCCTGCCTTGAAAGGAAACATACACCCGCTCGCGAAAATGTTTATGCAGTTTCAGACGCCGATTGCCTCGATATTTCAACAATTATTTATTGACGCGCCGAATAATTTTAAACAAGGGCGCGTATTACAAGGATTATGGACATGGGGAATATACGCACTATTGGCAATTACAATAGGCGCGATGCAAGAAGATGATGACGGCGAAGAATTTGATCCGAAAAAACGCGGGATTGACGCGCTTGTTATGCCGTTATCAATGATTCCTGTATTTGGAGGAGACATAGCATATTCCGCAGAAACATTCTTAAGAGACGGCAAAATGCAGATATCACGGCGCAGTTATTTCCCGGTTGTGGATCAGGGCATACGCGCTGTTAACGCGATATCAAAGGAGAAATGGGATAAAGCCGGATGGGAAGCGCTTAAAGGTTTTATGTATTACACAGGTTTACCAGTGGCGACATTAAACGATTTTGAAAAAGCCATAGAGACTGGCAAGCCACAACGCATTATAGGCGTTAGATGATATGAGCAAAGGGAACGGGCCGGAGGCTCCTGTCGTGAGCGGCTGCATACAGTATTTACAAGCGCGCGGAATTTATCATTGGCGTAATTCCACAGGCGCGGTAAAGATAGGTACTGGACGGTTTATGAAGTTCGGAAAGAAAGGCAGCAGCGATATACTCGGCATACTTCCCGGAGGGCGCTTGTTATGCGTGGAGTGTAAGGCCCCGAAAAATGGGAGATTATCACCAGAGCAAAAACAATTCATAGATGACGTAACGAAAGCCGGAGCATTGGCGATTGTAGTACGAGGCTGGATAGAACTTGACCAGACATTAAGGGCAGCCGGGTATATCACAGACGGTCCGCTATTCGGAGGACACATTGAATAATGATATGGTAAATCATCACGGGCATTATACATTAATAATAAAACCGTATAAACGGAAGGAGAAAAGGCAATGAACAAAACAGACACACAAATGAAACTCATCCCGACAAAAAAACAGTATGAGGAATGGACACGGCAATTTTATGAAAGTTTACCTGAAGAAAACCTGCCTGAAAATTCAGTTAAAAAAGGCCCTTACATAAAAGCTCTGTGCAAACTGTTACGCTGTTTTTTACCTGACGATAAATTTATTGAGCTCGATATGGGAGATGGCGGAATAATCGAAGTCAACGGAATTGATATCGGCGTACATTTGCTATGCTTGTTAAAAGACATTCCAGACACAGCGCCGGTAATTGATCCGCGCCCGTGCGAATGGGAGCCAAACTATAACAGGGAAACATGGGAAACTGACCTTTCAGGAATAGGGCTTGAATATCCAGACGATTGCAAGGATATACAGAGTAAAGAAGCGGAACGTATAAACA
>WQSN01000143.1 GCA_009787835.1 Treponema sp.
TGTTTATACGTTCCGCTTCTTTACTCTGTATATCCTTGCAATCGTCTGGATATTCAAGCCCTATTCCTGAAAGGTCAGTTTCCCATGTTTCCCTGTTATAGCTTGGCTCCCATTCGCATGGGCGCGGATCAATTACCGGCGCTGTGTCAGGTATGTCTTTTAATAAGCATAAAAGATGAACGCCGATGTCAACTCCGTTTACATCAATAACCCCGCCGTCTTCCATGACAAGTTCAATTATTTGATCATCGGGAATAAGACGCCGTAATGCTTTACACAGAGCGTTTATATATGGTCCTTTTTTAACAGAATTTTCAGGTGCGTTCTCGTTATTCAATTGCTGTGACCATTCCTCATACTGTTTCTTTGTTGGTATAAACTTAATCATCTCCTTTTCTCCTTCCATGTATTAATTAGCCATGCCATACGGCATAGCATTGTTCCTGTCGAACAGTGGACCGTCATTAATGTACCCTGCAGCTCTCAATGCCTTGTCAAGTTCCGTCCAGCCCCGTACTACAATCGCCAATGCTCCGGCTTTCGTTACGTCCTCAATGAATTGTTTTTGCTCTGGTGATAACCTCCCGTTTTTCGGTGCTTTACATTCCACGCATAACAAGCGCCCTCCGGGAAGTATGCCGAGTATATCGCTGCTGCCTTTCTTCCCAAACTTCATAAACCTTCCGGGTGCTATCTGTACCGCGCCTGTGGAATTACGCCAATGATATATTCCGCGTGTTTGTAAAAATTGTATGCAGCCGCTCACTACTGGAGCCTCCGGGCCGTTTCCCTTGCTCATCTAATGCCTAAAATGCGCTACGGTTTACCTGTCTCTATGGCTTTTTCAAAATCGTTTAATGTCGCTACTGGTAAACCTGTGTAATACATAAAACCTTTGAGAGCTTCCCATCCGGCTTTATCCCATTTTTCATCTGATATCGCGTTAACAGCGCGTATGCCCTGATCTACTACCGGGAAATAACTGCGCCGTGATATCTGCATTTTGCCGTCTCTTAAGAATGTTTCCGCGGAATATGCTATGTCTCCGCCAAATACAGGAATCATTGATAACGGCATAACAAGCGCGTCAATCCCGCGTTTTTTCGGATCAAATTCTTCACCGTCATCATCTTCTTGTATTGCGCCAATTGTAATTGCCAATAGCGCGTAGATTCCAAATGTCCATAATCCTTGTAATACGCGCCCTTGTTTAAAATTATTCGGCGCGTCAATAAAAAGCTGCTGAAATATCGAGGCAATCGGCGTCTGAAACTGCATAAACATTTTTGCAAGCGGGTGTATGTTTCCTTTCAATGCAGGAATTCTGTCCATTAAAACTGATGACGGCTGACAGTCGCGTACAATTATATCCGCGTGTCGCACGGCTTGATATTCCGCTTCTTCTACTGTCATGTCAGGATTTGATTTATTCAATTCTGCGAGTTTTTTATTGTATGCGGCTAACCAGCCGGGCATTACGCATACCGAATCAATCCATTCCTGCCCTTTCATGCCTGTTGATTCTATCTTTGTCAGTACAGCCTCAATTTTTCCAAGCTTCCCTGTTAAATACATTTGTTCCATTTCCTTAACAACAGCAGCAGCAGGATCAAAATACCTTGTTTTCATGTACACGCTTTTCTCCCGGATCATGTCGCGTGTTTCCTGCTTTAAAC
Source organism: Treponema sp. (assembly GCA_009787835.1). Lineage (GTDB taxonomy): Bacteria > Spirochaetota > Spirochaetia > Treponematales > Breznakiellaceae > WQXQ01. Next base: position 1,677 of record WQSN01000143.1, read on the forward strand.
ATGAAGCACCTGCAGCTATATACTGTTTAGGACTTACAAATTGAAAAAACGGCGGCGGGCTTTCTATTGCCTGCTTTACAATGCTCGCAATTCTCCAACCTAGTACAGCAGCCGGGTAATGTCCGCGCATAACCCTGTTTACTTTATCCATAGCCGCAAAATCTTCATGTACCTGCGGAGTTGCCAGCTCATTAATAAAATTCTCCACTCTCTTTACTGCGGCTTGGGAATGTCCGCGCCTTAATGTATCGCGTACCGTCTCACTGTCAGGGCCTTTAAATATTTGCTGCAGCTCTCTGTGGAATGAATCATAAGCCATTAGATGTTCCTGCTTAACAACCATGCGATCCCATAACATATACATGCCTGCTTGTATTGGCTGCTGTGCATACGGGGGAATATCTGTACGCCCTTTTGTAAAACCTTTGCTGATATATCTTGATAAACCTGAATCCGCAAGCGCTTTTTCGATTTCCGTATTTTCTTCTGCGACTACTCCCTGTCTTATAAGCGGCATATAGTACGGCTCGCTTCCTAGCTCCTCGTTATATTCCCGCGCCACAAATTCTTTTAACCTATCATAATTGTTGTCATAATCCCGCCTGATGATTTCCATTACTTGCCGATATTTTTCGTTTTCTTCCTGCGCGAAAAAATCATCAAGTTTCTTCATGTCGTTCCAGTACCGCATTGTGATAGTTGATTCAAGGTCTAATTGTTCTTTTATTTCCTGGCTGCCAAAATTTTTTAATACGTTCCGTTCTATCTGACTTGCGAAGTTACCGAATATAACAGCGTTTAACGCTCTTTCATTGAATTGCGCGTAATAGAATGAGATCATTTCATCAAGTGAAACCTTCTGACCGTTGTATAAAGTAAACCTGTTCGGCATTCCAAGTTCTTTAAGATTAATCCCG